>CAXUNZ010000001.1:0-42733 GCA_964252525.1 uncultured Acetobacteraceae bacterium
GTCTGCGTGCGCCCGAACGCCAGGCAGGCGGCGATATCCCGCGGCGTGAAGGGCAGCGCCAGCTCCTGCGCCAGCACGTTGGCGGTGCCCAGCGGAATAACCCCCAGCTTGGCGTTTGTCCCCACCAGTCCCGCGGCGGCCTCGGCGATCGTGCCGTCCCCGCCGGCGGCCACGATCAGCTGCGCACCATCCCGCGCCGCCGCTTCCGCCAGCGCGCTGGCGTGGCCGGCATGGGTCGTCACCCTCAGCGTTACACGAACGCCCGAGCCGCTGAGGATGTCCAGCACGTCCCACAGCCGGTGCACGCGGCGGTTGCCGGCAGCGGGATTGTAAATGACGATCATGTTCCGACAGCCGGCACCACTGGACTGCAAGGCGTGGTATAGACGTGTCGATTGTTGACGATTCGGTTGCAGTTGCGAGGCAGATCCGTGAAGATGCACGCGGTTGCAGGTAAGGGAAGGGTGGTGGGGACGTGCCGTTCCCGCCAAACTCCCCGTCTTTCGGTTTGAGCCTCGCTTACCCTTGCGCCGTGGTTTTGCGGGCGACGAACGGCACCGCTATTTCCGTCGAGTACGTCGTCTTGCCAATTTCCTTAAGGAAGATCGCCGTCTGCGTCACGCAAACTTCACTGACACGGCGCGGTACCACGTCTATCTGCTGCGCTCGCACACGACGCAGACGATGAAGAGGCGGCGATGAACGCGATCTCCCTCACCCCACCGAATCTCGCTTCCGGCCGCCGGACACATTACCGCACCGTCTTCCTCTCGGACGCCCATCTCGGCACGCGCGGCTGCCGCAGCGATTTCCTCGCCCATTTCCTCGGCGCCTTCACCTGTGACACGCTCTTTCTCGTCGGCGACATCATCGATGGCTGGCGCCTGCGCAAAAGCTGGTACTGGGACGAAATGCATGACGAGGTGGTGCGCCTGCTGCTGCGCCACGCCGCCTCCGGCGCGCGCGTGCTCTACATTCCGGGCAACCATGACGAAATGTTCCGCCCGTGGCTGCCGATGAGACTGGAACTCGGCGGCATGATTTTTGCCGATGAAGCGGTGCACGAACTGGCCGATGGCAGGCGCCTGCTGATCATCCATGGCGACCAGTTCGACAGCGTGGTGCGCCACGCGCGGCTCATGGCGCTGCTCGGTGACTGGGCGTATGGCCGCGCATTGAGCCTCAACCGCTATTTCAATGCAGTGCGGCGCCGCCTGGGCTATCCCTATTGGTCGCTCAGCCAATGGGCCAAGCGCCAGGTCAAGGAGGCGGTGAAGGCGGTGGACCGGTTCGAAATCGCGTTGACCGGTGAAGCGCGCCGCCGCGGCCTGGATGGCGTCGTCTGCGGCCATATCCACCATGCGGAAATGCGCATGATCGACGGCATGCTGTATCTGAACACTGGCGACTGGGTGGAGAGCTGCACGGCTCTGGTCGAACACCAGGACGGGCGGTTGGAGTTGATCGACTGGGCGGCGGTGAACCGGCTGTCCTTCTTCGAGCCCAGGCGCGTCAGGGTGGCCCAACCTGCCTGATGGCCATCTGATACCGACAAGCAGAAAGCTGGACTCTCAAAAAGACTGGGGGAGCAGTGCCTGCCCCCCCAGACCCCCCGCCATCATCTTAGGCGGCTCCGCAAAAACCGACGGGGGGTCTGGGGGGGATGGCACATCTCCCCCAGCCTTCTCTTCTCTTGGTAAGAGCGAACCAGAGAGTGCAAGGCGGCTTTCGCCCCATTCGCGGGTGCTGATCGTTTCGGATGCGTGGTTGCCGCAGGTCAATGGCGTGGTGCGCACGCTGGCCACCCTGGTGCGCGAGCTGCAGGCGATGGGCGTGGTGGCCGAGGTGGTGGGGCCGGACCGTTTTCGCACGCTGCCTTGCCCGACATACCCCGATATCCGCCTGAGCGTGCTGCCGCGCCGGCGCCTGGCGCAAATCATGATGCAATTCCGGCCGGATGCGCTGCATATCGCCACCGAAGGGCCGCTTGGCATTGCCGCGCGCGGTCTGGCGCGGCGGCGCGGCTGGCATTTCACGACCGCGTTTCACACGCGCTTTCCGGAGTATCTGCGCGCGCGCACGCGCGTGCCCACGGCGCTGAGCTACGCCTGGCTGCGGCGTTTTCATAACGCCGGCCATGGCCTGATGGTGGCCACCGAAAGCCTGAGCCAGGAACTGGCGTCTCGCGGATTTGCCCGCTTGCGGCCGTGGTCCCGCGGGGTGGATTTGGCCGCCTTCACGCCGGCGCCGCGCGAGGCGTGGGAGGGCCTGGCGCGGCCGGTGTTTCTCTATGTCGGCCGCGTGGCGGTGGAGAAGAACATCGGCGCGTTCCTGTCGCTGGATTTGCCGGGATCGAAGGTGGTGGTGGGCGATGGCCCACAACTGGCGGCGTTGAGGGCGCGCTATCCGGACGTGCATTTCGCCGGCGCGCGGCATGGCCAGGAATTGTCGCGGGCTTATGCGGGCGGGGACGTGATGGTGTTCCCGTCGCTGACCGACACGTTCGGTCTGGTGATGCTGGAGAGCCTGGCCTGCGGCACGCCGGTGGCTGCCTTTCCGGTGACGGGTCCGAAGGATGTGCTGGCCGCAGGCGGGGCGGGCGTGGGCGCGGTGGACGCGGATTTGCGGGCGGCGTGCCTGGCGGCCTTGGTGCATGGCGACCGGGCGGCGTGCCGGGACTATGCGAAGACGTATTCGTGGCGTGCGTGCGCGGAGCGGTTCTTCGCCAATTTGGTACCGGTCAAGCAAGGCATGGCGCTGGTGAGTTACGCGGCGGCTTAAGGCGCTTTGGCCGGCATGAGCGTTGGGGGCGCGAATTCGTGCCCGTGCGAGGCTCCGCCTTCCTGCACCATGATCGTCTGCGCCAGGATCGAACGTTGCGCGGGGCCGAGCAGGTCCAGCGTCGCCGTTGGTGTCACGTCCAGCGCCTTTGCCACGGTCGCGATGTAGGAGGCCGTGTTGTTGTGGTCGCCAGGCGGCGCGTACTGGTTGATGAAAGATGAGAGACTTCTGCGCGCCGCGGCACCCCGGTCGATGGCCATGTTCAGCGCCTTTTCTCCTGCATCGACGCTTGGGAAAATGGCAAAGCCGCCCTGTTCCAGGCCGAGCGCGCCATCGGCTTGCGCCCTGGCGGGTCCTGTTTTCCCCAGATAGCGGAGATTGCCGGGATTGTTGTTCCGGTAGGGACGATCGCCGTGAAGGGTGATCGTATGGCCGTCCGCGTAGATGTAGGTCGCCGTGCTCGGCGCGGACCGCAGGGCAGCGATCGGCAGTGGCGAGGCGGGGAGATGGTCGCTCATCGGGCGGCAACGCGATGGGACACGGCATCGATGGCCTGTTGCACTTGCGCCGCGGCGCAAACTGCCTTGGTTCTGGTCGGGGTCGGCTCGGCCGTGAACACGGGCGTGGATTCTCCTGGCTCGCCGCCTGGACGGGCGCGATAGACGGTGACGTCCATCGGACCGGGTTGCGATAGCGCGCCGGCCAGCACCTGCTTTGCATCCTCCGCGCGGACGGCCGATATCAGCACAACGTGCCGCCCCACGCGAAGGATGGCCGTTTGCGACAGCGTGCAGTCCGCGCCCTGCACGTCAGCCAAAATTGCAGGATCTCCGTGCGGCCCCTCGATTTGGATGGCGAGCGGCGGCGCGCCCTTTATGTCGGCGGACGGCTCGCCGAGCAGGAGGTAGTCCACTTCCGTTCGATCCGGCCGGGCCACGGCGTAGCGCACGATGGTACGTATGCCGCCCAGCTCCGCGGCGGCGAAATGGGTGACGGGCGCGGCGAGGGCGATGGGTTGCCCCTGCGCGCGCGCCCATCCAAGAAGAGTGAAGGCAGCAAGGGCGAGGGCGGTGCGCATGCTTGCTCGATGTCGGGGAATTGTGAGATTGATCAAGCGTTGATCCTCGGGTTGATGGCGCGAATCATACACGTAAGCAGAGAGCTGGATTCTTTTAGGAAGGCTGGGGGAGCAGTGCCTGCCCCCCCAGACCCCCCGTCAATAATTTAAGCAATCGTCGTCGGCACGGGGTTTGGTGAGGATAACATGACCCAGCTTGTTCAAGGCGACTGCGCCCCCGGCTTCGACGCCGTACGCACTGCTTTTGCCGAAAACTTCGACCAGCGCGGCGAAGTCGGCGCCAGCCTTTGCATCACCCATCGCGGCGTCACTGTCGTGGATTTGTGGGGCGGACTGGCCGATCCCAAAACCGACGCGCCTTGGACGCAGGATACCGTCTCGATTGTCTTTTCCTGCACCAAAGGTGCAACCGCCCTGTGCGCACACATGCTGATCGAGCAAGGAAAGCTCGGCCTGCATGACGATGTCGCGAAGCTGTGGCCGGAATTTGCCACCGAGGGCAAGGCGGGGACCACGCTGGCCAATATGCTCGCCCATACCTCGCCGGTGCCGCATCTGCGCGCGCCGGTGAAGGCGGGCGGATATGCCCATTGGGATTACATGGTCGATCGCGTCGCGGCCGAGCCGGCGTGGTGGGCGCCCGGCACGCGCCAGGGTTATCATGGCGTGACCTTTGCCTGGACCGTGGGGCAGATGGTGCGCCTGGCGGCCGGGGAACCGATGGGCGCCTTCTTCAAGCGCGAGGTGGCCGACCGGCTGGGACTGGATTTCCATATCGGCCTGCCGGCGAGCGTGGCGCATCGCGTGGCGCCCATGATTGCCGCCAGTCCGTCGGAGATAAATTTTCGCTCCAAGTTTTTCCAGGCCATGGCGGAGCAGGGCAGCTTGCCGCAGCTTTTCCTGACCAACAACGGCGGCGCGGATTTCAACACGCGCGAAATACACGCGGCCGAAATCGGCAGCGCCAACGGCATCACCAATGCGCGTGGCCTTGCTGGCATGTACGCGCCTTTGGCCAATGGCGGCGGCGCGTTGCTGCGGCCCGAGACGATCGCGCGCATGGGGCGTGTTTCCGCGGCCACGCATGAGGATGCGACGTTGATGCAGCCGATGCGCTTCGGGCCTGGTTTTATGGTGAGCACCGATAATCGCGCGGTCGCCGGTGACAGCGTGCTGCTGGGCGAAGGCGCCTTCGGCCATGTCGGCATGGGTGGGAGCCTGGGCTTCGCCGATCCCCGCGCGGAACTGAGTTTCGGCTATACGATGAACAGAATGGGCGCGGGCATTTTGTTGAATGCGCGGGGGCAGAGCCTTGTCGATGCGGCTTATCGGGCGTTGGGGTATAGCGACAACGACAGTGGGGCTTGGAGCAGTAAAGGAAGAAAGCGGTTCTTTTTTGAAAAAAAGAACCAAAAAACTTTTGTTAGTTGAGTAGTGCCCTGAGGCGGGCGGCGGTGCCGCGGTCGGGCAGGCCGGTGATGGCTTCCTGGCGCCAATGTCTCTGAAAGGCGCGCAGGACGGTTGCCAGTTTATCGGGCGAGTTGTCCTGCATATCGAAACCCAATGATGCCAGGCCTCCGCTCAAATCATCGTCGGTCTTCGACAGATTCGAGCCGTCGCAATCCGCCCACAGGCCGATGCCGTGGCTGGCCAGGCGCGCCCAGGGAAACAATTCGCCAGGGTCCTGCTTGCGATCCGGTGCGATGTCGCTGTGTGCCACCACGTGTTCCGGTGGAATGGCGTGACGGGAAAAGATCGCCTGGCTCAGCTCGATGACGGCGGCGATCTGCGCGTCGGGGAATGGCCGGTAGCCCCATTCATGGCCGGGATTGACGATTTCGATGCCGATCGACCCGTCGTTCAGCGCCCGCCGGCCGCGCCAGTACGAAACGCCGGCATGCCAGGCGCGGCGATCCTCGGGCACAAGGCGGGTGATCTCGCCGTCTTCATCGATAACATAATGGCTCGACACCCGGAACACCGGGTCGCGCAAGCGCGCAATTGCCGCTTCCGCCGATTGCATGCCCGTATAGTGCAAAACGAGCATGTCGACCGGAAGAACGCGGTCATCCTGATTAGGACTGATCAAATCGATCACGGCAGCAAACAGAAAAAAGTTTTTTGGTCCTTTTTTTCAAAAAAGGACAACTTTTTTCCTCCCATTAAATCCCCCGATCGCGCTTGATCCGGTCCCATGCCGCATTGATTCCCGCCACCTTGGCGCTGGCACGCGCGATGAAATCCGCCGGCACGCCGCGGCTGGCCAGGCTGTCCGGATGATTCTGCCGCATCAAATTCTTCCACGCCGCCCGCACCACATCGTCGCTGGCGTTGCGCGCCACGCCCAGCACGGCGTACGGGTCGCCATCGTTGGAGCCGGATGCGGTCCGCGCCTGGCCTTGGCGCACGCGGTCCCATGCATCGCCCGGCAAGCCAACGCCGGGCGCCCCGGGCCCTTGTAATGGCTGGTGGGCCTCTTGGCCGGGCCCCTGGGCGCCCGCGACGCCGAACAGGCCGGCCAGCACGTCCTCCAGCAGGCCGCGATTGTCGGAAAAGGCCTCGCCGAGCTTGACCGCGTAGGGCTCGTAGGCTTCGGCGCTGGAGCGGGCTTGATCGAACAGCCGGCCGACATTGCGCGCGCTTTCGGGCGGGATGCGGAAATGGCGTTTGAAGGCGTCGATTTCGGTGCGGTTCACCGGGCCGTCGCACCGCGCCAGCTTGGCCGCGAGCGAGACCACGCTGAGCGCGAAGAGGTGTTCCTTGGGCGTGAAGAGGCTGGCGATCCGGGCGGGGTGCATGGCCGAACCATCGAGGAAGCTCGGCTTGCCGCCGGGCTTCAGGCCGGCTGTGTCGATGGCGCCATTATCGGCGGCGTGGCCCAGGGCAGCGCCCATCACGGCACCGAACGGTCCGCCCACGGCAAAGCCCGCCACGCCACCGACAACCTTACCCCAATAGCTCATCGAACCACCGCGAGAGGAAGATGGGGCGCATTCCCCAAGCTTTCCGGACCCAATGCCGCCGGACATCGTCGCCGAAGGCAAGACAAGAATTTGGGCGCCGGCGCCGCTCTTTTATGGCGTGCGTGCCGCCCAGATCATCAGCCACCCGACCGGCAAGACCCAGGCGAGCCCGGCTCCCGCGAAATAGGCGAATTGCCACAGCATGTTCAGGCGAAGGACGCCGTCCGACAAGACCATGGCCATCGCAACCCAGATCGTCAGGAAGGCGCAACCGCCGGCCATGGCGATAATTGTACGGGCGCGGGGGGCGCGCAATCGCGCCGCCTTGATGCCTCAGAGCGCGGAGCGGACAGACTGCGCGATGGCATCCACGTTTGCCGCCTGCCCAGACGGAGCGGCCGGGCCAGGCAGGAAGCCGGTGCGGGCTTTCGCGACGTTGCGATGCCGCCAGCGGGCACCCACAGGTTCGCCATCGGTTTCCGGCGCCGGTGGGCGGCCAAAAGTGATCGGCACTACCACAGGCCGCTGCATCGTGGCGTGGGGTGTCAGGGACGTATGCGAGAGAAGAGTCAAAAGTGGGGCGTGCATCGCGCTGATCGCGGCGTCCTCACGCTGCTCTTCGCGGATCAGGCTTTCCCGAGTGGTGGCGACCGGTCGGGCGCGTACTTCAACAACGGGTGCCGCGCTTCCACGGTCGGAGGTGTAGATCACCAGGGGGCCCGCATTGGCCGCCGCCGCCCGTGCCGCAACGGGACGCGGGTCCGACAACAGGACTCCATGCGTCGCGCGGAGCTTGGCGGCCCGCGTGGCGCCGGTACTGCCCAGCACCATGGCAAAGGGCGAATTCGGCTGGTTCCTGGCTGCTTCCAGGGACATCCCGTCCGGCGAAAGGGTGGGCGGGCGTATGTCCGCGCCCGACTCGTCCGTGGGATATGCGGAGGTCGAGCCGTTGCCGGCGCGGGCGCCGGCGGACGAGCCGTGCCCGTTCGAAGCAATCTGCAGCGAGGCGGAGCGGCCGAGCCAGGGCATGCCCGGCAGTTTCCCGGCGCCAGCGGCCACCGCGCCGAGACTGATCGTCGCCAGCGCGCCCAGGACCGCTGCGCGTTTGGCCACGCCGAAGGATCGCGCCCGGACAGGCGGGGCCGACAACATGCCGCCGCAATTGGAGCAGACGAAATCCTGGCCAACCGGCACCCATACGTCACGCTGGCTTGCGCTGAGCCAGCATCCCTCGAGGTTCGTGCAACGTCCCGGTGTGCGCATTGTCAAACAACGTCCTGACAGCCATGCGACGAGTACCTCACGAGAGACTGGTTCCCACCGCTCAGGTGGTCTCAACCCTCTCTGCCGACCGCGGACTCGTCACCCGCGTCACGCATGAATACGCTTTTTTGAGCCGCCGGTCTTGGTCCAAACAGCCCGGGATCGACATATCACAGAGATGTGTGTGCGCAATACCCAAAAACTGTCTCATGCGGAGAGATAAATGTAACGAATCAGCCGGTAGTTGTATAGGCAAATGGGGCGTTCCCGCCACATCATCGTTTCGGTTGCGAAAGCCGTATTTACCTCTGCGCGCATAGCGTGTGTTGCTGGCGGCAGACCGCCCCTCTATCTGCTGATCATGACCGACACGCCGCTTTCGCGCATCCGAAATTTTTCGATCATCGCGCATATCGACCACGGCAAATCCACGCTTGCGGACCGCCTGATCCAGGTGACCGGCGGCCTGACCGCGCGCGAGATGACCGCCCAGGTGCTCGACTCGATGGAGTTGGAGAAGGAACGCGGCATCACCATCAAGGCCCAGACCGTGCGACTCGCCTACACCGCGCAGGACGGGCTGCTTTACGCGCTGAACCTGATGGACACGCCGGGCCATGTCGATTTCGCCTACGAGGTCAGCCGCAGCCTGGCGGCCTGCGAGGGCAGCCTGCTGGTGGTCGATGCCAGCCAGGGCGTGGAGGCCCAGACCTTGGCCAACGTCTACCAGGCCATCGACGTCCATCACGAAATCGTCCCCGTGCTCAACAAGATCGACCTGCCCGCGGCCGAGCCGGAGCGCGTGCGCCAGCAGATCGAAGACGTGATCGGCCTGCCGGCGGACGACGCCGTCCTGATCAGCGCCAAGACCGGCATCAATATCGAGGGGGTGCTGGAGGCGCTTGTCACCCGACTGCCGGCGCCCACGGGCGATCCCGCGGGGCCGGTCAAGGCGTTGCTGGTCGATAGCTGGTACGACCAGTACCTCGGCGTCGTCATCCTGGTGCGTATCAAGGACGGGCGCCTGCGCCGGGGCCAGAAGATACGCATGATGAGCACTGGCGCGGCCTACTTCATCGAGCAGGTCGGCGTCTTCACGCCCAAGATGGTTGCGGTGGACGACCTGGCGCCGGGCGAGATGGGCTTCATTACCGCGGCAATAAAAACCGTGGCCGATTGCAATGTCGGCGATACGATCACCGACGACCGCGCCCCTGCCGCGGAGGCGCTGCCGGGCTTCAAGCCCTCCATCCCCGTGGTATGGTGCGGGCTTTATCCGATCGATGCCGATGATTTCGAAAAGCTGCGGGAGTCCCTGGGCAAGCTGCGGCTGAACGATGCGAGCTTCCATTACGAGGCGGAGACGTCCGCGGCGCTGGGCTTCGGCTATCGCTGCGGTTTCCTCGGCCTGCTGCACTTGGAGATCATTCAGGAACGCCTCTCGCGCGAATTCGACCTCGATTTGATCGCGACCGCACCGTCCGTGGTCTACAGGCTTTTCAAGACGAATGGCGATGTCATCGAGCTGCACAACCCCGCCGACATGCCCGACCCCAGCCTGATCGACCGTATCGAGGAGCCGTGGATACGCGCCACCATCATGGTGCCCGACGACTACCTCGGCACCGTGCTGACATTGTGCAACGACCGCCGCGGCCGGCAGGTGGATCTGACCTATGTCGGCAATCGCGCCATGGCGATCTATCGCATTCCGCTCAATGAGGTGGTCTTCGACTTCTACGACCGGCTGAAAAGCGTCTCGCGCGGCTATGCCAGCTTCGATTACGCCATGGACGGGTATGAGGAGAGCGACCTGGTGCGCATTTCGATCCTGGTCAATAGCGATCCCGTGGACGCGCTTTCCTTCATCGCCCACCGCGCGGCGGCCGAGGCGCGCGGGCGTTCGATCTGCGCCAAGCTCAAGGAGCTGATCCCGCGCCAGCTTTTCAAGATTGCCATCCAGGCGAGCATCGGCAGCCGGATCATTGCCCGCGAGACCCTGGGCGCGCTGAGCAAGGATGTCACGGCCAAGTGCTACGGCGGTGATATCAGCCGCAAGCGCAAGCTGCTGGAGAAGCAGAAGGAGGGCAAGAAGCGGATGCGGCAGTTTGGCAAGGTGGAGATACCGCAATCGGCGTTTCTGGCGGCGTTGAAGATGGACGCTTGAGGGCGGCGGCAAGGCCGCGCCGCGTGGAGCCTGATACGCGTTTGGCGGCGGCCGATCCGTGGGCGTGGTTGGCCGATGCGACGCGCCAGTACGGAAGACGGCGCCATCCTGCCCTTGATCGCCCCTGGTCGGCCGACTAGGTTTCGCCGCCTGTGCTGGAAGGATGGCCGAGCGGTTTAAGGCGCACGCTTGGAAAGCGTGTGTGCGTGAAAGCGTACCGTGGGTTCGAATCCCACTCCTTCCGCCAGTCGAAGTCCCTCATTATTGTGTCTTTTTGGTCTCTCCGCGCTGGACGACATTGGCCGATTTGTTGTGAGCTTTGCGGAAGTGCATTGACCATCAACAGGCAGAGAGAAGGCTTTCTCAGGCTGTCAGCCCTTTGGGCGTGGCGTCTCTAAACGCCGTTTGTGAAAACGCGTCCAACCGTGATCCCACCCCTAGAAGATCGCGACGCATTGACAGATAAGTGAAAATGCCCATTTGCGGGTCACGTTGGAAGCGAAACTGACGGTAGTCCTTCTAATTTTTAGTAGTAGATCAGTGAGGTAGGGAATACTTGGGTGGGGTCTCGGTTGGACGCGATTTCACACCGCGCGCCAATGTCGAGCGCTACGACGCTTGCGCGACAAGCTGACCATGACCCGCAAACCACAAATCACTCGGGTCACTTCTCAGTGGAAAACCCGGGTCGGTTCCACGCGGAAGTCAACACACAGCCGATCTTCCGTGCTTCACCGACGAGGCGCCTACATTCCGCTCAACCTATTTCAGCCTAGCACAATTCAAAACCCACGATAGTGTCCGTCGTTGATCGCATGCGACCAACGAGCTGGAGCGATCCCAGACGGGTATTGAGCGTGCGGTCACGGTAGCCGTTGCGCTGGTTGGTGCGGTCGTCGTTGCGTTCATGGCGGCCGGCACCGATGCGGCCCTGCACGTCGGCTTCCATCAGCATTTGCATCACCGCCTCCGCTGCACTGCGCAGGAAATCAGGATCACCGGCTTTGGCGAGCAGGTCGGTCAATGATAGGGTGTCTTCGGTCATCGGGTTCTCCGGGTCAGGTTGAAGTCTCGCAACTCCACCTTAGCCCACTGATCCGGTGACCACCCAAACTTTGGCCGCTGGGTTGGCCTTGCCCCTTTGCGGACGGCTACGCCGCCCTCCTGGGCCAAGGCCAACCCAGCGGTGCTCACAATTTACACCACGTGCTCGGACACTAGCGAAAGCCAACACGCCAACCACCTGTCAGAACAGCCGCCTGTCCCACCCACCAGGGTGCACTCCAGTCATCGGCAGATAGAGGTGGACCAGACCTTAGTGCTCGAACATCGCTCCTAGCCACCCACCCGCGCCGCATCGTCTAGACACCAAGTCTCCAGGTGACTATTGCAAGCCGGCATTGCTTTATGCCATGCGTCATCTGCAAGAGATTTTCGGGTATAGCGGTTTGATATCGGCATCCGGCGAACCTGGACGTCCTGGACCAGGCAAGGGGCTTGGCATGAACTCGATCTACAGCTCAGCGGCGACAAAGTCCTCCAGCGAGCCGCAGCGTTCGCCCGTGAAGTGGACGATCGACGAGTTGATCGGCCGGATCGACGATCTGCGCCCATGGTTGCGCATTATGCAGCCCGACGCAGAGCGCCAGCGTCGCGTGCCTCAAGAGACCGTCGAGCGCCTCGACGCGGCTGGCGCCTACTGCGTAGCGACGCCCGCTCGGCTAGGCGGCGCGGATTTCTCTACAACAGAGCTGTTTCGCGTATATGAATCGCTCGGCCGGGGCTGCGGTGCCACGGCGTGGACGCTGTGGGCCTCCACCGGTGGCAATATGTGGAGCGCGGCCTTCCCCGACCACGTCATCGCGCCAATCTTCGAAACGCCCTGGGTCGGCAACCGAACATGCGCGGTGGGTGGCAGCACCCGCCGCCTGTCCGGCACCGCAAGGCCGGTTGACGGCGGCTGGATGGTGAAGGGCACATGGCCCTTCGCCACCGGCAGCGTCCATGCCTCACACGCCTATCTGGCGGTCTACCTGGATGATTCCGACGACAGCAGGACAGGCATGGTTTTGCTTCCCAAAGAGGATTACGTCCTCCAAGACGATTGGGACACCATGGGCCTTGCCGCGACGGGTAGCTGCACCATCGTCGTGGCTGACGAGTTGTTCGTTCCCGAGGAGCGCTTCAGCACGCCTCAGGTCTTGATGGAGCGGCTCGCCGAGCTCAAGCAATCCGGCTTCGGACCACGTCCCGGTGGACTCGCGCGCTCTGTGATGGTGGGCACCGGCAACGCAGTCGGGATGGCCGCGCACGCGCTGGAGCTGTTCCTCGACAGCATCGCCAAGAAGCCGATTGCCTACTCGCCCTATGCGCGCCAGCAGGATGCGCCAGTGACGCATCTGAACGTCGGCACAGTGCAGATGCAGATCAAGGCGGCGCGCGCCGTCGCGATGGCAGCACTGGACGATCTTGATAGGCTGCACGAAGCCGGGGAGGATGCTACACTGGCGGAGATGGTGCGCTATCATGCCGATGCCGCCTTCGTCTGGGATAGCTGTGCTACCGCAATTGAAACCTTGTTTCGTGTCTCGGGTGCCTCTGGCATTGCGAAGACGCAGCCGCTCCAGCTCGTTGCGCGAAACTGCCGCGCCGGCAGTATGCACGCCGCCCACAACATACAAACCTGTATCGAGAATTATGGGCGCCAACTCTGTGGCGTCCAGAACGAGGTCACGTCTGTCAACGTGCTTGAGCGCGCGCGATAATCCACGGCCGCCAGACATGGCCCGGTGTAGCGGCGCCTGATGGACGAGCTGAACACCGGCGTCTTTTACCGGGCTGATGGCGCGGTCGCGACCTTGGTGCTTGGTGATCCGAAAAGGCGCAATGCGCTGGGGGTGCAAGCGTGGCGCGCCCTGCCAGCGTTGATTCAGGCCGCGGAATGTGACGCTACGATTCGCCTGATCCTGGTGCGCGGCAATGGTGGCCATTTTGGCGCTGGAAACGATATCGCCGAACTCGTGGCGTGCGACAGCGCGGAAGCCACCGCCTTCGCCCGAGCGACTTCGGAGGCCACTCACGCCATCGAGGCCGCGTCAAAGCCCGTCCTAATGGCCATCGAAGGCGCGTGCTACGGCGGGTCGGTGGCGCTGGCATTGGCGGGGGATCTGCGCGTCGCCTCCAGCAATGCCGTGTTCGCCATCACCCCTGCCAAACTCGGTCTAGTCTATTTGCAAAGCGATCTACATCGCCTGGTGGCTGCCATCGGCATGGGCCAAAGCAAACGGTTGCTCTACACGGCCGGGGCCATCGACGCCGCTCGCGCCCTGGCGATCGGCCTGGTTGACGAAGTGTTTCCGCCGGACCAATTCGAGCCGAAGCTTGAGCAATTCATCGAAACCATTGTGAAGGGATCAACATTTACCTTGCGTCGCACCAAGCAGATGCTGCGAGGTGTCAGCGACAAGATTGCGGCACCAGAAACGGAAGCCAGCCTGTCGCTGTTTGCCGAGGCGACACAAGGCGCCGATTTCCGGGAGAGCAGTGCGGCTTTTCTGCACAAGCGGCCGCTGCGCTTTCGTTGAAACTGCGCCAGCTAGACATCGGTCGTGCCGTCCAGCAGAAAGATTGACTCTCAACAAAGGCTCGGCGGAGCAGTCCCTTCCCCCAGAAGTCCAGTCTTCAGTGGGCGAGTGCTAGATAATGAGGAGTGTAGGGGAGCGGCACACTCGCCGCAGTCTTTTTTCGGTTTTGCGGGTCAGACCCACCCCTGATGGTATAAACAACAGCTAGAGCAACGCTGCGGAGCGCGCCTCCTCCTGTCTGGCTAAGCTCCCGGCCTCCCGCTGGCTCGCACAACGAACGCGCTTTGCCTGCGCGGCGCTCATTCCCAGGATGCGCAACTGGTACTCGGCCGCCCGCGACGAGACATCCGTGCCCGCTCCAGCGAGACGCGCGCTGACTCCCGCGCGCAATAGAGCCAGATGAGCGTCAATTACGAATTCATCGACAGGCTCGCTGAACCGGCCCTGAGCGACCCCGAGCGCCACATCCAGCCGCATGTAGCGCGCAACATCCTCCTTTACCGCGCCAAATTCCGAGAAGGCCGAGAGCAGCAGGCGTCCCCAAACCGGTTCCCCTGCAGCGATCTCGATGAATTGCTGGGTACCGTAGGCCACCCGCGCCGCGCCGTCGCTGAGCGACAGCCGGGCGCTGTCCATTTCTTCGTGCATCGCCCGCGTGACGGCCTGACAGACCGCGGCGACGATCTCGAGCTTATCCTTGAAATACAGGTAGAACGTTCCGTTTGCTAATTCTGCGGCGGCGGCGATTTCGCTGACCGACGTGGCGTTGATGCCTCGCTCCGACATCAGACGCAGGGCGGCGTCCGTCAGCCGCGCCCTCGTCTGGGCCCGCTTGGCGTCCCGCCGCCGCGGTGGGGATGCAGTTGCCGTCATGGGCCAACCCTATCGCCCAACGAGTGCCCCAGGCAAATGGTTGACGGCCCTCTCATTGTGAGATACCTCCCAGTTACAGGCAAGCGAGCCTAGCGCGTGGCTTTGCCAGGCGCTGCCGAAGCATGCCGGACAAATAATGGGCGACGGTCAACGTCGTTCGCGGGGAGATCGGTTCATTGGTGACGCACGTCGTACTCTTCACGTGGCTGGCCGGGGTGACTGCGCAGCAGGTTGGCGCATTGCGGGAAGCGCTCGACCGGATGGCCGAGGAACTCGCGCACCTCACCACGCTTCGACACGGACCCGATCTCGGCATTCGCCACGGCAACGCCGATTACGCGCTGGTCGCCACCTATGCCGACAAAGCGGCTTGGGACAATTATCAAATGCACCCGGCCCACAAGGCGTTCGTCCGCGATTTTATCACCCCGCTGCTGGCGATGCGCGTCACGGCGCAGTTCTAGCGTCGCGGGCCGGTGGAGCATGGATCATGGAGTTCTCCTAACCGACCATGAACCTTCGAACGAAAACGTGTTCGCCTTGTTTGCGGCTACGGCTGCGGCGCATCCCGAACGCGCCTTCCTTGTCCGCAAAAAGGAAACCATCCTAACCTATGGCGGCATGTTGACGCAGACCGCGCTGGCCGCCGCATGGTTGCGGTCGATCTGCGTGGGGCCCGACGATCGTGCGCTCGTCCAATTACATAAATCGCCTGTCGCCCTGATTGTATATCTCGCTTGCCTGCGCGCCGGGGTGACTTTCATCCCGCTCAATACCGCCTACAGTGAGGCGGAGCTCGCCTATTTCCTCTCCGACTCGGATCCGGCGATTCTCATCGCCTCACCGGGGCTGCCGGCCGAGACGGTTCCCTTTGGTGGCGTGCGGACGCTGATCGGCGGGGAGCTTGCGAACGCGCCGTGGGTTGCCACCAGGACAGAATTTCCCGTGAGCCAATTGGCAGACTTTGACGCCGCGGCGATCCTGTACACGTCGGGCACAACAGGCAGATCCAAGGGCGCCGTGCTGACACACGGCAATCTGAGCTCGAACGCAAAGGTTCTTGGGCAGGCTTGGCGCTGGCGCGATGACGACGTGCTGTTGCACGCGCTGCCGATCTTCCATGCCCACGGTCTTTTCGTGGCACTGCATTGCGCCCTGCTGCACGCATCGCCGATCCTGTTCCACGAACGCTTCGACCCGATCGCCGTGTTGCACGATCTGCCTCGTGCGACCGTTTTCATGGGCGTGCCGACCTTCTACACGCGGCTGCTGGCCGAGCCTTCATTCGACCAGGCGCTTTGCGGCGGCATGCGGGTGTTCATCAGCGGCTCCGCTCCGCTGCTCGAAGCGACGTTCGAGACGTTCAGGCAGCGCACCGGTCACACGATCTTGGAGCGTTACGGCATGACCGAAGCATTGATGGTGACATCCAATCCCTACGACGGTCCGCGCCTCGCCGGCAGCGTCGGGCCGGCGCTCCCGGGAGTCTCCGTGCGCGTGGTCAGCGAGACCGGGCAGCGCGCGGCTGTCGGCGAACCCGGCGTGCTTCAGATAAAGGGGCCAAACCTGTTCGCCGGCTACTGGCGCAATCCCGAGAAGACGGCGCAGGAGCATACGGAAGACGGGTATTTTATCAGCGGTGACATAGCCACCGAGGATGAAGCCGGCGTTATCCGCATCGTCGGGCGCGCCAAAGACCTGATCATCTCAGGCGGCTATAACGTCTATCCAAAAGAGATCGAACTGGCGATCGACGTGCTGGACGGTGTTGCCGAAAGTGCCGTGATCGGCGTCGCCCATCCCGATTTCGGCGAAGCCGTTCTCGCCGTGATTGCACGGGCGCCGGGCGCGACACTCGATCCCGCGGATGTTTCGCGTGCCCTGGCTGGGCAACTGGCCGCGTTCAAACGCCCCAAACTGCTCGTCATCGTTGATGAACTGCCGCGCAACGCAATGGGCAAGGTGCAGAAGGCCGAGCTTCGGGCTGTGCATGGGAACGCGTTCACCCGCCTTTCGTCGCGTGCAGCGGCGACTTCCGGAGCATAAGGATGCAACTTCCCGCACCGATCTATAAGCCGGCATTCAACGTTACCCGGGCGAGCCACGCGGTATGCCGCGTGCGGGATGTTTAAAAGCGCCGCGCTTTCTACTGTTACATGTTGGGGCTGGCGGTCAGTGACGAGGACCGCACGACTCTTTGGCTGCGTGGGCTGGAGGAGGCGTGCCACCATAGCCTGGTGCTCAAGCGCGGAGAGCCGGGTGTCGAGCGGTTGGGCTTGCGCGTGTTGACCGAGGAAGATCTGTCGCTGCTGCAGGCGCATTTCGCCACGGCGGGCTTTCCCACGGCGTGGGTGGATATACCCTTTCAGGGACGCACGCTGCACACCACGGATCCAGCCGGAACGCCGCTGGAATTCTGCGCCACGATGCAGACGCGCCCGCGCCTCTTCGCCCAGGCGGACCGCTTCCACGGCGCGTGCGCTCTGCGACTCGACCACTTTCAGATCGTCACGCCGCATGTCCGCGACTGCCTCGATTTCTACAACGGCATGGGTTTCCGCCTGTCGGAGTATGTCGTGCAGGGTGACGTGCTTGAGATGATCTTCCTGCAGAGGAAGGGAAATCCACATGACATCGTGTTCGCAAACCGCGACGGCCCGAAGCTGCACCACTGCGCGTTCCAGGTGCCCGAAACGCATCACTTGATGCATGTGTGCGACCTGCTGACAGTCGGCGACAGGGAAGCGCAGGTGGAGTTCGGGCCGGCCCGCCACTTCAGCCCAGGGCTCGCGCGGTTCCTTTATCTGCGTGACCCCGACGGCCACCGTATTGAGCTGTTCCCCAGCCACTATCACACCGTGGACATCGAGGATGAGCCGATGAAGTGGGAGGTGCCCGCCTTCAAGGTAGGCGGCTGGGCCGTGCCGCCAGATCGGTGGTGGAACGACTGCACCGCCTTCGTCGAAGCCGGATATCGATAACCGGAGCTTATGCATGCGCATCGTGACCTTCTCGCATCACGGAACTACCCGTCACGGCACACTGGCCGGCGACAGGATCCGGGTTCATCCGGACGCGAAATCCGCCGTGGAAATAGCTGGCGGTCGAGACGCAGGTGCCGCCGGTACCGATATTGCCCTGGTCGACGTCACCCTGCTTGCGCCGGTGCCGCGCCCAGGCAAGGTCGTGTGCATCGGCCTGAATTACCGTGCGCATGCCGCGGAGGGCGGCAACCTTGTCCCCGATTACCCGGCGGTCTTCCTCCGCGGGGCCACGTCGCTGATCGGTCCGCAATCTTCGATGATACTGCCGAGCTGCTCGGACAAGCTGGACTTCGAGGCGGAACTCGCGGTCGTCATCGGCCGCACGGCCACGAACGTGCGGCAGAACCCACTTGACCACGTCGCAGGTTATTGCTGCTTCAACGACGGCTCCATCCGCGATTATCAGCGCAAGTCGAGCCAATGGACGGTGGGCAAGAATTTCGATGCGACCGGCGCGTTCAGCGGGGTGCTGGTCACGCCGGAGGAATTGCCCGAGGGGGCCGCCGGACTACGCATATCTTCCCATCTTAACGGCAAGACCATGCAGGACGGCAACACCGCCGACATGATCTTCGACGTCGCCACGCTGATTGAGATCTTGTCGGAGGCAATGACTCTGGAGCCGGGGGACGTGATCGCGACCGGCACGCCGGCAGGGGTTGGCTATGCGCGCACCCCTCCAGTCTTTTTGCGTGAAGGCGACAGGATCAAGATCGACATAGAGCGGATTGGCGCCGTCGAGAGCCTCGTCGCACGGCGGCACGGGCATTTGTCGTGAGCGCGAACGCTGCTCCGCTCGGCGCGCGCCGCCGGCCATATAAGCTGCTTGGCATCGTCGGCAGTCTTCGCGCGGACGCCTTTTCGAAGAGCCTGCTCGAGGCGGTTGCTGCGGCATCGGCGGCCCGCGCGGAGTACGAGTACGCGGATATCGGCCTACTTCCACACTTTAATCAGGATCTATACGTCGAACCCTTGCCGGAGTCAGTGAGCCACTTCCGACACCAGATTGCCCAAGCGGACGGGCTGGTCATCTCCTCGCCCGAATACAATCACGGCATGCCCGGCGTGCTCAAGACCGCGCTCGAATGGGCTTCCCGCCCGCACAATGCCTCGCCGCTGAAAGGCAAGCCGGTCCTCATTTTCACCTCCTCGGTAGCGTCCACCGGTGGAGTTCGTGCGCAATACCAAATTCGTGAAACCCTGGCTTCTGCGCTCGCGCATGCCACGATCACGCCTGAGATTGTGGTCGGAAGCGTTGGCGCAAAAGTGGTTGGTAACCGGTTCCAGGACCCAGCGACAATCGCCTTTGCAATGGATGGTCTGGCGGCGCTGCTTAGGGACGTCACGCGCCTGATGGACGAAAACAATGGTGCCGAACGATTGTTGGCACCGGCGCCTGTGGCGTGAACAGCGCTGACGCCGTCATGATCATAATTTGAGGGTTGAGGCACAACATTAATGATTGACACCAGACACCAAGTGACCCAATGAGTTCGGTTAGCTTTCTCAAAGAGTACCTTTGGGATCATACGGTTTGGCGCCGGCGGTTGGTCCCGCGTGCCGATAAGCAGCATGAGAACGTCGTCCAACGCTGATGGCCTGCCGTTCTGAACGAAGAACAGAGAACGGAGATAAACCAAAAGACGAGATCAAATGGGGGATATGATGCGACAAGTGGAGACAGTCTGCGGCAGGCCGGCATTATGGTTGCGCGCTACAAGCGGTATAGCAGGCGTTCTACTAGGGAGCACGATGCTGGCGACGATGCCTGTGCCGGCCGCCCAGGCGCAGACGGCAACGCTGGCGGGGGTGCCGCCTATCCAACAAGGTGTCACGCCGACACCTTCTGCCGGTCCCGGCAGCCGTCAACTCGAACAGGTCGTGGTCACGGCCCAACGACGCAGCGAGAAGCTGCAAAAGACTCCAGTGACTGTGACGGCCATCTCTTCCGCGACGCTCGCGAAGAAAGCCGTTACAACCGAGACGGACTTGCAAACGGCGACATCCGGTCTGCTGGTCAGGCAGGGAACGAATTCCAACCAGCTGAACTACGCCATTCGCGGGCAGTCGGTCGATGTCTTCAGTCAATCGCAGCCCGGCGTGTTGCCCTATTTCGATGAGGTCGAGGAGGACGCGCATGCCGCCACTGCTTTCTACGATCTGCAATCGGTGCAGGTGCTAAAAGGCCCACAAGGTACGTTGTTTGGCCGGAACGACACCGGCGGTGCTGTGCTGATTACCAGCGCGCGGCCGACAAACGATTTTAGTGGCTACATCACCACCCGGGCTGGAAATTATGGGTACATCGAAACCCTGGGCGCGGTGAACCTGCCGATCATTCCAGACAAAGTCATGCTTCGCGTCGCCGGAGATTACGACCATCGAGCTGGATACGTGAACGACGTTTACGACAATACGACGCCCGGAACCATCTTGCACGAAGCCGGCCGGATCAGCCTGTTGGTCAAACCCAACGACTGGCTGACGAACTACACCGTGGTCGATTACAACCACGGAGGTGGCACCGACACGCCGTCCGAGATCTACAGCGTCTATCAGCCCGGAAGCCGAAACGGTGGGGTTGCCCTGAACTCGACGGCCGCGGAGTTCTATTCCCCTTTCCTCAACAATCTCTTCTTCCCGGGCGCGTTCGACATCTATCTGGCGGCCAACCCCAAAGCCAATCCACAAGGCATCTTTGGCGCCTTGACGCAGCAGCAGGCGCATGGCCCCGATTGGGTCGACGCCCAGAACAGCTACCTGCACCGGTCGGACAACACGCTCGTGTCCAACATCACGACCGTGAACCTCAATGACGAGCTGACGCTGCGCAACATCTTCGGTTTCGACCGTTCCGACGCGCTCGACTATACGAACGCGGGCGGCGTGCCGTTCGACCTCGAATTGACGAAGCAGGAGGGCGTGAACGACGACACCACCAACTACTCCGAGGAAATTCAGCTGCTTGGCAAGGCCTTCGACAATCAGCTCAGCTACGTGACCGGATTCTATTATTTGCATTCTAACGTCTACGGTGGCGTTGGCCTCAGCGTGCTCGGGCTGGAGCCGTTCCGCCCGACGACGAACGCGCTTTATTTCTATACCCTGCCGGACACGTCATATGCGGGTTATGCGCAAGGCACATATGATCTGAGTCGGCTCACGGGCGTGAAGGGTCTGGGCTTTACCGCGGGACTGCGCTACACGGGCGAAGATTACGGGCTGAACGAGCTTTCCGGATCCGCCGTCTATGGCATCCCCGGATTATCCAACCACGTCGACTCGTCTCTTACTAAGCTGAGCTGGCAATTCGGCGTGCAGGAGCAGGTAAACCCCAATCTGCTGCTCTACGTGGTATCGCGGCATAGCTTCAGAAGTGGTGGCTATAATCCGACCGTGCCGCCGACGTCAGGCACGGCGCAAACAGGCGGACCCGCTTTCTATCCAGAAGAGACGACGGATGTCGAAGCGGGCGTGAAATACGAAGGACATCTCGGCGACTCGCCCTATCGCATTAACGCCGATGCGTTCAATCAGTGGGTGAGCAACTCCCAGCGGATCGACTATATTCTGGACCCGACAACCATGTCGGTCACCGGCCTCACCGTGAACGTGCCGAAGGTGCAAATCTCCGGCTTCGAGCTCGAGGGTGAAATCCAGCCAGAACCCTGGCTAAATCTCGGTGTGAATGTCACGTATAACGATGCCCGCTATACGAACGGGTTCACAGAAGTCTTCAACCAGCCAACCAATTTCGGGCCCTATGCCGATACGCCGAAATGGTCGACTTCAAGCTTTATCGAGCTGTCCCAGGACATGCCACAAGATTTCGGCCGTGCCTCTTTTCGCACGGACGTGTTTGCCGAGTCCAAGTTCTACTACAGTAACCTGAACAGCAGCGTGTCGCCGCAAACCGCCCTGCCGGGATACGCGCTTGTCAATTTCCGCCTGGCGCTAGACAACATCAAGAACACGGGTTTCTCTTTGGCGGGGTACGTAAAGAACGCCTTTGATCGCCCCTATTACGTGGGTGGCATTGCCTCCGGCCCGGCTCTTGGCTTCAACAGCGTCCAGCCCGGTCTTCCGCGTATGTACTTCGTCGAAGGCACCTACAAATTCTGAGTGCGCATCGGGCCCAATCGGGCGAGAGCGCAAAGTGCTCCAAAAGGGGAATCCAGCCATGATCGAACACGACAAGGCGGCTATCATCGAGATCATCAATCTCTACGCCTTCGCGCTTGACGCGCGTGCGTGGGACCTGTTCGACCTGATCTTTACGGATGACGTGAAAGTGGATCTGGGTCCGGCGGCGGCGAACTGGTCCGACCTCGCAAACTTCAAACGTTCTTTCGCCGAGTTCCATGCCACGCTCGACAACCACCAGCATACGATGATGGGCCATTTGGTGCATGTTGACGGCGACAAGGCGCACGCCTTCACCTTCGGCAATTGGCTGCTCGTGCGCGAAGCGGCGGAGGGCGGCCCCAACTGGCTCGGCACGGGGTGGTATGACGACACTGTCGTCAGGACCGGCCAGGGCTGGCGCATTCAGCGCCGTGTTTGCCGGCTCTTGTCCTGGACCGGTAACCCGTATGTTCCAGAGCCCAACAAGGAACATAACCCCGACATGCGTGGAAACGTGCTCCACAAGGAATGCGCGGCCGGTAAGATCGCCTTTCTGCAGGCGATCAGGCAGCACTGATTTCGCCAAGACGCAGACCGCTTGCGGAGGATGATGCGTGCAGGTCACCCGTATCAAGGACGCGCGCCAGTACGAGGCTCCTGGCCATTTTGGCATGGTGGCGCTTCGTCTGCAGGGCGGGGATGCCAGTCCGGCGCAATTTGCGGCCGTCGGACTGTCGCATTTCCTGCCAGGCGGCGGCGCGTCTATGAACGCCGGCGCGACCGAGAAAATCTATGTGGTTCTGGCGGGCGAGGTTACAATTGACATTGAAGGCGGCCGCACCGAGCGGCTTGGGCCGTTCGACAGTTGCCTCCTCTCCCCAGGCGACGCGCGCGCGATTCGGAATGAGCGCAATGAGGTCGCCAGCATGCTCGTGTTGATGCCAAGCCCCGCTACCGCAAGGTAGCCGCGCTTTGTTCAGCGACAACAGCATTATGTCCCACCAGCTGCTTGGCAAAGCCCAATAACGATCCAAGATCGTCTGCCGGCGAAGTGCCGAACACGTAGAAATCCGGACGAACCAGGACAGCGTCCGCACCCAAGCGGGCGAACCAATTGGCATAAGTGCCGTCGAGATCAATGGTGTCGCCATCTGGGCCAAAATCCGCGACCGCTACGCCCCACGCAGGCGCTGCTTCGAGGGCTGAACGATGATCGCCGCCCAGTCCAGCTGCGTCTTGCAGCAGCAATTGCCAGCCGCGGCCTACAACGTCGTCGAACAGGCCGTCCTGTCCACGATGGCGCACGCGACCCTGTACGGACAAATACCCGGCGTGTGGATCGCCCGACCGATACGCGGCGCCCTCGCCGAGCCGCGGTTCCGGCGGTGGCTTAACGGCGAGCGCCGGATCTTTCAGCGCTGCCTTCATCCGCTCATCCCGTTGCGCGACTTCCTCCGGGTCGAGCATGCAAATCAGGCGCCCTAACTCGACGGCTTGATGTATGATTTCCTGCACATGGCCGCTTCTCTCCGGACCATAGGAGTCAAGCAGTAGATCCGGTGACGCGCCGTCTTCGTTCGCCGCCAGGCGCCAACTCAGCGCCAGGGCATCACGCATGCCGGCGCATAATCCTTGTCCCAGAAAGGGCGGCATCAAATGCGCCGCGTCGCCAACCAGGAACACGCGTCCCTCTCGCCAGCGTTCGGCCCAGGATCCGCGGAATGTATAAACAGTATGCCGTTCAAGGGTCGCGTTCTCGGGCGTGATGTTCCAGCGCTCGAGCAGCTTCCACGCCGTCTCGGCTGTATTAAGCGCTTCGATCGTTTCACCGGGCAGGCGCATAAACTCCCAGCGCCGGCGCGCGGGACCGCTGCCCACCAATGTCGTCGGCCGTGCTGGATCGCAATGCTGTACGACATAAGGCTTCCAAACACGCGCCTCGTGGGGCATGACATCGACAACCAGCCAATCATAGGCGAAGCCGAGATCGGTCTGCCCGATCGCGAGCAACTCGCGCACCGTACTGCGTGCGCCGTCAGCACCGATGACGTAGCGCGCTTGCGCGTTGGCATGTCCACCACCATCGCCGCTTGCCGCAAACCCTAGCTGGACGTAATTGGGACGCTGTTCGATCGATACGAGCGCCCAGCCGCGATGCATGCGGACGCGCGGCGAGGCGTCGAGCCGCCGCACGAGCGCCGCCTCTAGATCGGGCTGATAAAACATGTTCATCTGCGCCCAACCCGACGGACCCGGTCGGTTCCAATCGATGCGCAGCAGCGTCTCGCCCGCCTTGTCGAGGAACTCGTAGGTCTTGTCCGGTCCGATGACCGGGTCGAGAAACGCCTCGAGCTCATCCACAAGCCCGGCACCCTGCAATTGACGAATGATTTCATGATCGACGCCGCAAGCCCGCGGCCGTGGGTAGAATGTGGGCCAACGCTCATATAGGGCGATCGAAAGCCCCCGCTGCTCCAAAAGGACTGCGGCGAACAGCCCGACCGGCCCGGCGCCGACGATGACTACGTCCGTGATCGGCATGGCAGGCTCACTCTGCCGCGTGTGCGCCCCCGAACCCGGGGAGCTTGCGTAGCACCGGGTCGGTGCCGTCACGCCGGGCCGCGGCGTCCGGGTGATCGTCGAACCAGCCTTCCTGCGGATACTTATACATCCAATCGACCGACAGCTCCCTGCGGGCGATCAGCCATTTGCCATCACGCTTCTCAAACTTGTCAATGTAGCGCGCCCAAAGTTTGACGAAGCTGCCGGTCCAATGGTGGCTTTGCGACCCCTGGTGATCGGCATGCAGGTAGGTTTCAACGTGTGCAACGGCCGGTCCATCGAACTCGATCAGGCTGTTCCCCAGAAAGTGTTGGGTCCGCACGAAGCGTGGCATTTCATTCGTCAAAAACTCAACGAAACCCTCGGCTGTTCCGACATGCAGGCTTTTCGGGAATTGTATCCACGCGTCGGGGTGGAAAGCGCCGCGGACAAGATCCATGTCAACGCGGTCCAGGCCGCGACAATAGCGAAGCAGCACATCGTGGATCTCAGTGCGGGCGCTGAGCTCCTCAAGCGTCATGATATCCTCCCTCGAAGATCCTCTTTTCGTATCGCAGTGTTTAGGTCACCATATGTCTGCCGGT
This sequence comes from uncultured Acetobacteraceae bacterium, assembly GCA_964252525.1. Taxonomy (GTDB): domain Bacteria; phylum Pseudomonadota; class Alphaproteobacteria; order Acetobacterales; family Acetobacteraceae; genus CAJCIS01. The sequence goes on from CAXUNZ010000001.1 coordinate 25,025, forward strand.
CAAGCAGTTCAGCTATCTAAGCGCAGGTCGGCAAGGGGAAAAGCAGCACTGGAGATGACGCATGATTCTTGTGACGGCCGCGCACGGCAATCAGGGCAGGTGGCTGGTGCCGAAGCTCATCAAGGCCGGCCATCGCGTGCGTGCCTGCGTGCGGACCGAAGCCTCGGCCGAGCGGCTGCGCAGGCTGGGCGTCACGGAGGCGGTTGCCGGCGACCTTGGCGACGACGCCTTTGTCACTGAGGTGATGCAGGGGGTGCAAAGCGTCTACCACGTCGGTCCGACGCTGCACCCGTCCGAGCGCGCCGTCGGGTTTGCGGCTGTCAATGCGGCGCGCAAAGCCGGTGTCATCCATTTCGTGTTTAGTTCCGTGCTTCATGCCATCACAACCGACTTGGTGCAGCACGAAATCAAACGGGACATTGAAGAGCATCTGCTCTCCTCCGGCCTTAATTTTACAATATTGCAGCCGGCAAATTACATGCTGCCGTTCCGCCTTATTCCCGCGTTTGGGGAGGGAGTTTTCCGCCTGAGCTGGTCCCTCGACCGCCGGCAGTCCATGGTGGATCTGGATGACGTGACCGACATTGTTGCACAGGTCATAGGCGATCCGGAGCGCCATGCCGGCGCGACATACGAGTTGGCGGCGCCGGGCTGGTTCACCGCGCACGATATCGGCGCCGTGTTGGCGACGGTGCTCGGGCGCGAGATTCGGGTCGAGCGCATCGACACCGAAGCCTTCATCCGCGCCAGATTCGGTGCGAGCGATCCGTTGACGTTCGCGTATCAGGCACGAGCCGCGCGCGCTATATCCGCGCGCTACAGCAGCCATGATTTTATCGGCAACCCTAACGTCCTCACCTGGCTACTCGGTCGGCCGCCGACCAGCTTTGAAGCATTTGCGCGCCGTGAGTATGCAGCTTTCCAGGCGGCGGACGCTGACGATGTCAGAGGCAGCGGCCGGTAAGCGAAGATCGCGGTGGCGTACCCGGGGGGCGGGCAGCGCGGCATCAATCCCGAGACTGGCGAACCATGTCTGAAACAATGGTGACGAGCTTAGGACTCGCGAGATTGAGCGAGCGCAGTGTTTCGTCCTGCTCAAATCGTTTGCGTTGCGCATCAAAATACCGGTCCATCGCCGTGCGCGCCAACGCCGCCTCGCCGGATTTAATGCCATCAAGAATGGCCAGGCGATGCGGCTGGAACTCCATCGACCGGGTTCGCCAAAAGCGAATACCGTGACCACTCAGCGACTTCAACTGTACCTCGTTCAACAGGGCAAGCAGGAAGGATTCCAGCGAGTGCAGAATGGGATTGTGGGACGCGGCGGAAACCGCACGCTGGAACTCTATTATGCAGGCGATGACCTCGTCGACGACCTTAAGATTGTTTAGCGTATCGAACTTTGCGGCCGTGGCGGCGATCGCTTCTATATCGCTTGCCGTTGCTCGCGTTGCCGCACGTTCGATGGAATGACGGCCCAGCACCTGCCGCACATCCAGCACATCCATGATGCCCACGCTCTCTAGCTGGAGCAGCGTTTGCAGGGCAGACGCCAAGGCGTAGTCGCCCTGGCCCCGAACGAACGATCCGTTTCCGTGCAGCACCTCGACAAGGCCGATGGCTTCAAGCGCGCGGATGGCTTCGCGCACTGTTGGCTGGCTGACGCCGAACCGTTCGGAGAGTTCCTTTTCGCTCGGAAGCCGCTCGCCATGCTGCAAACGGCGCGTAACGATGTCCTGCCGTATCGTCTCGATGACTTCATCGACCACTTTAACGCGACGCACGCGCGGCCGCTGCGTGGCAGGGTCTGACGCCATGGCGGGGTGCGGCCTTTCCTGGTCTCTGATCGAGCGCGCTAAGATGCCCCATCTACACCTATACGGAGCGCGTGCAAGATTTGTCTGCGGCGGCATCACCGCATGAGAGTGGACGGTCGCCCAGGCAACGGCAGATCGCGTCAGGGTAGCATCATCCATGGCGGCCAGGCAGGATCGGCAGCTGGACGTAGCTCTCATGGTCTGGCCCGGTGAAGATCGTGTTCTGCATGCCATCATGGATGCTCGCGTCGTAGGCGTGGCGTGCGCCATGATCGAAGCCGTCGAAGGGCTGAATATCCATGCGGATGCGCCATCCCTGGCGAATGAGCGCGGTCGTTGGAATGATCTCGACCTCCACGGGCACGATCTCGCCGGGTGAAAGCGGCGCGTAATCCGCGGCGCGGTGCGTGTGCTTTACGGTGTAATGGGTCGATCGCGCCTCGTCCACCTTCCGGTGCGACACTTTCAACCAGCCCTTCGCCAACGGGAAATTCTTGGTGGACATGCCGATCGTCACCGGCCCCGCATAGTCAACCTCCCGGTCATGCTCATCAATGATACGCAGGCTGATAAAAATATCCATGTCATGGCAGGTCGAGGACACAAATAGTTTGGCTTTCCCATACCCGGCCAGGACCAAGTCCGACACTGCCGGTTCGCTGATGAAGGAGATGCCTGTCTTCCAGGCAAGCAGCGCCGAGGGCGGCTTGACAGGCAGCAAGGCCGAGGATGGTCCAGTGCGGCTTTCAATCGGAATTTCTGCGGTGTAGCAGGCGAGGCCCGGCTTGCCGGCCTTTAGGTGCGAAAGGATCATGAAGTCGCTCCGCCACGCATCGCGCTGCCAATCCGACAGCGACGCGTCCAAATAGAGTTTTGGGTATGTGGTTCTCGCCACGGGCCATTCATTTTCCTCAAAAAGGAAGGAACACCCGTCGCCCGTGCGGATTTCCAGCCGCACTGGTGGCCGAGACATTATGTCATTGTCCATCCCCTTCAGCCAATGATCAAAGAATGCTCGATGATCCGCCATAGCGGCTGCCGAGTACGACTTGGTGAACCAATCCTCCCAAAAGTCGAGTTTCTTGTGCGGAGTCTTCGTCTCCAGGTAGGCTTCGCTGCTGCCCAACTGGTGGAAATGGGCCGGGTGCGTCGTGCAGGCGACCGCCCAAAGCGGGATTTCAACGCCGCTCATGTCCGGGCTCATGAAAACCTCGGATCGTGGGCCGAAAATCGCGGCCGGATTGGAGTCCTTGAACGGCGCGGCCTTGGCGATCGCCATGAAATCAACCGCGTCCGGCGCGCCGCAGACAGCAGACAGGGCAGCGGCCTTGAACCAGAAAGGAAAGAACTCCTCGTTGAGGATGCCGCCCGTATACGCAACCTCTTCGTAGAGATCTACATCGGTGCCGATGGCAATCATGGCTTTCAAATGCGATGGCTTCAGGCTCGCGGCCGCGTGTTGCGTCATGGCGTAATACGACATGCCCCATAGCCCGACATTGCCGTTCGACCACGGCTGCTCGCCGGCCCACTCAATTGCGTCGTGAAAGGCCTCGGCCGTAGCGTAACCCCAGGGTGCGAGTCTACCGGGGCTCTTGCCCGTACCGGGGCCGTCAACGCGCACCACCACGTAATCATGCGGCACCCAATCAGCCGTGTTCACCGTTTCATGGTTCTCATAGATCAGGCCTTCTGGGTTGCCGCCGAAATATTCCTCTTCCTCTTGCTCGTGCGCCTCGAAGTCCGCCTCGTTGCAAATCGAATGGTGGTGGAAGGCGCGGCCGTAAAGGCCGCAGTTCATGATGACGGGAAAACGGCCGTCCTTGTCCGGACGGAAGACATCCGCAAAGACATGGGAACCGTTTTTCAGGGGAATTTTGACATCGCGGAACCGCCGGATGCCAAGGATTGCGCGACGCACCTCATTGCGGGCCACGCTCGACGAGCAGAGGCGGCGAGGCGTTCGGGCGGTGAACACACCGCGGCGGCCGACCTCCTCCAGCAGATCGGCAACCGCCTGGTCCTGCTCGAAGTCACGCACCCGATGTTCGACGCGCGCGGCGAACGAGACGTCTGCGCGAAAATCTATCGGCCGGCTGCCGACGATTTCGTGTACTTCGGGCGCGATCTCGATGCCGCCGTCGAGATCGCCGTCCCGATCCAGGCTACACAAGAAACGTGCAACGTTCGTCAAGCCCGGATCATGCAGCTTCTGAATATTACCATCCACCCGGCTGATGATGCCCGCAAGGTTGATCCGCGCCGCGCCAAGAGCAGAGCCGATGGCGATACGCCCCACTTCAAACACGATGCGCTCTCCGGCTCGGTAGTGGAATTCACCCCGAGCATTGGTGACGCCATGGCAGGTCGGGGTTTTGTATTTAAGCCCGGCGATCGGTCCCGCGAAGATACCCGTTTCCAACATCTGTTGCTCCCCACGTGCAAACGCATCTTGCAGAGGGCGCGTCCTTGCCTGCATCGGCGCGAGCCCCTTGTGCCTGGATCGGGACATTGCTACGGAGTCACCAAGTGAGCAAGTATGCTCATAGGCCAACGCCAGCTGGCTGGAAACAGAAGAGGAACGTCCATGGCGACCGGAGCCGAGATACTCGTCCCAGCAAATCGCTTCGATGAGAACACCGAAGAAGGCTACTTCAGCCGCTTCGAGCCTGGCACCCGGACTCTCCCGGCAGGCTTCCAGGTCGACTCCCGGTTTCTGCCTCTTCCGGCGGACATTGTACTGGAAAAGGACGTCTCTGTAAAATTGCGCGATGGAGTACAGATCTTTGTCGATATTCTTCGTCCCGCCGGCGCCGAAAAGGTGCCGGTGCTCGTAGCCTGGAGTCCGTACGGCAAGAGCCGGGGCAATCATCCGAGATACGTTCAGCTCTTCGCCATGCTCGGCATGGACACACATGCCCTTTCCGGGCTGATGAAGTTCGAAGGCCCGGACCCGGCGTTCTGGTGCGCAAATGGGTACGCGATCTGCAACCCCGATCCGCGTGGGTCCTATTACTCCGAAGGGGACATACGCGTCTGGAGCCGGCAGGAGGGCGAGGATTACCATGACCTGATCGAATGGCTTGGCGTGCAGGACTGGTGCAGCGGCAAGGTCGGCCTCACCGGCAACTCCTATCTCGCAATTTCGCAATGGTTTGCGGCCGCCGAAAAGCCGCCGCATCTGGCGGCGATTGCACCCTGGGAGGGGATGAGCGACATCTACCGGGACCTCGTCCTACGCGGCGGTATTCCAGACTTTCCTTTTCCCAGGCAGCTTTCCACAAGTCTTATCGGCAAGCATCTTTGCGAGGATCTGATTGCGGAAGCTGAACAGCACCCGTTGCTGGATGAGTTCTGGCAAACCAAGATACCGGCCTTCAACGCGATAACTGTTCCGGCCTACGTCGTAGCGAGCTATTCCAACTCCATACACACGCCAGGGACGTTTCGTGGCTGGCGCTTGATGGCTTCGGAGGAAAAATGGCTGCGGATCCACAATACCATGGAGTGGCCGGACTACTACGAGCAAGTTTACGCCGATGACCTACGCCGATTCTTCGACTTCTCCCTCAAGAGCGTCGACAATGGTTGGGAAAAGACGCCGCGGGTGCGCTACGCCGTGCTCGATCTCGAAGGCAATGACCGTATCAACCTGCCGGCTGATGAGTTTCCGCCGCGCGACTTTGTATCAGCCAAATACTACCTTCATGCCACGTCTCAGGCGTTAAGCACGGAACCGCCAGACACGGGCGCCACCGAAAGTTATGATGCCGAGGCCGAACCGGGGCTTGTCACCTTCACTCTTCGTCCGGATAAACCGACGGATTTTGTTGGCTACCCCAAGCTGCGGCTCTGGTTGGAGGTGGACGGTGCCGATGACGCGGACATATTTGCGTTCCTACAAAAACTTAGTGCCGATGGCGCCGTGCTGGAGCAGTTCAACATACCGAATCATGGCCCGCAGATGCAGGCACTGACGCGCCAGGGCGCCGCGATTTTGAAGTACAAGGGCTCGAACGGACGCCTACGGGCATCCATGCGGCACCTGGATGAAGTTACTTCGACGGATGAAATCCCAGTGCATAGCTTCGATCGTGTCGAGAAGCTCTCGCCCGGAGAAATTGTCTGCCTGGACATCGACCTGTTCCCCGTCGGGCTCGCGCTCTATCCAGGTGAACAATTACGGTTGACCGTCAGCGCCCACCATATCCTGGGCGGCGTGATGCCTGGGGTGGCCAACGTGCAAGGCAACAATCATGGCCGGCACATCATTCATACTGGTGGTGATTACGCATCCTATCTTCAGCTTCCTACAAGAGTGGGCGCGTCGCGGTAGTCACAGGCTGCGCTAAGCCGCCCTCATGCGGCGGCATCATCAAGCGTTTCGGAAGGGGTATTGTGGCCGAGCAGGCGCAACACCTCGGCCGCGGCATCGATCAAGTTGGTTCCCGGCCCAAAGATTGCGTGCACGCCAGCCTGCCGCAGAAAAGCATGATCATTTGCCGGGATGATCCCGCCGACAACGATTTTGATGTCAGCGCCACCCGCGTGGCGTAAACACGCGATAAGTTCTGGCACCAGCGTTTTGTGCCCAGCCGCCAGGCTGGAGACTCCGACCAAATCGACGCGCTTCTCCAAGGCAAGCGCCGCGGCCTCTGTAGGCGTCTGAAAAAGCGGCCCGGGAATGACGTCGAAACCCAGATCGCCAAAGGCAGACGACACGAGATTGGCGCCGCGGTCGTGGCCATCCTGCCCCATCTTGACGACGAGCATACGCGGCCGATGACCGACGCGCCGCCCGACCGCGCCCACACCATCCTTGAGCACGCCCCAACGCAAATCGTCCGCATAGGCTTTGCCATAGACACCGGAGACGGGCGTCGGCGACGTGTGGTAGCGGCCGAACACCTGCTCAAGCGCAAGGCTGATCTCGCCCAGCGTAGCGCGGGCGCGGGCGCAGTCGACGGCGAGCGCCAGCAGATTAGCACCGCCCGCGGCGCCGGCGCGCAACGCGGCCAGTGCGGCTTGCACAACGACTTCATCCCGCGCCGCCTTCACCCGCGCGATGCGGGCAATCTGCGCGGCACGCACCGCCTGATTGTCGATGTCCAGGGTTGCAATCTCATCCTGTTGGGGCAGCGCGTATTTGTTGACGCCGACGATCACATCCTCGCCCCGATCGATGCGCGCCGCGCGAGCGGCGGCGGCCTGCTCGATCATCATCTTCGGCCAGCCCGCCGCGACAGCTCTGGCCATGCCGCCCTCAGCGTCGACGCGTCCAATGATGTCGAGCGCCTCGCTGCACAGCTTTTCGGTCAAGGCCTCGACGTAATAGCTGCCGCCGAGCGGGTCGACCACGCGGGTGATGCCGGTCTCTTCCTGCAGGACGAGCTGCGTGTTGCGGGCGATGCGTGCGGAAAAATCCGTCGGCAACGCAATCGCCTCGTCCAGCGCGTTGGTGTGCAGGCTTTGCGTGCCGCCCAGCACCGCCGCCATCGCCTCCACGGTCGTGCGGATGACGTTGTTATAAGGGTCATGCTCGGTCAGGCTGACGCCACTCGTCTGGCAATGCACACGGAGCATCTTGCTGCGCTCGTCACGAGCGCCCAGTCCTTCCATGACGTCGTGCCATAGTTTTCGCGCGGCACGCAGTTTTGCAACTTCCATGAAGAAATTCATGCCGGTCGCGAAGAAGAAGGAGAGCCGTCCGGCAAATGCATCGATGTTCAGCCCGGCTGCCATGGCGGCTTTCACGTATTCCTTGCCGTCTGCAATCGTGAAAGCAAGCTCCATCACCGCCGTGGCGCCTGCTTCCTGCATGTGATAGCCGGAGATCGAAATGGAGTTGAACTTGGGCATGTGAGCCGAAGTATAGGCAATGATGTCGGACACGAGGCGCATGCTGGGCGCCGGCGGATAGATATACGTGTTGCGGACCATAAACTCCTTCAGGATGTCGTTCTGAATGGTGCCGCTGAGCTGTGCCTGGGAAACGCTTTGCTCCTCGCCGGTCACAATGAAGAAGGCGAGGATCGGGATCACCGCGCCATTCATCGTCATGCTGACCGACATCGTATCGAGTGGTATGCCGTCGAACAGGATCTTCATGTCCTCGACGGTGTCGATCGCGACGCCCGCATTACCGACATCGCCGATCACGTGCGGATGGTCACTGTCAAAGCCACGATGGGTCGCCAGATCGAAGGCGACGGACAGGCCTTTTTGCCCCGCCGCCAGATTTCGCCTGTAGAACGCGTTCGACTCCTCCGCGGTCGAGAAGCCCGCGTATTGGCGGATGGTCCACGGCCGGCCCGCATACATGGTCGCACGCACGCCCCGCGTGAAGGGTGCGATGCCGGGTAGACCAGGATCAATGCCGGCAATATCCTCCTGCGTGTAAAGCGCCTTGATGGGAATGCCTTCCGGCGTCTGCCAGGTTAGCGTCTCTGGGCTTGCCGCCTCCCGCGCGGCAAGCGCCCGCCAATCGGCGAGCGAGGGACTGTCACGCATGTCGGACGCGCTGGTTATCGTCAGGCCACCTTCTTGATCGCGATGGATTTGGTCCGGTTCAGGGTGGTGATGCCCTTGAAATCATGGGGTTGCATGCCGGCCATAAGCCGTCCGTAATTTTCGGACAGTGCCTCGAGATTGAGCGCGCCATGCAAGGTGACGACACGCGCGTCACGCCAGGCGCGCTGAATAGGCTCGCTCTCCATGATCGCCGTCGATCCGGAGTTCCTTTGCAACAACTCGATTGCCTCCGCGCACCATTTGGCCGCATAGGCAGTTTCGACGAGCACCCGCGCGTTGAATTTTTGCATATATTCAAGCTCCGGCGGGTTCCCTGCGGCAGCCGCCGCACCCAGGCGGTCTGTCTCGTCCGCGTTCGCACGCGCCATCAGCGTTGCCGACTGAATCTTGGCATGCACGTCGGCAAGCATCAGATGCGTCAACGGCGCCTCAAGCTGGTTTTTGTAGGTCGTCCCGCGGATTGGCCGTCCGCCGGAGCGTTCGAGGAAACGCTCAAGCGCGCCCTGCGCAATGCCGATTGACATGCCGGCCATAAGGCTGAACGCCCAGCCGAGCGTTGGCGCCTGCCAGATCGACCCCTCCAGACCGGAGTCCAGGGCACCATCAACGATATCCCGAAAATCAACGACGCGGTAATCCGGCACCAACAGCTCGCCTTTGGCGAGCGCCAGCGAAACACTGCCTGTCGCCCGCATGCCGGCGACCTGCCAATCCTCGATGAAGCGGAGCTCGTCGCGCGGCACCTGCACACCAACGAGATAGGGTCCGTCACCATCATCGGCGATGCAGCCTAGGTTCGTGTAAGGCGCCCACAGCGAATCGCTGCCGAACGTCCAGGGACCGCCGGACACGATCCATCCCCGGTCGCTGCGCCTGGCCCGTCCGCGAGACGCCGGAAAGTGACTTGATCCGGCAACACGCGGTCCCACCCATTTTGGGCCGTAGACCTCTTCCACGACACGCGGGCCCGAGCCGGCCGGAATCCAGTTGGTGGAAGCGCCCACCCACACACTCCAGCCGCACGAACCGTCCCACTTGGAAACTTCAGAGATCACATCGAGCTGCTGGCGAACGGTCAACTCGTCGCCGCCAAACTCCGCGGGGCTGCCGATATTGAAGGCGCCGGCCGCGTTCAGATCGGCAATCGTCTCATCGGAGTGGCGGCAGCTGCGTTCGGCGTCAAGCGCGCGGGACCGCAATATCGGGCCGAGGGCGCGTATATCGGCCAGGATCGTCGCCGTTCTCTCGAAAGTCTGCCGGGTGGGAGTCATTACTCTCATCTCCTTTGCTCTGCACCTGCCGAGGTCCTGGTGGCCCCAACTTAGGGTGCCGGAACGACCGGCAGCTGGATGTAACTTGGATGATCAGGCCCGGTGTAAATTCTGTTGACCGCGCCGGTGTGGTAGCTTGCGTCGTAGGCTCTGACCGGCAGGCCCGCAGGTGAATAAGGCTGCACGTCGACTCGCAGCCGGCAGCCCTTACGGATCATTGCCGTGCTCGGATTAAGCCCCAGTTCGATGGCGACGATCTCATCCTTCTGCAAAGGCGCGTAATCAGCTTCCCGATGGGTATGGACCGGCCAGTATTCCGTCGTTCGGATCTCATCGAGCTTGCGGTGGGAAACTTTCAGCAAGCCGTGCCCAACGGGGTGCGGGTGGATAGGATCGATCGGATAGACCAGCGATTCGTAGCGGATCTCGCGATCGTTTTCATCAATGATACGAAAGGACACGAACACGTCCATATCGTGGCTCGACGATGATACCCACAGCCCGGCTTTCATATAGCCGACGAGTGTCACGTCCTCGGATAACGGGTCGCTGACGAAGGATACACCCGTTTGCCAACGCGGCGTGCCTCCGATCGGACCCGACGGTGCCAGCGTTGGCTGACCCAGATCAAGGTCAGCGTCGTACTGCGCGGACTTACCGATCGCAGGAACGCTCCCGGTGATGCGGAAAAGGTCATTGCGCCGGCTATCTCCCTTCCAATCCGAGGGCTGCGCGTCGAGGTACCAGCGCCGATACTGTGTCCCCGGCAGCGGCCACTCAGCCGCCTCCACAACGTAATGTGCGCCGTTACCCGTTCTGACCTGAACCCGAACGGGTGGATCGTCCGCTACGCCGTTGTCGATCCCCTTCAACCAATAATCGAAGTAGCGGAGATGTTCCGCTGCGGTGGCGCCGCTGTAGCAATGGGAAAACCATGCGTCGATGAAATCAAACCTCTTCGCCTTTGCGCCGGTGGAACGCAGAAACGTCTCGCTGCTGCCGAGCTGGTGGATGACGGCGCCGGTTTGCGGACCGACAATCCACACCGGTGCAACCGCCTTCTCGATGTCGGGGCGCATAAATATGGAGCCGCTTGAACCGTAGGCGGCCGGATCGTTGAAGGGCGTTGCGAGCACGCGCGCCATCCAATCTGTCTGCCGCCGCTCTCCGCAGAAATTATTGCCAGACCAAACCTTCCACCACCAGTTCCAAAACCCCTCTCCAAACAGACCGCCGCCATAAATGGCCTCGTTGTAGATGTCGGCGTCCGTCCCCATCGCAATCATGGCTTTCAGGTGCGGGGGTTGAAGGCTGGCAACGTTGTGTTGCGTCATTGCCAGATAGGACATGCCCCACAGGCCGACATTTCCATTAGACCAGGGCTGCGTTGCGGCCCATTCGATCGCGTCGTAGTAATCTTCCGCTTCCTGCACGCTGAAAGGCGCCTGGATGCCGGGGCTTTTGCAAACCCCGCGCCCATCGATGCGAATGCAGACGTAGCCCTGCGGCACCCAGAAGGAGGAATCGACGCTTTCGTGGTTTTCGTATTGCAGGCCATCTGGGTTGCCGGAGAAGAAGCGATCCTCCAGTTCCTCCTTCTTTTTTGCTTCCGCCTCACTGCAGATGCACTCGTGATAAAAGCTCTTGCCGTAAAAACCCTTGTTCATAACAACGGGATATTGGCCGTCCCCTGCTGGGCGAAAAACGTCTCCATACACGTAAGATCCATCACGCAACGGGATCTTCACGTCCGTGGCCTTGATGATGCCGCGTATGTTGCGCCGCAGTTCGTTACGCGCTGCCTGAGCACCGCGCAGCCGGCGCGGCGTGTTCGCCGTAAAGACGCCCGGGGTTGCGTTCAGCGTGTCGAACAGCCGCATCACAGCGGGATCGCTCGCAAAGCTGCCGCCCGCTGCGCCTGCTGCATTATCCTCGGGCTGGTTGAAGTTGAGCACGAGCGGTCCGACGAGATCATGCACCACCGGCGCGATCCTGACACCGCCCTCCCTACTTCCTTCCTGATCAAGCGATTGCATTAGGCGCGCGAGATTTGTTATGAGGGGATCGTGAAGCCTGTCGATTTTACCGGCAACGCGATTCACGAGCTCCGCGAGGTTGACGCGAGCCGCACCTGGGGCGGTGCCGAGGGTCAGGCGGCCGACGAGAAAGGTAACTGCCTCGCCAGCCACGTAGCGGAACTCGCCGCGTTCGTTGGTAACGCCCGTCTGGGTCGGGGTCTGGTATCTCAGACCGCAAATCGGGCCGGCAAAAATGCCGGTGGCGACGCCCCCCGTTTCCCCGGGATTGGATGTGGGCCACGAGTACTGGTGGGTGTCTGTCATCATGATTGCTCTAGTTGAGGTCCTGCCCATCAAGTTCGACCTGAACAGGTTTCGGGCAACATAGTCGGACAGGCGCCGCACAGGGGCGGGTACACGCTGAGGCCAGCCTCTGCGCAAGCAACTGAGCAGGCCGTCACACGCGCTTAGTTGGGAGAGTAGTATTCAGCCGGTTCCTACGTGTTGTTGATCATCCCGATGTTCCCGCACCTATTATGCCGCCACCCGTTTACAAGCGGACTTTGAGCGCAGGCGCCTGGAACTGTCAAGATGGCCTACTAGGTCACTTGGTGAGTGCGAGGTTAGCACGTTTTGCAGGGAGCCATGCGCGTAGTTGACCAAGCTCGCCGCCGCGGCCGTGACCGCCTATGCCTCGATGCGCGAGACTGGTGGCAAGAACGCCAAGACGGTGAGGGAGATTGCCGGCGAGGCGAAGGACAAGGGCATCGACCTGCGCACGATCGAGCTCGACGTGCAGGTCGGGGCCTCGGTTGAGGCGGCGATCGGCGGCATCGTGCGCGAACATGGCAAGCTCGATGTGCTCGTCCACAATGCCGGCCACATGGCGTGGGGACCGCTCGAGGGGTTCACACCCGACCAGCTGGCCGAGATCTACGACATCAATGTGCTGGGCACGCAGCGGGTCAACCGGGCCGCGCTGCCGCATATGCGCCAGGCGAAGAGCGGGCTGCTGGTCTAGGTCTCCAGCACCAGTGTCATGGGGGGCATTCCGCCGCTGCTCGAGCCTTATTTCGCGGCCAAGGCTAGCATGGACCAGATCGCGGTCCCTATGCGCGCGAATTGGCGCCGTTTGGGGTCGAGACGGCGATCGTGGTGCCGGGCGCCTATACCAAGCGCAAGTCATGGGTAAGCTCGATGGCAGCGTCGCGGTGATTACCGGCGGATCGAGCGGCATGGCGCTCGCCAGCGCCAAGCTGTTCGTCGAAGAAGGCGCCCACGTCTTCATCACCGGCCGGAGGCAGGATGCTCAGGACGGGGCCGTGGCATCGATCGGCCGTAACGCAACGGGCGTGCGGGCCAACTCAACCAAGCTGGAGGACCTGGATCGCCTGTTCGAAACGGTAAAGCGCGAGAAAGGCAGCCTCGACGTGCTGTATGCAAGCGCCGGAGCGGGCGGCAAGGCAGAGGAGATCGGTGCCATTACCGAAAAGAACTTCGACCTGAACAACAGCGAGGCGGCATCGTCCACCTCCATCAGGTGATAGAGGCTGCAATATTATTTGAAACGATGAGTCCAGGCGAGCGATGCCAGTCTGCGCCATCGATCATGAGCAGGGCAATCGCGCCCAGCGTGTGTCTGCTATATCAGTCATAATCCCACGAAGCGCCCGCTAATTGTGGATGTCGCAATGGGACGACGCGCCACACTAGACTTACGCAAGTAGGGCGTCGGTTTTGGCAGTCCGCGGACGGTGCGGTTTGCCAGATCGCGGCGTTTTTACTCGGACTTGGCCAGACAGAAGTGCGTCCCTTGCAGTCCTGGAGAAACTGGCTTTCTGCTTCGGGAGCCTTCAAAGTGCCCGCCGGAACAGGAAATGTGCCATTTAGTCTAGGACAGCGTCTCGACGACCGCATCGACAAGCCCGATGGCCAAGGTTTCGAAGCTCTCGCGGCCCTCTACGGCGCCGGCACGGCGCGGATAACCGAAATAGGCATCGGCGCCGCCAGCTTCGGCGAAACTGCGCGCGCCTCGCGTGAACGCGTCGGTCAGACTGGCGGGATTGTCGTCCAGCCTCAACCGCCCGGCCTCGTTCACCAAATCCGGCCGCGCCGCCATGACAAGGCTGGTTTCGTATTGCCCCGCGTGACATGCGCCCGACCGAAACTCCTCTGTCAGCGTCTGCGCCAGCTTGCGGCGTGTGAAATCGGCAAACGCGACCGGCAGCCCGCGCCCCCGGATCTCCGCCGCCGCCTGCCGGAGCATGGCGACGTTTGCTGGATCGAAATGGCTGTTGGCGAAAGCGAGGCAGGCAAAGCCCTGCGCCTTCAGGCTGGCGGCAATGTCGAGTACCAGCGCCTTGGCCGCCTCCACGCTCACGTTGATCGTGCCGGCAAACGCCGCCGCGTAACCGGCGGGCATATAGGCGAGCGGTGGCAGGACCGCGGCCACGTAACCGCGCCGGTCCAGGATCGCCTGCGCGCGTGCCGCCATGGTTTTGCTGATGATGACATCGGTGTTCAGCGGCAGATGTGGGCCGTGTGCCTCCGTTGCCCCGCACGGCAGGATCGCCACCGACTTGCGGCCGCTCCGCAGCGCGTCCCGCACGGACGGCCAGTTGCTTTCCGCGAAAATGGGCTTCATGCGTGCGCGGCCTTGAGGCGCTTGCGGTCGACCTTGTCGCGATCGTTGCGCGGCAGCGGCGTGGCGATGAAACTGATCCAATGCGGCGCCTTGTAGCGCGCGAGCCGACCTTTGGCGAAGGTGGTGATTTCCGCCTCCAGCGTGTGCGAAGCGGCGAAGCCGGGCTTGAGCACGATCAGCGCCAGCGGTTTCTCAAGCCCATGCTCGTCTTTCCTGCCGACGACGCAGCATTCGCGCACGGCTTCGTGCTGGATCAGGCAATTCTCCACCTCCAGAGGGCTGACATAGATGCCGCCGCTTTTCAGAAGATCGTCGCCGCGCCCTTCGTAATACCAGTAGCCATCTTCATCTTCGCGGAACTTGTCGCCGCTGATGATCCAGCCGCCGCGCAGATGCGTGGCCGATTTTTCGTACGCCGAATGGTAGTACAGCGCCGCGGAACCGCCACGCACCCATAGGGTGCCAACGTCGCCTTTCGCGACGGCATTGCCGCCGTCATCGACAAGTTTTGCCTCGTAGCCGGGCACGAGCCGCCCCAGGCTTCCTGGCCGAATATCCCCGGGCCGGTTGCTGATATAGATGTGGAAACTCTCCGCGCTGCCTATGCCGTCGATGATGGGCACGCCGAACTCCCGCTCCCAGCGGCCATGCAGTTCACGCGGCAGCGCTTCTCCGGCGCTCCACATGAAACGCAGGCTGGAGATGTCGCGGCGCTGCGCGTGAGGCATTTGCAGCATTTTGTTGATAAAGGTCGGAACGCTGGTGAGCACGGTCGGTCTGTATTTCTCGATCAAAGCAAACAGCAACTCCGGCGTAGGCGCCTCGCGAAACAGCGCCGTCGCCGCCCCCACGGCGAAGGGAAACATCAGATTGGTACCCGTCGCATAGCCGAAGAATAGCCGCGAAACCGATATCGTCAGATCGGTTTCACGCATGCCGATGAACGCCTTGGCATAAACTTCCGTGTTGAACGGAAAATGAGCGTGCGTGTGTACCGCGCCCTTGCTCTGGCCAGTGGTGCCGCTGGTAAACAGCCACACCGCCGGATCGTCCTTGCGCGTCGGCCATGGCTCAGCACCGCACGGCGGAGCCTCCGCCAGCCATGCGTTGAATTGCGCATGTTCGCAACTGTTCTGACCGGCGACGATCACGTTGTCACGGCCAAGGCTGCGTCCGCAATGGCGCGTGTTCTTCAGCGCCTTGTCGAACTCTGGCAGGCTCTGCTCATCGAGGAAGACGAATTGCGGCCGCACATAGTCCAGGTAATAGGCGTAATCGTCTGCCGACAGCAGTGGATTGATCTGGCTCGCCACACCGCCGGCCTTGATGGCGCCGAACCACGCGTAAGCGAATTCCGGACGGTCCTGCATGCACAGAAGCACACGCTGTTCCGGCAAAAGCCCGTCGCCGACCAGCTTCCTCGCAATGCGCAGGACAGTGTCCGCAACGGTACGATATGGGATCGCCTCGTCATCGAACAGGATAGCCGGCCTGTTGCCCCGACCCATGGCGACATTGCGGAGGACAAAATAATCCGCCATGTTGAAGGAGTCGGGAAAGCTCGGCCCCGCCATGGCCTGCTCCCCTGTCGTCACTTCCTCGCCGGCGATATTCACGATGAGTCCCCAGCCGTTTCCGTCATCCGCGGCAGGACGGCCTGGATGCCGCGCAACCCCCTTGTATCGGCGCTTAGTATAAGCTCTGATGCAAGCTGCCGTGAAGGGCGATTTTCAGGAACGGCTGTGGCAGGATGGCTGCGGTATACCCCAGCCACACATCCCATGGATTTCGCGCCTACGGAACAACGATCGCGGGCGCAGCATGGACCCCAACACCTTCACGCCGGCGCATTTCCTCTGGGCCTTTGAAGACGGCGTCGCGAAAGTCACGCTCAATAGGCCGGAACGGAAGAACCCCCTGACCTTTAACTCCTATGCGGAACTGCGCGACATGTTCCGCGCCCTGTGCCAAGCGCGCGCGATCAAGGTGGTGGTCATCCGCGGCGCGGGCGGCAATTTTTGTTCCGGCGGAGACGTACACGAAATCATCGGGCCTTTGGTGACGATGGACATGGTCGGCCTGCTGGAATTCACGCGCATGACTGGCGACCTGGTCAAGGCGATGCGTGCCTGCCCACAACCGATCCTTGCCGCCGTGAATGGCGTCTGCGCCGGCGCCGGCGCCATCATCGCCATGGCGTCCGACCTTCGCATCGCCGCGGAGGATGCGAAAACCGCCTTCCTGTTCAATCGCGTCGGCCTTGCGGGGTGCGACATGGGCGCCTGCGCTATCCTGCCGCGCATCGTCGGTCACGGACGCGCCTCCGAACTCCTGTTCTATGGCCGCACCATGAGCGCCGCGGAGGGCGAGCGCTGGGGCTTTTACAACAAAATCGTCCCGGCGGCGGGCCTTGATGCCGAAGCGACTGATTGGGCCGCCCGCCTCGCCGCCGGGCCCGCCTTCGCCAACGGTATGACGAAGAATCAGCTCAACCAGGAATGGAGCATGAACCTTGACATGGCGATAGAAGCCGAAGCCCAGGCCCAGGCCATCTGCATGCAAACCCAGGATTTCGCGCGGGCCTACAACGCCTTCACCGCCAAAACCCGGCCGGTCTTTGAAGGAAACTGACCATGCGCGTCCTGCAACCGGACGGTTGGAAGCGCCCGCGCGGGTATGCCAACGGCATTGAAGCCGAAGGGCGGTTTGTCTTCGTCGCCGGGCAAATCGGCTGGGACGAACAGGGCGTGTTCCGCTCATCCGATTTCGCGGCGCAATTCCGCCAGGCGCTTCTCAACACGCTCGCCGTCCTCAAGGAAGCGTCGGCCGCGCCCGAACACGTCACGCGCATGGCATGGTTCATCACCAGCCGAGACGAATACCTGGCCGCGCTCCCCCTTCTCGGTGCCGCGTGGAAGGAACTTATGGGGCGGCATTACCCCGCCATGGCCGTCATCATCGTGGCTGGGCTTATTGAGCGTGAGGCGAAGATCGAAATCGAAACCACCGCGGTCGTTCCCCGCTGATGACGCAACCGCTGAAGATCGCCGTTGCGGGCGGCGGCCCCGGCGGGCTCTATTTTGCGATGCTGGCAAAGAAGGCCTGCCCAGATTGGCAAATCGACGTTTATGAACAAAACCGTGCCGATGACACGTTTGGCTTCGGCGTGGTGTTCTCGGACGAGACGCTGGACGAATTCCTCAGCCGGGACGCTCCATCCTACGCCGCCATCAAGGCGGCATTCGCTTATTGGGACGACATCGTTGTCCGCTACAAGGGTCATGAGATGCGCTGCGGCGGCAACGGCTTCGCCGGCTGCTCGCGCCTCACGCTGTTGAATATCCTGCAGGCACGCTGCCAACAGCTCGGCGTCGCCATTCACTACCGAACGCAGGTTCACGACCTCTCCCGTTTCAACGACTGTGATG
>CAXUNZ010000001.1:42743-61127 GCA_964252525.1 uncultured Acetobacteraceae bacterium
AGGCATTTGGAGATGACTTTCGTCCATCGCTGTCTCTGAAGGCAAACAAGTTCGTCTGGCTGGGATCCACGCGGCCTCTCGACGGTTTCACCTTCTTTTTCAAGCAGACCGCGTTCGGCCTGATCTGCGCCCACACCTACCAGTATCAACCCGGGAACTCCACCTGGGTGATCGAAACCAGCCCACGCGTGTGGCAAGCGCTTGGCTTCGACAAGATCGGCGAGGACGAAAGCGCGCGGCTGCTGGAGAGGGTCTTCGCCGAGGAACTCGAAGGCCATTCTCTCGTCATCAATCGCTCGCTCTGGCGCAACTTCCCGCGCATCTCCTGCGAGCATTGGTGGCACAAGAACCTCGTGCTCCTGGGAGACGCCATGGCGACCGCGCATTTCTCCATCGGCTCCGGTACCAAGCTGGCGATGGAGTCCGCCATCGCGCTGTCGGACGCGCTGGTCGAACACGGCGGCCGTTCGGTGGAAGCGGCGTTTCGCGCCTACGACGTGTCCCGCCGCGCCGAAGTGCAGATCACGCAGCACAATGCCGATGTCAGCCTCGCCTGGTTCGAACACATGGACCGCTCGAACGACATGAAGCCGAGGCAGTTCGCAATGGTCGTCATGTGCCGCGCCAAGAGCATCACCTGGGATAATCTGCTGATTCGCGACGAGGCGTTCGTGCGCGCCTTTGAAGACGAGTGGTATCAGACTCATCTCGAGGAAACCGGCATAGATTGCCGCGATCGCCGTCCGACTCCGATGTTCACGCCATTCAGGCTGCGTGGCATGACGCTCGCCAACCGCGTCGTGGTCGCGCCAATGGACCAGTACTCCGCCATCGAGGGGGTGGCGAACGACTGGCACTTCACGCATTACACCTCGCGCGCCATGGGCGGTCCGGGCCTGATGTATGTGGAGATGACATGCCCATCGGCCGAGGCGCGCATCTCCCCCGGCTGCACCGGCTTATGGAACGACGATCAGGAAGGCGCCTGGAAGCGCATCGTCGATTTCATTCATCGCGAAAGCCCCGTGAAGATCTGCATGCAGCTCGGCCACGCCGGCCGCAAGGGTTCGACGCAGCTCGGCTGGGAAAGGGCGGATCATCCGCTCGCCGAATCCCAGGAGAACTGGCCGCTCTACTCCGCCTCGCCATTGCCCTACCTTGAAGATATCAGCGCCTTGCCCGCGGAGATGGATCACGCCGCCATGGCGCGGATCAAGGCCGAGTTCGTGCAAGCGGCACAGCGCGCGTCCCGCGCCAATTTCGACATGCTCGAGCTGCACTGCGCGCACGGCTATCTCTTCGCCAGCTTTCTCTCGCCGCTGACGAATCACCGCACGGACGCGTATGGCGGCCCGATAGAAAACCGCGTCCGCTACCCGCTGGAGGTATTCGCGGCGATGCGCGCGGTCTGGCCGGAAGACAAACCGATGTCCATCCGCATCTCCGCAAGCGACTGGGTACCGGGCGGCATCACCGAAGATGACGTGCTTGCGATCGTTCTCGCTTTCAAAACGGCCGGCTGCGATCTTGTCAGCGCGTCATCTGGGCAGACCGTGCCGGACCAGAAACCTGTCTACGGGCGCATGTACCAGGTGGAGTTCGCCGACAGCATCCGCAACGTCGCGCGCATTGCCACCATGGCGGTCGGCGCGATCACGGAGCCCTCACAAATCAACACCATCATCGCCTGCCGGCGGGCCGATCTTGTCGCGCTCGCGCGGCCGCATTTGGTCGACCCTCTTTTCACATTAAGGGCCGCGTCGTGGTACGGGGTCACCTCGCACTGGGTGCCAAAGCAGTATCTGTCCGGCGCGGCGCAGGCACTGCGCGAGGCTCAACGCACGCGGCAAAGACAGGCGGAACTGCAGAGGAAGGCAAAGCCGCGGCACCTCAAATCGTGACGAGCGTGGATCAGGGGCGCTCTTCAACCAGCCTTTTCCGCAGGCCGGTGTCCACACGGCCGGCGAATGTCAGAGACATGTTCGGCGCGACTGCCTGCATTGCCACTCAATCGCTTCACGTTGTTTCCCCCGGCACTAAAATTCATCTATCAGCTTGACCTCGTGTGATATGTTCGCTTGTCGATGTTCAAAGCCGTTTCCTTGCCATCTCCTTCTGCGAAGGAAAATCGCACCTTGGAATCGGCATAGACGTCCATCGTGCCGGCATCATCGAGCCACCGCGGTGAACCAGGAAGCCTATGTCAAAGCGTGTCCACCCGCAGCGTCGTAGAATCCTTTGGCCGGAGCGGCATCAGCAAGAGCCAAGTGTCCGCTTGTGCAGCGAAATCTATGACAATATCGACAGCTGCCTCAACCGTCTGTTGAAAGGCAAATGGCCGTATTTGTGCCGTCGTTCAGCTTCGCTGTCTGATTAGCGTCATCGCGATCGCCCGATTCCGAGCCCCGCTGTCCGAACCAACGAACAGCGCGTTCTTGCGCGTGAGGATAATTGGCCGGGAGACGCGTTCGACCATGTTCGTGTCCATCTCGATACGAGCACCGCCAAAGAGGATATGCGGTGACAGCAAGACCACGCCAAGCCTAGCCGTCGCTAGTGTTCGAGCACATGGTGTAATACCAACCGGGCTAGACATTGACCCTTGCCCAATCCCGCGTGCCGATCGTGCATATGCGATCTGGATCGGCGATGAGGAAGTTCCATGCTCCGGCGCACGCCTTCAGGATGGCGTCATAATTGTTCCATGTGCGCGCGTATAATTTGTTGGCGCGCAGGTAAGCCCGGACGTTCTCCCAACGGCCAAGCAGGCGCTGGATGGGATTGCCGCGATTATGCCATCGAAGCGCGCGCGGCCTTTGCTCCCATTGCCGAGCGGGTAGAACGGCGCCGCGAACTGGCCCCTCTGAGGAAACCCAACACCGCGCCCATCCACCAGGTCTCGATACCGAGCGACTTCATGAATGCGAAATACAAGAAGGCGAACGCCCAACCGCCGAGCAGATAGAGCACAAAACCAAGGGCGGTCGCCACGTTCCGCCGTCCGCTGAACGCCGATCCCATCATGAACGTCAGGCTCATGCGCGAGAGGCCAAGCCCCTGCGCAAGCTGCAGTACGCTGGCCATGGCTGTCGTGGCCACGAAGCCCCACAGCACCAGCGCGCCCATCATCTGCGGTGTCATCATCAAGCCACGTGACCTTTCGGCATCTGTTCAAGCGCCATCGCGGCATTGATCAGCCCGATATGGGTGAAAGCCTGCGGGAAGTTTCCCAGCGCCTCGCCCGTTCGGCTTTCGATTCCTTCAGCAAACAGACCAAGGTCATTGCCGAACGATAGCAGATGATCGAACGCCCGACCCGCCGCCACATCGCCACGCAGCGCGGCCTGCTGCACGGCCCAGGACTAGCAGATGCCGAACGCGCCCTCGTCTCCCTCCAACCCGTCCCCGCCGGCTCGCTACGAACACTTCTTGGCGGAAGGTCGGAGTGCTCAATGAAATCAATTTGACTTGGCAGGTGGCCTCCACCGGAGGGATACGTCCGCTCTGGCCCAGGCTCCGGCTCTTGTCCGGGCCGTTCGACATGCTCATAAACCCCGTCGAGCATGTGACTGGATAGACTACCTCATTCAGGTTTCGCGGCCACGAGCACTTAGATGAGGCAAGACCATATGTTGAGTCACGTAATGGTCGGTTCAAACGACATCGAACGTTCCAAGCGCTTCTACGATGCGCTTCTTGGCGTGCTTGGGGCAGGTGAGGCAATCCGCAACAAGGCCGGCAGTGGTCATATCCGGCTGTTCTACCGGCACGGGGACACCGCCTTCTGTGTCACCGAACCTATCGACGACGAGGTTGCAACCGCGGGGAACGGTTGCACCGTCGCTTTCAAATGCGACTCGCTCGCGCAAGTTCGGCGGTTCCACGATGTCGCCGTCGCGCATGGCGGTGTCTCGATCGAGGACGCGCCTGGTCCACGCACCACAGAAATGGGGGTAGTCAACCTCGCTTACGTGCGAGATCCGGATGGCCATAAGCTCTGCGCCATCCACTGGGGCTAGTCACAGCCGGTGTAGCGTCGGCAACTTCGTCGAGCGATTCCCGAAGATCACGTTCGTGACCTTAACGCCGTCGCTGACGAACCGATCCCCTTGCGCTTAGCTGGAATGCGCGAAGCTGCGGCAAGCAGCTTCGTCGCGGGCGCGGAACTAGCGGTCGACGGTGGCCTGGCGCAGGTCCGAGGAGAAAGCATTGACCACGATTTCCTTCGATCGGATTGACCATGTCGCGGCTGGGGTGCGAGACCTCGACCTGACTGTCGCCTGGTGGAGCGAGCACTTCGGTTTTGAGCGCGAGGTCGATTTCGAAGTCCGGGAAACGGGCGCGCGCGGGGCGTTCATTCGCCGCGGCGACATCCGCATCGAGTTCTTCCAATATCCAGATCCGCTGCCGCTCTCGGCCGAACAAAGGGATTTCGGCGCGGCGTTGCGCGAAGGCGGGTTCCACCACATCGCGCTTCAGGTGGACAACGTCGAGGCGGCCGTGGCGGAGCTGGAGCGCCGCGGTGTCGAGGTCGCGTTTCCGCTGCCTGGCCGAACCTTGAATGTCGCTCGGGATCACGTGCGGCTCGTTCGAGATCAGCGAAACCACCATCCCGCGTCCCTCAGCCGCGAGCGCCTGCGATGCCGCACCAACGGAAGGTTTAGCCAAAACCGGGTCGTGCGGCGAGCCGATGCCAAGCGCGAACGTCAGCGCCGCAGAAACGAGGGAAGGACGCCACCCGCCTCGTACTCCCCTTGAAGGTGCGACGTGGTCAATCATGTCTACTGCTCTGAGAAGACTCATTTATTGCTTGGTCGTATTAGTTGGGATTGTCTTCTTCTGACTTAAGCTGTCGATTATACCGCGGTCAATCGCAACCGCATCTACAGACTTAGCAGGCTGCGGAAATTCGGCAACGACGGCGCAACATTAGTTGCAAAAGAACGCTAGTAGAAGTTTCCGCGACATATTCGTGCGCCAGTTGCTTCCTCCAGCAAATTAAGATTGCGTGGTCGCTGCCGCAAAATCGAATTTCCGCAGCCTGTTAGAGCGCGTCAAGTCTGCTAGTCGAGGGGGCTGGTCGAGTTGCCGATCTTATCGCTCGTCTCCAGCGGCACGCGACAGCCGTTGAGAAACATGGCCAGCAGCACAAAATATCCAATAGCCAGAACGAGCCTGCGGGTGCCCGCGTCGCCATATCGGTCTAGCAGATTGGAAAGCGTCACGTCCGTAAGCGTCCCATCGTGAATGAGCTCGTCGACTGCGGCGCACCCCAGACGGTACTCAGACGCCAGCCCTTGCACAGGCCCGTCGGCCGCGACCGCATCGATCTCATGCTGACTTAGCCCGGTGTTCAGCGCCATCTTGGCATTCTGCTGCCATTCGTATGGTGCGTTCAGCAACACGGCGGCACGTAGAGTGATGACCTCTCTCAGCTTTGCGTCAATATCGTCTGCCCCGAACAGCGCCTTGACCAGCGCCACCACGGGAGCAAAGCAGTCGCCTGTGCCCGCGAGCATCTTGGTGACGTTAAGCGCCTCGGGTTTGTAGCTTTCGCCCATCGCCCGCCTGACGGTTTCCTCCGCAGGAAGGGGGATGGCGATCTTCGTAGCGTAGGGCTTCGGCTTGCTCATCGTTCGGCCTCTTGCGGTGGTGAGGATGCAGCGACGCTAGAGGAGCTTGTCGGGCGTGATCGGCAGATCACGGACGCGCTTGCCGGTGGCGTTGAAGATCGCGTTGGCGATGGCGGCCGCCGTGCCGACCAAGCCCATCTCGCCTATCCCTTTGGACCCCAGCGGGTTGGCGATCAGGTCGGGCTCTTCCAGCCAGATCACCTCCATGGAATGCGTGTCGGCATAGACGGGGACGTGGTAGTCGGCGAGTTCGGCGTTGATCCACATGCCGGTGCGCGGATCGAGCTCGTTGCCCTCCATTATCGCCATGCCGATGCCCATCGTCACCGCGCCGATATACTGGCTGTTGGCCAGCTTGGGGTTGATGATCCGCCCGCAGTTGATCGCGCTGACGAAGCGGCGCACCTCGGTGACGCCGGTATCGGCATCGACCGCTACCTCGCAGAAATGCGCGCCGAACGAGTTCGTCGAATATTGCTTGGCCTTCGCCTTATCCGGTCCGGCAGTGGCGGTCGCCTCCACCTGGTCGCGGCCGGCGCGCCGCAGGATGGTGGCGAAATCGTTCGCGCCGGTGCCGTCCGTCGCGCCGAGTTCGCGCAGCTCCGCCAGCACCTGTTCGCACGCCTGCTTGGTTGCGGTGCCAATCCACATCGTCGTGGTCGATCCGCCGGTCTGCATCGCGGGAGGCAGATCGGAATCGGCATAGTCGAAGGTGACCTCGTCATAGCCGACGCCGAGCGCCTCGGCCGCGATTTGGCGTGCGGTGGTGGAGATGCCGTTGCCGAAATCGTGCGTCGAGCTTTCGACAACGATGCTTCCGTCCGAGCGGATGCGGCAGCGCGCCTGGCACGGGCTGCCCTTGAGCGGATAAGTGGTCGTGGCATAGCCGTGGCCGATCAGGAAATTGCCCTCGCGCCACGTCCCCGGCGTCTGCCGCCGCTTCTCCCAGCCGAACGCCGCCGCCCCGCGCTCGATGCAGTCGAGCAGGCGGCGGCAGCTGAAAGCTTTGCCGGTCATCGGCTCGGTTTTCGGCTCGTTACGCCGCCGCAGGTCGAGCGGATCAATCGGAAGCTCGTGCGCCAGCTCGTCCATGGCGGACTCCAGCGCATAGATGCCGCTGGTTTCGCCGGGGCCGCGCATGTTGGTCGGCTGGTTGATGTTGAGGAAGACGATCTTCTGAGCCAGCGCCCGGTTGGGCGCCGCGTACAGGCCGGCGGTCAGGTGGGAGAAGGGCTCAATGAATGGGTCGGTTTCCGAACAACTCGAAAAGCCCTGGTGGACGATGCTCGCAAGCCGCCCGTCCACGCCGGCGCCGAGCGCCACGCGCTGCAGCGTATCAGGACGGTGGCCGCCGGTGGAGGTGAACTCGCGGCGCGTCAGCAGCAGCTTGACGGGACGACCGATCATCTTTGCGGCCATGGAGGCCAGCGCGACGTGCGGGCGGACCGCGCCCTTGCTACCGAACGCACCGCCGACAAACCGGGCGCGGACATGGACCTTGTCGTCGGCTAGCCCAAAATGCTGCGCCAGGTTGCGCTTGGCGCCTTGGACGTAGCGCGACGGTTCTTCGACGAACAGCTCGTCGCCACGCCACTCGGCCAAGGTTGACGGCATTTCCATCGGATGGTGATTTTGCAACGAGGTGGAATAAGTCTGATCACTGCGCCGCTCGGCCCTGAGCAGCGCACCCTCTGGATCGCCATCGATCACCGTGACCGGTGAGCCAATATAGGAGGCGGGCGGCCGCGCATCGGCGAGACCATCGCGGAAGGAGCAGGCGGGCGTCTCCGCCTCATAGGCGATCGCGACCAGATCGGCCGCAGCCTGCGCCGCCTCGAAGCTCTCAGCCACGACGACGGCGACGATCTGCCCCCAGTAGTAAATGCGATTGGACTCAAGCGGCAGCACGCGCGAGGCGGTGTTGGTGGTCTCCATTGCCGGGTTGGCTGGCTGCTTGATTGTGTTGTTGAACACGTCCTTGGTCTTGTTCAGCCGCATGGCATTCCGGTGGGTCAGCACCAGGATCACGCCATCGGCGGCCTCCGCCGCAGCGACGTCGAGGTGTTCCATGCGCCCCTTGGCGATCTTGCTCGTGACCAGCACGGCGTAGGCCATGTCGGGCGGGGAGAAGTCGGCGCTGAACCTGGCCGCGCCGGTGACCTTCAGGGCCGCATCGGCCCGCTCGTGGGGCCAGCCTGTTGCCATCGTCTAATGTCCCGCCGAGAGAGAACGGTCGGTGCCGGCGAGCGCGGTCCGCAGAGCGCGCGCGATGAGGCGTCGCCCGAGCTCGACCTTGTAGCGGTTATGACGGAGCGGCCGCGCCGCCGCCATTTCCGCCGTCGCAGCGGCGTCGAACAGCGTGTCCGATGGCGGCTGGCCGCGCAGCAGCCGCTCGGCCTCCGTCGCGCGCCACGGCTTGTGCGCAACGCCGCCGAGGGCCAACCGGACATCGCCGAGCACGCCGTCGCGCAGCTCCAGCGCTGCCGCGACCGAGACGAGCGCAAAGGCGTAGCTGGTTCGCTCGCGCACCTTCAGGTAGCAGGAATGGTCGGCGAGCTTGTTGCCGGGCACTGACACCGCAGTGACAAGGTCGCCCGGCTGCAGCCAATTGTCGCGCTGCGGCTCCTCGCCGGGCAGCCGATGATAATCGGCGAAGGCGATGCGGCGGGGTTTGCCGTCCGCGCCGAGCAGATCCACCTCGGCGTCGAGCGCGATGAGCGCCACGCACATGTCGCTGGGATGGATGGCGACGCAGGCGTCGCTCCAGCCGAAGATCGCGTGGCCGCGGTTGATCCCATCGCGCGCGCTGCAACCCATCCCCGGCGCGCGCTTGTTGCAGGGTACGCCGGGCTCATAAAAGTACGGGCAGCGCGTCCGCTGGTTGAGGTTGCCGCCGATCGTTGCCATGTTGCGGATCTGCGCGCTCGCCCCGGCAAGGATCGCCTGCGAGAGCAGGGGAAAGCCTCGTCGTACGAGCGGATGGTTGGCCGTATCGCTATTTCGAGCCAGTGCGCCGATCGACAGCGCAGCGCGGCTGGGATCGTCATGGGCGGCGCCAATCCGCGTCAACGCCAGCCGGGTCACATCGATCAGCGTGGCGGGCCGTTCGACACCTTCCTTCATCAGGTCGAGCAGATTGGTGCCGCCAGCGAAGTAATGCGCGTCGGGCGCGAAGGCGCGGATCGCACTCTGGGGATCGGAGGCTCTGGCGTAGGCGAACGCTCGCATGGCTAGATCGTCTCAGTGGAGGACTGGACCTCCCTGAAGGCGTCGATCAGATGGATGTAGGCGCCGCAGCGGCAGATATTGCCACTCATCCGCTCCTTGATCTCGGTGTCCGAGAGCGAGACCGGGCCGGTGGCCCCTCGCACGTCCGCCGTCACGTAGCTGACGTCACCGTTTCTCGCCTCTTCCAGCAGCGCGACCATCGAGCAGAGCTGGCCCGGCGTGCAGAAACCGCACTGCAAGGCGTCGTGCTTGATGAAGGCCTGTTGCAGCGGGTGAAGTTGCGTTTCGGACGCAAGGCCCTCGACCGTCATCACCTCGCGATCGGCGCACGTGACGGCGAGCGTCAGGCAGGACAGCACGCGCCGTCCGTCAACGATCACGGTGCATGCGCCGCACTGGCCGTGATCGCAGCCCTTCTTGGTGCCGGTGAGCCCGAGATGGTCGCGCAGCGCATCGAGGAGCGTCGTCCGGCAGTCCAAGCCAAGCGCCTTGCGTGAGCCGTTGACGCTGAACGCGACCTCCTCGCCCGATATGCTCATGCGGCGAAGGGCTCGAATGGGCTGAGAGGAAAAATCTGGTGATCGGCGTAGTCCTTCTGGACCATCGGGAAGCTTGCGATCATTGAGTCGAGCTCCTCGCGAGACGCCGCCTCGAACAGGCCCACCGCGCCCTTGCCTTCGGTCTTCAACGCCCAAATCTCGCGGAGGCGGCCACTTTTGTAGAGCGCTTTGGCCTGCACTTGCTCGGCCTGTTCCACCTGCGCGAAATCGGCAGGCGACCCTTCTGTCTTGAACTTGTCCTTGGGATGAAACACGACGATGAACTGCATCGCTGACCTGCCGGGTTGATGCGCCGCCCGTCTGCCCGGGATCGCGGTTATCTCACGCATGACAGCCTGGATGACAATCGCGCGTCGGGCTACATCAGTGGAAACTCGGAGTTTCCAATGACGCCTCTTCTCGGCATGAAGATCTTTGTCAGGGCGGTGGATACAGGATCCTTCTCGGGCGCCGCCCACCAACTCGGCTTGTCGCCGCAGATGGCCGGCCGTCACATCCGGCAGATCGAGGAGCGGTTCGGCACGAGGCTGCTCAACCGGTCGACCCGCAACCAGAGCCTGACCGAAGTCGGGCGGCTATACTACGAGCAATGCAAACGCGCGCTGGCGCAGGTGGAAGCGGCGGAAGCGATCCTGGCGGCGCACAGCAACGGGCCAAAGGGCAAGCTGCGGATCGCATCGCCGGCTTCCTTTGCCAGCAACCATCTCGCGCCGCTGCTCACCCGCTTCCTGCGCGAGTTCACCGATATCCAGGTCGATTTGACCGTCACCGACGCGCCGGTCGACGCAATCGAGGACGGGTACGACGTGGCGTTCTGCATTGGGCGCCTGCGCAATTCGGCACTGAACGTGCGCACGCTCGCGCCGTTCAGGCGGATGATCGTCGCTGCGCCGGAGTACCTCTCGGGCAAGCGCGCGCCAGTGCGGCCCGACGACCTGCGCCAGCATGATTGTCTCGATAGCACGGTGGCGCCGCATGGCCCCTCGGCGACCTGGTGTCTTGAGCGCGACGGCGTGAACCACGAGGTGCCCATCGGTGGACGCCTGCGGATCAGCGACGAGCGCGTCCTTGTCGATGCCGCGATGGCTGGCGCGGGCGTCCTGCTCGGCTGCCGGTCCCTGCTGAGGGAACCTGTGCGCGACGGGCGCCTCGTCCGTCTCCTCGCCGAATACGAGATCGAGCCACTTCCGATCAACCTGCTGTTTCCCCCGCAGCCGGATATGCCGAAGAAGGTTAGAAGATTCATCGACTGGATGGTTGTCGAAAGCGAGGAAAGAAGCCGCCGCAACCGGCTCGCTGACACCGTCTGAAACCGCAGGTCTCGATACCTCTCCATTTTCGGGCGCTAATCAGCAAGCTGGGGGCGTGACACAAGCCGTGCCGGACATTGATGCAGCCGATCCCGCCCCGGATCGGCCGCGAGAGGTATCGTCATGACCGACAAAAGCTTGATCGTGCTCGTCTCCGGCGTGTTTCACGCCGCCTATGACGAGGTTCTGCCCCGGTTCGAACGGGAGGCCGGCATTGAGGTGAGGAGCGAACTCAGCCCCTCGCTCGGCGACTCGCCGCAATCGGTCGAGAGCCGGCTGTCCCGCGGCGAGGATGCCGATGTCCTGATCATGGCAGGCGGTGGCATGGATGCGATCATCGCTGGCGGCATGGTGCTGGACGGCACGCGGGTTGAACTGGCCCGCGCGCCGATGGGGCTGGCGATGAAGCAGGGCGCGGCGAAACCCGACATCTCCACAACGGATCGGCTGCGCGAAACGCTGCTGTCCGCCTCGTCTGTGGGCTATTCGATCAGCGCGAGCGGGCAATATGTCTCACGCGAACTGTTCAAGACGCTCGGCATCGAAGACGAGATGAAGGACAAGGCGCATCAGGTGAAGGGCCTCACTCCGGTAGCTGAGACGGTCGCAAAGGGCGAGAACCAATACGGCTTCCAGGCCATTTCCGAGCTTCTTCCAACCAAGGGGATCGAGGTGATTGGCAGGCTTCCCAACGACGTCGAATTCGTGACGCCGGTGAGCGCTGCGGTAGCGCGCCACAGCAAGAATGTGGAGGGCGCCCGCGCCTTGCTGCAGTTTCTAACGCGATCAGAGATGGGCGCCGTTCTCGAACGGCACGGGCTCGACGGAGCTTGAGCATTGACAGCAAAGCCCCCGCGCCATGCTCCGCGAGGTAATGTTCGAGAATCGGTCGCCGGGCCTGGCGAGGTTGCGGACAAAGTGCGCGCGACGGCGGTAAAAACGTGGCGGGCCGGCGGAGAACTCACGCAAAAGCATCCACCATGTATCGGCCCGCTGCTTCCAAGGCTGCGATCGCTACTGGACCTCCCGCTGAACCTTCTCCCATCTCTCGCACGAGGATGTCGACGAAGGTGCTTCGCACGGCCGGCACCATCGTGTCCGCCCTGCCGCAGACATACA
The DNA here is from genome assembly GCA_964252525.1 of uncultured Acetobacteraceae bacterium. Classification (GTDB taxonomy): domain Bacteria; phylum Pseudomonadota; class Alphaproteobacteria; order Acetobacterales; family Acetobacteraceae; genus CAJCIS01. The sequence continues at coordinate 54,594 of CAXUNZ010000001.1, forward strand.
CGTATGCGCCTTGCGCGAACGTCTCGGCCACTTCTCGCCTGTCCCGCCAAAGCCTGTCCTGCACCCTGCATCGCAGGTCGGGGCGCTCCCGGGAGAACGCCATCCGGAGATCGACGACCGCCTGAGTTTGCCAAGCCAGCAGCTCATCGCGATACAACCAGTCCACGTCAGGATGCATGCAGCCGAAGAACAGAAGCGCCGAGCCGAGCGCCTCTCCTTTAGCGAGCAGCATGGACCGTTCCTGTAGGAAGCCGCGAAACGGAGCGATGCCGCTGCCCGCGCACACCATCACGATCGGTGTCGCAGGCGGGGGCAAATGGAAGCCCGTACGTGCCGGACGCACAGCGACGGTGATGACGTCCCCTGGCGCAAGCTGAGCCAGGTACGTCGTGGCGACCCCGCGGTGACGGGCTTCGCCCGAGAGCGCGGGCTCGTCCAGCACCGCGACCGTCAGCGAGCACTCGGTCGCCTGCACGAGCGGTGAGGACGAGATAGAGTATTGCCGGATGCGGGTCGGCGGAAGCCAACTGAGGAACTGACCCAGGGATGGCCGGGTCGCGGGATGACGGTCGAGCAGGTCGAGGAGGCTGACGCGCTTTGCAGCCACCTCCGCCTCGTAAGCCTCCGGTTCGGCAAGGGCGAGCAGGGCCGCACGCTCGGCTGCGCACGGCGCTATTGCGGCGAGTTCCTCGACCTGCCGCCTGGTGGCGGGCTGGCCCAGCTCGACATAGGCGCCGAGGATCTCGGCCAGGCTCGACTGACGGTTGGCCGGCAGGCTCGTGGCACCACGCACCATCACCTGAGTGTCGGCCGGCAGGCCGAAGACGCGCAACGCACGCGCAACGGCCAGGGCAGGATTATGCGGCAGGACGGCGAGGTAATCGCCCGCCCGAAACGTCATGCCCGCCGGCAACCGAATGCCCAGATGGCGTTTCGATCTGCCTATCGAAGACGTCATGTCGACGAGTTCGCGGTTCTCCAGGACGGAGCCGGCCTGCAGGTCGGGTTGCCCAAGGAGCGCCTGCCGTGTCGGCGGCAGGACGTCAACATCGAGCGTCGTCCGGATGGCGGCCGCTGGAGGCTGCTTGCCCAATGCCGCAGCCAGGTCCGGCCACAAGCCGTCGCACCAAGCCTCGAACCCGCCGGTGAAATCGCCCGAGGCGTCGGTTTCCCCCCGGGCTCGTACGCGGGTCGCCCCGGCGGCACGCAGGCCGTCATCGGCCTGCGTGGGAACGGCCTGGTAGGTCCGGGCCCACTGCCGGTTGCCGCAACCGAAAACAGCGTAACGCACGCCCTCCAGGCTACAAGGTGCCAGCCCCACCAACCAGGACATGAACCGCCGCGCGTTGTCCGGCGGTAGCCCCTCATAGGAAGCCGTGATGATGATGACCGCGCCTTCGGAGGGAAGTCGCCCAGCGAAAGCGTCTAGCGAGGCGAGCGTCGGATCATACCCGTAGTCGGCCGACCGACTGGCTAGCGTTCTTGCAAAGGCCTCGCTGGAGCCTGAGTTGCCGCCATGGAGGACGAGCAGGGGCGTGGTCTGCCCAGCCGGCTTAGCCTCCGGTCGTGTAAGCGTTGCGCTCTCAAGCGGCCCTGAGTGGGCAGTCGGCGGGCGGCCAGCCGGTTCACGCCGCCTGGCACGGATCATGAGGCCCTTCGGCTTCATGGTCAGGCTCTCGTGGACCTTCAACACGTAAGACGGGTCGGCGAGCGACAGGTCGAACCGCTGCAGCAGCAAGGCGAGCACAAGCTGCGCCTCCTGCATGGCGAAGCCGCGGCCAATGCAGGCGCGCTGCCCATTGCCGAACGGCTTCCAGGCGTGCGGCGGCAACGCCTCGGCGGCACCGGGCGCGAAACGCTCCGGCCGGAATGCGTCCGCGTCGTCGCCCCAAACCTTTTTGTCGCGGTGGAGGCCGGGGAGCAGCACCAGGATCTCGTCGCCGGGAACGACCTCGTAGCAGCCGCCTATGGTCGTCGGCTCGTGAGGCGTGACCGCGAAGGCGGGAGCCGTCGGCCACAGGCGCAGCGTCTCCATGAGGATTTGCTCCACATAGCGGAGCCGGCCCAGGTCATCGACGGTCGGCGTCGCCGGCCCGAGCGCTTCGTCCACGCAGGCGCGGGCCTTCCGCAAGGCGTTCGGGTTCTGCAGCAGCAGGAACACGGCAAAGGAGAGCAGGCCGCTGGTGGTCTCGTGCCCGGCGATCAGGAACGTCACCAGCTGGTTGCGGATGTTCTCGTCGCTCAGCCCCTCCCCAGTCACCGGATCACGGCCGTAGAGCATCTTGTCGAGCAGATCCCCGCGCGTCGGCCCGTCGGTCTCCCGCCGCCGCGCGGCCAGGAGGCCGTCCGCCAGGTCGTGCATGGTCTTGACATCCGCCTCGTAGCGCCGCCGCGTGCGGACCATGGCGTTGGACACGAAAGGCGGGCGGCGCTCCCGGGCAGCCGCCTCCAAGAGCGACCCGTTCATCGCGGCGATAAACGGGTGCAGCTCGTCGCGGTAGAAGCTGTTGAACCGGTAGTCCAGCGCGCAAAGCGCCAGGGTGTCCAGCGTGAGCCGCGTCATGTTGTCGGCCAGGTCGAGCGCGGCATCGCCGAACCGCTCCCAGCGCACCATCATCTGCTCGGCGATGTCGAGCATGCGGCCGAACATGCCCCTGACGCCGAGGGGACCGAACGCCGGCATCAGCAGGCGGTGGGCGCGCGCCCAATTTGGCTCGGTTCCGAAGGCGGTGAAGAGGCCGTCGCCCGCCAGGGCGCGCAGCTCGAGGAGGGAGTTGTGCACCTGCTTTGAGAAGCGGGTCTCATCGCACACTTCGCTGACCAGTTCCTGAGAACTGAGCCAGATCATCGTGTAGCCCAGGATGGTGATCTTGAAGATCGGGCCGCATCGCGCCGCGAGCGGCATGAGGCTCTGGATGGGGGCGTCGCCGTCTACGTCGAAAAGGTTGCCGATGATCGGAATAGACCTGGGCTGAGGAATCGTCCGGGCCTTGACGTGCGCAATGCTTTCCAAGTGTCGACCCTCATACCCGATCATCGATCGTGTTAGAGCGGGAGCATAGTCGAGCGATGATCGGCTATACAAGCGCGAACTGCAGAGGAGTGTAGCAAGTGCCGGATTCCGCAGCGCGCGAGGCTGACGATGCCGCATCGCGTATGTCTACGCGCAGCCAGCCGCGGCAGGAGCGCAGCCGCGCGAGGCAAACGGCGCTGGTAGACGCGGCCGAGGCGATCGTCGTGGAGGTCGGGATCGATGGCCTGCGTATGCGTGAGGTGGCCCGGCGCGCCGGGTTGCCGATCGCGTCGGTCTACCACTACTTCCCCTCCACGGCCTCCATCATCCGGGAGATTTCCGTCCGTTACCTCGAACGCCTCGGCAACCTCCTGGCCGAGCGGTTGGACGCGCACATGCCGCCTGGCCAGCCTGTCGTGGGGCGAGGCGACCTCGCGTCGGCGATCGTCGACGACATCGCCGGCTTTGTGTTCAGCACCCCCTCGGTCGCGGTCATTTGGAGCGGCCTGCATTCCAATCCCGACCTGCGGACGCTCGATGTCGCGGACACCATCCGGAACGCCCGGCACCTGCGACCCTACCTGCGCCGGCTCCTGCCGGGCCTAGCCGAAGCCGAGGCCGAGGTGATGGCGCTCGTCGTGCTGCAGGCGGTTTCGAGCAACCTCATGCTGGCGCTCGAGCTGCGGTCTGATGAACGCCAGCACCTCGTTACCTGGCTGAAGGCATTCATAGTCGCGGCAATCGCGGGCTTAGCGCGACAGTAGGAGGCGGGAGGCCGCTCGACACGGCAGGCGTGCAGAGCTCGCCCGAACCATCCCCGCGAGGCATCGTCGCCAGCGATGCCACAAACGCGATTTCGACACATGTCTACTCCTGCAGCCGCTCAAGGCGCCAATTGGCGTTGACAGGCTGCCGACCCCTATAAATAGTGGATAAATGTCGATTTAAGGCGCGGGCCTGTTGGCACCAAGCTGCGATGCTCGAGCGTCACCAGCGCCAAAAAGGGAGATATCATGAAGGGAACGTCAAAGAGGAAGCAGAAGCTTCTGCGAGGTCCCAACGTCACGTTCGGCTTGGCCGTGGCCACCCTCATCGTCTTCGCCGGCGGCCCGGCGGCCGCGCAGCCGGCCGCCCAACCTCTCCAGCCGGCCCCTTCGCCTGCGCAGATCGACAACGTCGTCGTGACGGCGCAGAAGCGGAGCCAAAGGGTGCAGGACGTGCCCGTTTCGATTACGGTCCTGGACTCCAAGGCGCTGCAACGTCTCGACATCCGCAACAGCGATCAGCTGGCCGAGTTCGTCCCGGGGGTGCAGATCGCCGAGCCGGGCGGGGCCGGCAACGCGCCGCTGATCAACATCCGCGGCATCGGCGCCAACGACACGAATACCAACAATGCCGGCCCGAATGGCGTCTATGTGGACGAGGTGTACGAAGCCGCGCCATCAGGCCAGACATTTCAGACGTTCGACCTCGCAAGGGTGGAGGTCCTGAAAGGTCCGCAGGGGACGCTCTACGGCCGGAATAGCACCGGGGGTGCGGTCAACTACGTCACCGCCAAGCCGACGGACGACTTCTCCGCGTCCGAGGACCTGCAATACGGGTCGTTTAACACCGTCTCCTCGCAGACCGTCATCAATGGCCAGATCGCCCCGCACGTGGATGGCAGGGCCGCCATCTCCTACGACTACTCGGACGGCTACTTCTCGGACCTCACAGACGGCAATAAGACCAATGGCGCCAACAACCTCTTCTACCGCGGTGAGCTGAAGATCGAGGCGACCGACGACCTGACGATATTGCTGAACTTCCATGGCGGCTACGTCAGCCGCCGGCCGGACGAGTACCGCAACGTCGGTGAACTCAACGGCCCATTCGGCTCCCTTTGCTCGAACGCGCAGATCCTGGCAGGCGCATGCACGGACGCCTACGGCTACAAGGGTCCCAACGCGTTCTACAAAGGCTTCTACAACAGGGACGAAACCCTGCAGGTGAACGCGGTCGGCGGCTCCGTGCGGGTCGACTACCGGCTGGGCGACATCTCGCTAAGCTCGCTGACCGCGCTGGAAGAGAACCACAAGACCCATCACGAAGACTCTGATGCAGACCCCTACAACCTGCTGGCGATCAACTACGGCGCGCGCTCGACCGATTTCAGCGAGGAGCTGCACGTCTCGAGCAGCGGCGACCGCTACCACTGGCTCGGCGGCCTTTACTTGCTGAACGAACACCTCGTTCAGAACCAGTCGATCGGCCTGTTCACCGACCTTGATCAGGTCATCGGCCCGTTGATCGGCGACCCCTTCATAGGCAACGGCATAGCCGAGCGGGGCGACACGCTGAACGGCCAGTTTATAGAATCCTATGCCGCCTTCGGCCAGGCCGATTACAAGATCCTGCCCGACCTGCGGCTGACGGTCGGCGGGCGCCTGACTTACGAGCACAAGACTTTTGACGCCAATTCGCTGGCGAGCTTCCAGGAGAACGGGGTCTTTCCCGCGCCATCAACCCTGTATGACATCGACGAGAACCTCTCCAACCGGGCAGCCTCATGGAGGGTCGGCCTCGACTACCGCCTCACGCCGCACGCGCTCGTCTACGGGAACATCTCGACCGGATTCAAAAGCGGCGGCTTCAACGGCGGGTTCCTCGCCAATGACGTGGCGGACGCGCTGCAGCAGCTCCGTCCCATAAAGCCGGAATACATCACGGCTTATGAAATCGGCTTGAAGTCCGACCTGCTCAACCAGCGCCTCCGCTTCAACGCCGCCGGCTTCTACTACAGCTATCGCGACGAGCAGACCTACAACCTCATCCAGTCCGCGGCCAGCACGAGCGCCGTCCCCCTGCCGCTCTCCGTCCTGACGAACGCGCCGACGGCGACCATCAAAGGGGGCGAGTTGGAGCTGGACGCCGCGCCGATCGAAAGGCTGCATGCCAGCGTGACATTCAGCTACGTGGACTCTGCGCTCGGCCCCTTCGAGTCGGCGGCCGGCACGGGACCCGTGCAGAACCTGACCGGCAAGCAGCTGCCGAACGCGCCGAAGTTCAACGTGATCCTGCAATCCGACTACCAGCTTCCTCTCGCGGACGGCAGCCTCCTCGATCTCTCGGGCGTAGGATCCTTTCGCAGCCACCAGTTCTTCGAGTCCAACAACAATCCCCTCGTGGCGCAGAACGGCTACTGGCTGTTCGACGCGCGCCTGTCCTACGACAGTCCGAACAGGCGCTGGGAGCTGGCCGCCGTGGGCAGGAACCTGACCGGAACGAAGTACTTCAACTACGTCAACGACCTCACGACCGGCTTCGGCCTGCTGGAGGATGTGGTGGGCGCCCCACGCTATGTCGGCGGCGAAGTGGTGTACCGCTACTAGGCATGGACACCATCCGGCCGACTGGCCTGCCCGCGACGGTCACGGCGCTCGCCAACGGCTCCGTGGCGCTGCTGATCCTGGGGCTCCAACCCATCGTGCTCGGCGCCCTGAGCGATGAGGGGCGGCTGACGCTCGGCCAAATCGGCGGAG
>CAXUNZ010000001.1:61137-81313 GCA_964252525.1 uncultured Acetobacteraceae bacterium
CGGAGCCGCCACCTCCGAGCTGCTCGTGATCGGCGTGACCACCGGCCTGCTCGCCGCCAGCCGGCGGCCGGCCCATCTCAGGGCCACCAACGCCTTGGCCGCTGCAGCCCTCACAGCGGTCGACGTCGCATCCTGCTACGCGCATGGCACCGGCCTGGTGGGGCTGCGGGGCTGCGCGGGCATCACCGAGGGAGTGCTGCTCTGGATCGCCGTGTCGATCATCACGCGCGCGCCGCGGCCGGACCGGCTGTCCGGCGTTTTCCTCGGGGCGCAAACGCTGGCCCAGGCGGTCGCCGCCGGCCTGCTGCCGCTCACTCTGATGGCGACGTCGGGCGCCAACGGCGCGTTCGTGCTGCTGGCCGCTCTGTCCGCCGCGGCGGTCGTGGGGTCTCCCTTCCTGCCCCGGGAACTCCCCGCACTTCCGAAGGCCGCGACCGGCGCGGGGGTGCCGCTGGCAGGCGTGGTCGGCCTGTCCTCGGTGTTCCTCTACTGGGCCGGACTGGTTGGCCTGTGGGTCTTCCTCGACCAGCTCGGCACCCACGCCCACGTGAAGGCGGCGAGCGTCGGCTTCGCGGTCTCCGCGGCGCTGGCCGCGCAAATCGCCGGTACGGCCGTTGCCTCTGTCACGACAGGACGCCTGCCGACCGTCCCCATCTTGGCGGGCTGCGGCATCGCCGCACTCGCCTGCACCTGGATCGTGGGATCGGCCAGCTCCGCCCTCGCCTACTTCGCCGCCGTCCTCGCGTTCGGCTTCCTGTGGATGTTCGCTGCGCCCTACCAGATCAAACTCGTGCTCGAACTGGACGCTTCAAGGCGGACTGCACTGCTCATCCCTGCGGCCCAACTGATCGGCAGTGCTGCGGGGCCTCTCGTGACGTCATCCCTCGCGTCGAACAGCGGGCTCGTGGCGGTGGTGCAAGGGGATCTCGCCCTCTTCGGCCTGGCGACGATCCTCGTCCTCTCGCTGCTGGCCCGCACGCCGCAATCACTGAGACGATCCTTGCAGTGACGACAAGGTGCTTGCCTTGCCTCATGCTCAACCCACCAGAGGAACGCCGCCTATGACAACACGTGACGCAGAGCTGCGCGGCAGGGCCGAAAAGGTATTCGCCGGCGGCATGTACGGGCACCTGACGACTTCCAAGCTGCCGCCCAACTACCCACAATTCTTCGAGTCCGCCCACGGTGCCACGATCAGGGACGTCGATGGCAACGAGTATCTGGACTACATGTGCGCCTGGGGGCCGAACTTGTTCGGCTATGGCGATCCGGAGATCAACGCGGCTTTCGTCGAGCAGCTCGGCCGCGGCGACACCTTGACTGGCCCGACGGCGCGCGCGGTCGAACTCGGGGAACTGCTGACGGGCATGATCTCCCACGCCGATTGGGCGATCTTCTGCAAGAACGGCAGTGACGCCAACAACATTGCGCTGATGGTGGCGCGCGCCTTTGCCGGCAAGTCCAAGGTCATCACCGCGCGCGGCGCCTATCACGGGTCGTTGCCCTGGTGCTCGATCGTGGGTTCGGGCGTGGTCGCCAGCGATCGGACGGACCGCATCATGTGCGACTACAACGATGTCGCCTCGCTGGAGGCGGCCGTGCGCGAGGCGGGCGACGATCTCGCCGCCATCTTCGCCACGCCATACAAGCACGACGTCCTCATTGACCAAGCGCCGCTGGATCAGTCCTACGCCCGGAAGGCGCGCGAGCTGTGCGACCTCAAGGAAGCCTTACTGGTCGTCGACGACGTGCGCGCGGGCTTCCGAGTCGCACGCGACTGCAGCTGGTCGCTCGCCGGCGTGCAGCCGGACCTGTCCGCCTACGGCAAGTCGATGGCGAACGGGCATCCGATTTCGGCGCTTGCCGGCTCGGACCGCGCGAGGGAAGCCGCCGCCTTGGTCGCGACAACGGGGACCTTCTGGTATCAGGCGGCACCCATGGCGGCGGCGCTGGTGACGCTGCGCCGCGTGCGCGACACCGAGTACCTCGAGAGGATCACCGAGCTGGGCGGGGTGCTGCGCGCCGGGCTGGGCGAGGTCGCGGCCGCGCATGGTGTCGGCTTCCGGCAGAGCGGCCCGCCGACCATGCCGATGTTCCTCTTCGACGACGACCCAGGCATCAAGAAAGGGTTCTTCTGGTCGGCCGAGATGCTTGCCCGCGGCTTCTACGTCCATCCATGGCACAACATGTTCATCAGCTCGGCCATGACGCCCGAGGACATTCGGCGCACCGTCGATGCCGCGAACGCAGCCTTCGGCGCGTTGCGCCGGCAATTGCCGAGACTGGAGGGGGAGGGACAACGCGAGCACGTGGCGCCTGCCTTCGCGGCGATCGATTGACCACGCGGCCGGGCCGGCTGGACTCGGGACTGGAGCGCATGCCCTGCCAGTCAAGTCGAAGGGTTCGAGAGCGGTCATCACGGACGCGACCAGCGGCATCGGCGCCGCCGAGAGCCGAGCCGCGTAAGCCGGGCTGCAAGCGGCGGCCCAGCCGCTGCGTGCAGCGCACGATATGCCTCATGATGCCCGCCGTCAGCCACTTGCTCGCATTTCGGCCTGCGCCGTCCTAGGATTGAATGGATGCCCGACAGCCACGAGACCGAAGACGTGCGTACGTCTCAAAAGGTTTTCCGCCCTGGGGCAGGAAAGGCCCGCAAGCCGGCCCAGCTCAGGAGCAGGGCGCGGGTCGAGAGGCTTCTGGATGCGGCGACGGAGTTGCTCGCAACAAAGGGCACGCACGAAATCGGGCTGTACGACATAGCGGCCGCCGCGGGCGTTCCGGCCGGATCGGTCTACCACTTCTTCCCGAGCAAGGAGTCCGCCTTCCTGGCTGTCGCCGAACGCTACGAGCAGCTGCTTCTGAGGCATCTGGACAAGGGGACCGACCTCAGCCGCGCCGGCAAGTGGTCGGAGCTTCTGCTGCAGAGATTCGACCTGGCCGTCGAGTTCTACAACAGCAATCCGGCTTTCGCTAAGCTCTTCCTGAGCGGGAGCATGACGGCCGAGGTGCGCGGCGCAGACATCGAGAATGTGAGAACTCTGTCGTCGACCCTGTACGATTGGCTCGACCACTACTTCAAGATGCCCTATTTGCCCGATCACCAGATGAAGTTCACTGTCCTCATCTCGCTGAACGACGGCATCTGGATGACCTCCTACGCGCAGCACGCTCGCATTACCGAGGCGTTCGCCAAGGAGGCGAGCACCGCCAGCCTGGCCTATTGCAGGACGTTCCTGCCCGAGGTGATTGAACACCGGCCGCCCGAGGCCGGACACGAGGGCGCAAGGCGGCGGCGTCCCAAGCTGTCGGCGAACGCGCGCTTGCCGAACAACACTGCCGATGCCGAGGACAGCGCCGGCGAGGCTGCCGACTGAGCGTCAAGGCGTAGTTTGGCTGTGCCCAAGCCGGTAGGCGCGGGATGCGGTGCCGTGGAACAAGTCAGCCTTCTCACCGGCACCGTAGCCCGCCACCATCCGCTTGCAGGCGTTCCAGAATACTCCGGAGCTGCACGCCTCCTTGTCCACGGGGAAGTTGCTCTCGAACATGCAACGTGCCGGCGAGAATGCTTCGATGCACGTCTCGAAGTAAGGCAACCAGGCCTGCGCCAGTCGCTCGGAGGAGGGCGGCAGCGGGCCTGCTGGCCAGCCGAACCCGTTGATCGCCTGAGCCATGCCGCCCAGCTTGACCCAGACGTTCGGCTGCCTGGCCAGGCGCTGCATGGATGCGCGCCAAGCGGCGAACACCTCGTCCCGCCGGCCGGCGTAGCCGCCCACCCCCAAGGGTGTCCCAAGATGGTCGAGGATGATGTCCGTCTCCGGAAAGGCGTCCGCCAGCGCCGCAAGTTCGTCGATCTGCGGGTGCAGCAGCCAGGCGTCGAACGAGAGGCCCTTGGCCGCGAGCCGCCCAAAACCTTCCCGGAATTTCTCGTCCGCCAGCAAGCCGGGCGCGGGCGCGTTGGCCGGGCCCACGGCAGCGGGATCGGCGTCCCATGCCGATATCTGCCGGATACCTCGGAAACGGTGGCCGCCCGCACGCAGGTGGCCGTCGAGCACATCCTCGACCGCGTCGCCGAGCCGCAGGTCGGCATACCCGACGATACCCTTGCACACGGCCGCAGGCCCGTAGCGGCCGCTGGCACTCATCGCCGCCACGCCGTTGGCGAACTCCGTCTCCCCGACCGGCCGTAAGGCGGGCGGCCCGTGCGGGCGGTGCATGGCGAAGCATTGGACGAACACGCTGGCGACCACGTTGTGGCCGCAACGAAGGTCAGCCAGGTAGTCGTCGAGGAGGTAGCGCCAGCCCGGCATGTCCCAAAGGTGATGGTGGGCGTCGACGATCGGCATCCCGGAGTCGATTGCCGGCTCCACGACCTGGTCCAGCCATTTTTGCCGGATGGGAGTGCCCGGGCTTGCCTGCGGGGCGGTCAGAAGAATGTCCGGACAGAACCGGTGACGTCGTAGTGGCTGTCAACGGTGTGGAGCACGCGCCATTTGTCGAACGTGAGGCAGGGATGCGATATGCCGAACGCGATCATGTCACCCACACGCAACGGCGTATTGGACGGGACGCGAAGGTAGCAGTGCTGGTCGTCGAGCTTGAACGCCCTGTGCCCCTCTGGGACAACGGAAGGCGTTCGAGGCCCGGGGCTGGGGCGGAACCAGACCGTGGGGACGGGCATGTCGTCGTACGAGATGTCGCGCTTGCCGAGCGCTGCAATCACCAACTGGTCTTCCGGCCTGGACTGCACGTAGGCCCAGACCTCCAGCGCCGGTTTCAGCTCCCCCAGGCGCTCGCCCAACCCCGGCAGGCGGTCCTTCATGCGGGCAAAGGCATTCTTGAACATCACCGAATCGAGCGTGAGGTAGCACCCGCTCCGGATGACCATGGTTGTGGGCCTGGCGAGCCTCGCAGCCTTGAAGCTGTCCACGACCAGATCGAAGAAGGCCGAGCCGCCCGCGGTAAGTATAACCTCCTCAGTGTCGAACAGGCCGAGCGCCGAGCAGGACTCAGCCACCGCGACCACCCTGTTGAGAAAGCCACGGATGTTCTGCAGGCGCTCCTCCCAGCTCGGGCCTGGCATGAGCGCCTCGAAGCCCTCGATGCCGCACAGGGCGAGATGCCGACTTTCGGAGATCACCCGCGCCACCGCGAGTGCCTGTTCGTTGGTCCTGCAGCCGGTCCGACCACCATCGAAGCCCAGCTCGATGAGCACGTTCAGCCGCCGCGCCGCGCCCAGACCAACTCCGACAGCCTCGAGCTGCGCGGCATGCTCAGCCGAGTCCGAAAGACAATAAAGGTCGAAGTCCGGGTGGTTCGCCAACTCCCGGAAGGCGTATTCGATGGCCGCCCGACCCACCAGCTGGTTGGCCAGGAAGATCCTTTTGAAGCCGCACCGGCGGGCCACCCTGATCTGGTGCGGCGTGGACAGGGTGATGCCCCAGGCGCCGTCTTCCACCTGCAGGTCGAACAGCACCGGCGCCATCGAGGTCTTTCCGTGCGGCGCGATCCTGACGCCGCTCAGCGCCAAGTACTCGCGCATCCAGGCGCTGTTGCTCCGCATCTCGATGTCCTTAAGGACGGCGACAGGCAGTGGAAGGTCCTCGGCGAGTATGTTCCAGCCGCGCCGACCCGTCTCGTTCAGCGGGATACGGTCGCCGTGACCTGGCGCGCCCTTGTCCAGGTCGTCCAAGGGATCGCCCAGCCACCTGCCGCCGTCAGCCATGCTCAGCTCCCCAGGTGCGGATCCACGGGCGCGTCCGCACGCAGAAGGCCGGTTTGCTGCAGGGAAACCCAGAACGCCGGCGGCACCGGACTGGTGACCGCAGCGACATTGCGTTCGACCTCGCCTGCCGTGTAGCTGCCCGGGATGACGCTGACCACAGCCGGGTGGGCGAGCGGGAATTGCAGGGCAGCTTGCGCCAGCGACACCCCGAAGCCCCGGCAGGCCTCCTCCAGGGCAGCGATCCGATTCAGCACCCAGGTCGGCGGCGCGCGGTAATCGTAGGTGCGGCTTGCCGCCGGCCCACCAGCCAACACGCCGCTGTTGAACGGGCCACCGACGACCACGCCCACGCCTTGCCTTGTGCACGCCGGCAGCATGCTTTCCAGCGGCTCCTGCTCGAGCAGGGTGTAGCGCCCTGCCAGCAGAAACACGTCGGGGTCGAGAAGCCCGAGCAGCCTTTCGCAGGTCCGCCATCGTTCAGCCCGGCGCCGATGGCACGCACCGTGCCCGCGCGCCTGAGCTCGTCCAGGGCTCGCCAGCCGCCGCCATCGGTCAGAGCCCGCAAGTGCCGGTCGGCGAGTGCCGCCGAGCCGTGCGTCTCCGCGTCGATATCGTGCACGAGCAGCACGTCGATCCGCCCGAGGCCAAGCCGGCCGAGGCTTGCATCCACCGACCGGAGGATGGCGTCGTAGCCGTAGTCGTAGGCGGGCGAGCCATGCGGCGGGTCGATGAACGGGCCGCCATCCGCCATCGAGGATTCGAGGCCGTCCACCAGCAGCCCGACCTTGCTGGATAGCACGAAGCTGTCGCGCGGCTCGCCGCGAAGGGCCCGGCCGATGCGGCGTTCCGACCGCCCATAGCCATACAGGGGAGCGGTGTCGAAGTAGCGTAGCCCGCTCGACCAGGCAGCGCGGATCGTGGCCTCCGCGTCCGCCTCGCTGAGAATGCGGCCCATGTTGCCGACCTGGGCACCGCCGAAGCCGAGGCCGGTGAACGAAACCTGCCGCCCGGCTCGCGTCGTCATGCTGCGCGGCAAAAGGGTCTCGGTCGCGTCCATGCCGGGCTGATATTCAAGCTGTGGCTTGCGGTCAATAGCCGATAAAACCCGACTAAACCAAAGGTGTAGCTTCTGATCTCATGCGCCGCTCCTACATACGCTAAGTACGGCGAATATTTGCGTCCGCAGATAAGTCGACAAAAGTCGGCATACGACCTTCTTTAGCATTGACTTCCACCCTGATCACGCACCAGATGCATGCATGTTAAAAAGGGAGTTCCCCGTCATGGACAGCGCTGAAACACACGGCGCAGCCGAGCCGCAGGCGGATTTCCACGCGATGGCTGATGGGACAGTCGAAGACTGGAAGGTCATAGGCGCGGCCAACAGGATATTCACGCGCGCATTGCCGGATCGCGTTCTGGCGCACCTGAACCTTCTCAAGGGCGACCGGGGAGGCTTCGCGGTCGACCGGCTGGAGCACTCGCTGCAGACGGCGACGCGGGCGTTCCGGGACGGGCAGGACGAGGAGTACGTGGTGTGCGCCTTGATCCACGACATCGGAGACACGCTCGGACCGCATAACCACGCGGAGGTCGCGGCCGTCGTGCTGAAGCCGTTCGTCTCCGAGCGCAACCACTGGATGGTGAACCAGCACGGCATCTTCCAGGGATACTACTTTTTCCACCTGATCGGGGCTGACCGGGACATGCGGGATAAGTTTCGCGGCCACCCGGACTTCGAACACACCGCCCAGTTCTGCGAGCGCTACGATCAGAATTCGTTCGATCCCACCTACGACACGATGCCCCTCGAGGCGTTCGAGCCCATGCTGCGCCGGGTCGTGGCGCAGCCAAAGCGCTCGATCTACGCCCGCACCGAAGCTTGACGGCCGGTGGAGGGATGCGGAGCCGGCTGAACGGCGGCCGCCCGTGCGTCAATGCATGGTCGATGCTGCCCTGCACGTTCACCGCCGACGTGTTCGCGCGAGCAGGCTGGGACAGCATCACCTTCGACATGCAGCACGGGCTGCACGATTACGGATCGGTGGTCGCCTGCATGCAGGCGCTCCAGTCTACAGCCGCAACGCCGCTCGTGCGCGTCCCCTGGAACGAGCCCGGCATCATAGGCAGGATGCTGGACGGTGGCGCATGGGGCGTGATCTGCCCCATGGTGAACACGCGCGACGATGCCGCGGCACTGGCGCGCTCCTGCCTCTATCCGCCGCTCGGCGAACGCTCCAGCGGGCCGATCCGCGCCCGAGGTTACGACGGCGGGCCGGGCTTCAACGCCAAGGCCAACGCCGAGGTGCTGATTCTGCCGCAGATTGAGACGCACATCGCGGTGGGCAACATCGAAGCGATTTTGGACGTGGCTGGCGTGAGCGGGTTCTACGTCGGGCCGAGCGACCTCGGGCTGTCCATGGGACTTGCCGCCACCTTGGATCGCGAGGAGCCGGAGATGCTCTCCATCTACGCCGGCCTGATCGAGGCGGCAGAACGCCGGGACCTTATCGCCGGCATTCACTGCGCTTCGTCGGGCTACGCCGCGCGCATGGTGGGCATGGGCTTCAGCCTGGTGACCGTCTCGAGCGATGTAGCCGCCCTGGCAGGCGCATCCCGGCGCCTGGTCGACGGCACGCGCCAGGCGTTCGCGTCGTGAGCGGTGAACTGTGGCCGTCTAGCCAATCCACGAGCGCCCTGGCGTGCGGGCGGGACGCACGCATGACCGGGCATTTCGACGTCATCGTCATCGGGGCCGGGCTGTCAGGCGTTAGCGCAGCGCACCACCTGGGCAGGCTGTGTCCAGGCCGGAGCTTTCTCATCCTCGAGGCACGGAACGCCATCCGCGGCACCTGGGACCTGTTCCGCTACCCCGGCGTACGTTCCGACTCGGACATGTTCACGCTGGGCTACGGCTTCCGTCCGTGGACGGAGGCGAATGCCATAGGGGACGGCGCCGCAATCTTAAAATACGTGCGCGACACGGCCGAGGGCGCCGATGTCGGCCGGCACGTCCGCTTCCGTTACAAGGTCATCTCCGCATCCTGGTCGTCCGCTGCCGCCAGATGGACAGTGGAGGCCGAGCACGACGGCGCGCCGGCCGTGTTCACCTGCGGCTTCCTGCTGTCGTGCAGCGGCTATTACGATTACGACGCCGGCTACACGCCGGACTTCGCGGGCGCGTCCGACTTCGCCGGCCTCGTCGTGCACCCGCAGCACTGGCCCGCAGGGCTCGACTACGCAGGCAAGCAGGTCGTGGTCTTCGGCAGCGGAGCGACCGCCGTGACCCTGGTGCCGCAACTGGCCGAGAAGGCGGCGCACGCCGTCATGCTCCAGCGCTCGCCGACCTACGTCGTTTCGCAACCCGCGGAGGACCGGCTGGCGACCCGGCTCCGCGCGCTCCTGCCCGGCAAGCTCGCCTACGCGCTGGTCCGGTGGAAGAACATCCTGGAGAACATCTACGTCTACCGGCTGGCGCGCCGGAAGCCGGCCAAGATGCGCGCCTTCATCCTGGACCAGGTGCGCGGCCATCTCGGGTCGGAGTTTGACGTCGACACGCATTTCGCGCCGCGATACGCGCCATGGGACCAGCGCATGTGCCTGGTCCCCGACGCGGATCTCTTCCGGTCGGTCCGCGACGGCTCGGCCTCGGTCGTCACGGAGGCCATCGACCGCTTCACGCCAACCGGCATCAGGCTCGCGTCCGGGCGCGAGTTGCCGGCCGACATCATTGTCACGGCGACCGGCCTGCGGATGAAGTTCGCTGGCGGCGTTTCGTTCAGCGTCGACGGCCAGCACGTCGCCTTCCCAGGCCGCTTCACGTACAAAAGCATGATGTTCGACGGCGTGCCGAACTTCGCCTCCGTGTTCGGCTACACGAACGCATCCTGGACCCTGAAGGCCGACCTCACCTGCGCTTACGTGTGCCGCCTGCTCAACCACATGAGCCGCCGAAACTTGGTGGCGTGCGCGCCCACACTAGGGACAGAGGCCCCGCGACCGCGCCCCTTCGTGGACCTGGCATCAGGTTACGTGAAGCGGGGTGAACACCTGATGCCCCGACAGGGTTCGCAAGCGCCCTGGCGCCTGCACCAGAACTATCTGCTCGACCTTCTGGCGCTGCGCTTCGGCAGGCTGAATGACGGCGTCCTCCGGTTCTACCGCGCGCAGCAGAACCGAAGCGAGCCGGGCTGCGTGGCGCGCGAAGCGGCGGCGGCGGTCTGTCCGCTTTCGGCGAGCTTGACCGAGGACCTTATGGCATGACGCAAGCGCAAGGCACCGCCGCGATGCCCTTGGGCGGCCCAGCGGACCCCGATGCCAGGCTGGCGGCGCTTGGGCTGGTGCTGCCTCCTGTCTCCAAGCCGGCTGGCAGCTACGTGCCTGCCATCCTCGATGGACCACTCCTGTTCCTGTCCGGACAAGGTCCAGTCGGCGTGGACGGCCTGCCGCACACCGGCAAGGTGGGAGCCGGCGTGACGTTAGAGGAGGCTTACGGCCACGCGTGGCTGACGGGCCTCAACCTGCTCGCTGTGATGCGCGCCACGCTGGGGTCGCTCGCGAGGGTGCGCAGGGTCGTCAAGCTGGTCGGCATGGTCAACGCCGCAGAGGACTTCGCGCGCCATCCGCAGGTGATCAACGGCTGTTCGGACCTGCTGCTTGAGGTCTTCGGACCGGAGGCCGGCCCACATGCGCGATCGGCGATCGGGGTCGGCTCCCTGCCTGGGCAGATCACCGTCGAGATCGAGTTGGTTGTTGCGGTGTACGCCTGACATGGCAACGACGGAAAACCTGGCGAACGCGCGGCAGCTCCTGCAACCGATGGCCCACTCGCATGCCGGCATCTACGTCTCCGACATGGCGCGGTCTATCAGCTTCTACCGCGACCTGCTTGGCTTCGACTTGCGCTACGACAGCGCCCCTGGCCAGCCAGGTGACCGCGTTGTCTTCGGGCTGATCGCCGGACTTGCGGTCGAACTGGTCAAGAAGGCCGAGCTGGGCGTCACCGCGGCCCCGGTTGCCGCTGACGGAATGGGGATCGCGAACCTCAGCTTCAGCGTGCCGGACGTGGACCAAGCCTACGCGGCGCTTCTGGCGCGAAACCTCGCCAACATGGACCAGCCCACCACGTTGCCGTCCGGCGTGAGGCTGGTGCTGTTCCGCGACCCAGACGGAAATCTGATCGAGCTGCTGGACCTGCGCGGACCCAAATCCGTCTACGAGATGATGTCCTAAGGTGCGGCCGATCATGAACGCCTGCTTCACGCCACGCGAGGAGCTGAGATGACCCATGCAAGGATGACAGTGCACGAAGCGGACGCGCAACTCATCACGGCCGCGGAAGATGTGGGCCACGTCAAACGACGCGTGCGGCGGTCCGGGGCACTCTGGCCGGCTGCGAGCACCTGGGATGAGCTCCGGCGTGCCGTGGGCGGACACCTGATCGAGGTGCAGCCGCTCCTGCCGCACGCCTCGGATGCCGCGGCCGCCCTTCGAATCCGCGAGGACTTGAAAAACCCATACTGGATCAGCGACCAGCCCGCGAGCACGCAAACGTCAGGATGGCTCGACGCCTGGACACCTGCGACGAGCGCCTATGCCATCAAGGCGCGAGGCGCCGCGGACGTCTGCGCCGGCATCGCCTTCGCACGGAGGCACAACCTCAGGATCGTCGTCAAGGGCACGGGGCACAGTTATCTCGGCACGTCGAACGCGCCGGACTCGCTGTTGATCTGGACCCGCGCCCTGGACGCGGTGACGCTGCACGACGCCTTCGTGGGACAGGGCTGCGAAGGTCGCGTCGCTCCGGCGCCCGCCGTCAGCGCGGGGGCCGGCGCGATGTGGGTGGACCTCTATCACGCCGTAACCGTCGAGGGCGGCCGTTACGTGCAGGGCGGAGGGTGCCTGTCGGTCGGCGTGGCCGGACTCGTGCAGAGCGGGGGTTTCGGCGTCTTCTCCAAGAAGTTCGGCACGGCCGCGTCCAGCCTCCTGGAGGCGGAGATCGTGACGGCCGACGGCCATGTCCGCGTCGTTAACGCCTGTTCAGACCCGGACCTCTTCTGGGCGATCAAGGGCGGTGGCGGGGGCACCTTCGGCGTGCTCACGCGCATCACCCTTCGCACCCATGAGCTGCCGACGACATTCGGCAGCGCGGTCGGCCGGTTGGAGGCGAGGTCGGACGCGGCCTTCAAGGCGCTCGTCGCACGTTTTGTCAGCTTCTACCGGGACGCGTTGTGCAATCCCCATTGGGGAGACCACGTCCATTTCGGGCCGGGCAACGCGTTCGAGCTGGCGATGGTGTGCCAAGGCCTCGATGACGAGCAGGTTGTCGCGACCTGGCGGCCCTTCTTCGACTGGGTGACGTCGCTGCCGCAGGATTACTCCGTCAACTCACCATTCGTCGCCAGCGCGGCGGATTCCAGGGCGTGGTGGGACGTGAGAAGGAGCGGGCTGCTCAAGCCTGATCCCCGGCCGGACTCCCCCAGGCACTGGGGCTGGAGCCATTGCGACGAGGCCGAGATCGGCGTGTTCCTGCACGGCTATGACTCGCTCTGGCTGCCGTCATCCCTCCTGCGCGACGAGCGGCAGGCAGAGTTGACGGATGCGATCTATGCCGCGTCCCGCCACCAGATGGTGCGCCTGCAACTCGCGAAGGGGCTCGCCGGCGCGCCGGCGGAGACGGTCGCCGCGGCGCGGGACACGGCAACCAACCCGGCGGTCCTTCAAGCCTTCACGCTTGCCGTCGTGGCCGATGGCGAGGGACCGGCCTACCCTGGCCTTGCAGGAAGGAAGGTCGACGCGGAGGCCGCCCGCAGGAACGCGCGGGCCATCGACCACGCGATCGCCGAGCTGCGGAAGGTTGCGCCGGACGGAGGCTCCTACGTTTCGGAGAGCAACTACTTCAATCCAAATTGGCAGGAGGATTTTTGGGGCGACAATTACCCCAGGTTACTCGAAGCCAAGCGGCGCTACGATCCGGGCGGGTTGTTCTTCGTGCACCACGGCGTCGGCAGCGAGGGCTGGAGCGCCGACGGCTTCGAGCGCCTCTCCTAGAACGGGCGGCGTCAGGGTTCACCAGGCCGGACGCCAAGGGCGTTCGCTGAAAAGAAAGATGTCGATGATGCCGATGGCCTTTGTGACCGGTTCGACCGGGTTTCTGGGCGCCCACGTCGCACGCAAGCTGACGGAGCAAGGCTGGCGCGTGGTCCGCCTCCGCCGGTCCCCTCCGGCTGCCGGAAGCGATGAGGAGTATGTCATTGGCGACGTGACGGACCGAGACTCCATTGTCCGCGGCCTGCCGATGGGATGCGATGCCGTGTTCCACATCGCCGCGGACATCAGTCACTGGAGCCAGGATCAGGTTCGGCAGAATAAGACCAATGTCGAGGGTACTCGCAACGTCGCGCGTGCGGCTCTGACGGCCAGAGCCAAGCGGTTCGTGCATTGCTCGAGCGACGCGGTCTGGGGCCTGCAGACCCCGTTGCTGCGCGAGGACGTGCCCCGGCTCGGCGCCTACGAGGCTATCAACTACCAACGCTCCAAGTTCTGGGCCGAGGAGGAGATACGCTGCGCCATGGACCAGGGGTTGGACGCGGTCCTGGTCAACCCGACCAACATCTTGGGCGCGGGTGACGTCCAGGGCTGGTCGCTCTTCCCTGTCGGGATACACACCGGCCAGACGCGCGCGGCGCCACCAGGTGCGGGCGCTTTCGTCCACGTCGAGGACGTGGCTGACGCGATGATTGCAGCGGCCGACCGCGGGCGAACCGGGCACAATTACCTCCTCGGTGGCGTCAACGCCTCCTACCTGCACTTCGCCCAGCTTTGCGCGGCGAGGTTGGGCAAGCCGTTTCCCGCTGAGCCACGAACCGCGGACTCGATCATCAACGAGGCGCGCGAGTTGGAGGCGGAAGCAGCCAAGACTGGCGAACGACCATGGCTGACCGTCGATACGGCGCTGGTGCTGTGCGCAACCTTGGAGGTTGATAGCTCAAAGGCAATCCGGGAGCTCGACTTTCGCGTGCAGCCTATAGAGGCCCTCGTCGATTCAACTTTAGATTGGTTGCGCGAGGCCGGTCTCATTACGATGTCTTGACGTCAGATCTTCTTTCAACGTCCGTGATCGCAGAGTAGCGCGGCCACACTGCCCGGTAACCTCGTTAATGGAGCAATGGTTTAACCGGTCGAATCCGGCAGCCAGGAAGCGCTCTACGACAGCGCTGCCATGCGCGACTTCGTCGGCATCGATCTCGGGCGCGGGGCGCACTTGCCGAGACGACAATCTGTAAGTTCCGCGCTGCTCGTAGCGCATGAAATTGGCGCCCCGCTTCTGACCGCGATGAACGAGTATTTGGACGAGTGTTCCTTGATTTCGTAAAACCAAGTGAAGCCGGGTGGTGCCTCAGTCTGAAATACGACCGTTTCAACTCGTGGATGGTTGTCAGGCGTCAGGACGCCCGCCGTAGGTCGCGACCTGCCATAAAATGAACCACAGGAAAGATCACGTCCGATCGACATGCCTAACGCGCGCAACATGTCCCGCAGCATACGGCTGCCAGCGAACGGATAGTCCAAATGCAACGCGTCAATCCGACGCATCATCGCAAGCTCGTGCGCCGGAACCGGTGCCGAGCGAGGAGGTGTTCGCGTCATGACGACGACCCTGTATGTGAGCTATCCTGGCGATGCGGGTGTACGTTTTCATCGCGACTATTACGTTCAACACCACCTGCCGCTGGTGAAGGCCTGCTGGGGTCCTCTCGGCCTGGAAAGCTGTGCGGCGTTCTGGTCCGCCGACACCAACGCCGCTGCCAGCACGGTCGCTAATCTGCGAGTGCCGGTTCCGAGACGAGGCCTCGATGCGCGCTGCACTCGCCTCGTCCGAGACGCCTCGCGTGCTGGCCGACGTCACACGCTTCACCGACGCGAAGCCCGCGCAAAGCGTCGCGCAAGCCGTTTCGGTGGATTGAGCATCTTGCCTAGAGCACGTTCGGACCAGGTGGGATCACCCGTCCGAAAAACGTGCTCTGGAAAAAAGAGCTAGAGCACGTTCGGTGCTTCTACCAGCACTGAACGTGCTCTAGACCAGCTGCTCTGCTCGACTGTCTTGCGGCTTTGCTCGCATCGGCGCGGCGCTCAAGATGCGGGTGGAGGATCTGCAGCCTAAAGGCTCAGGCTGGCTGATCCGCTTACATGAGAAAGGCGGCAAGCAGCACGCGATGCCGTGCCATCATTGCCTGGCGGAGCACCTGCACGCCTATATCGTGGCGGCCGGCATTGCCGATGACAAGAAAGGCTGGCTGTTCCGTACCAGCAGCGGGCATCAGGGAGTGACGCTGTCCGATGCACCGATGGTCCAGACCGACGCCTGGCGCGTCGTGCGTAAGCGCGCTCTTGCTGCAGGAATTATGGCGCCGGTCGGAAACCATAGTTTTCGCGCAACGGGGATTACGGCCTATCTGGCGAATGGCGGCGCGCTGGAGCATGCGCAGGCACTGGCGGCGCATGAGAGTCCGCGCACAACGAAGCTCTATGATCGAACTCAGGAGCGGCTTACGCAGGACGAAGTTGCGAGAATTCGCCTTTGAACCGCCGCGGCTTTCTTGTTCGATCTCATGCACTGACCTGAGAACATCCAATGGCGGTGCGATAGTGTGAAACCCTCACATTTGACTGAACGAACGTCGTTAGCCGCGCTGCCTAACGACCGTGCAACGATGTGTCGTGCGCCTCCGGCGGCACGCCATTAACGCTTAGCGCAATAAGCTTTTGTGCGCTTTTATCCGAAATGAACACCTTACCGTCGGCGATCACCGGTTGCGCAGGTGATTGCAGCGCGGCGTTGTATACCAAAAGCTGCGTGCCCGTCTTCGCGTCATAAGCGTAAACATTGCCATCATTGGAGGTGACATAGACGATGCCGTTGGCAATCGACGGCGTACTCACCGTTCCACCCGTTGTCGCCGTCCACAGCACCGTGCCATCATTGCCGTTGCGAGCAACGATCGCATCTGCTTGACTTGCATACACAATGTCGTTCGCCGCCGAGAGAAGAACAATAGTCTCCTGCGTACAGCTCGCGCAAGGCGCGCTCCAGACCGGCGCCCCCGTGGCGGCGTCAAACGCGTCGATACCCCCATAAAAATCGCTTATGTAGATACGCGAATTGGCGACCACTGGAGGGCCGATAAGCCCCTTAGCAACGCTGGCCGCAAGAATATTGCTGCCAGTCGCGGCATCGAGTTCAATAATGCCGCCCGATTGGGTAGTGGACACGTAGGGCACGTACACGACGCCGCCCACGACAGCCAGGCCGTCGGGCGACGTGCTTTGTGGCAAGCTGTACGACCAGAGTGGCGACCCGCTCGCCGCATCTGTCGCGACGATAATACTGTCGTTCTGATCGGCGACGAAAACGGTCCCATTGACAACCAATGGCGGCACAAATCCGCCGTTAGGACGGGCAGTCCATTTCAGCGCGCCCGTATGGCGGCTTACCCCAAAAAGATAACCTGTCTCGGTAAGCAGGAAGGCGTTCGAGGCCGAGAGCGCCGGCGCAGCCATACTCGGCCCTGTTGAGGTGCTCCACAGAAGCGCGCCGGTTTGCCCGTTGAATGCATCGTATGCGTAGCTGCTTTGGTTCGACAGATAAACGTCGTCATCCTCCACGGCGAGCGGACCAAAACCGCCGCCAGTTTGGACCCAGAGCTGGCTGAGCGAGCCGACATTCGCGGCCGAGATTGTGCCTTCATTGTAGTTGTAGCTCGCTCCGGAGCCGTCAAACTGCGCCTGAGACCAATCGTCGAAAACGCTAAGGAAAATGCTGGCCGCATCGTTGCACTTTTGCCCGGCGGCCGTCAGCGCCTGCTTGCCCGGTGGCGTGTTCGCGGGAATGGCAACTTTTGTCTTGCCGATATCGCCCTTGGCGTTCGAGGCAAGCACTGTCAGCAAGGTGCTTCCCAGATAAAAATCGACGGCTTCCGAGGGGCAGAAGCCGGAGGCGCGGACTGTGACGGAGCCCGTGGGCGGTACGATGGCCGGCGAGCGCGTGATCTCCGGCGCGCCAACCGCAGCAGCGGGCGCGACAAGCGCCGCCAGCGCCATGCGAGCGAAGAAACCCTTTCTCATGCCGTCCCCCCCCAGATGACCGCGATCATATCAGTCCAGACGGACAACGTGTTGCATGGGCGAAGGCTCCTGACAACGGGTCCAAAGACCCTCGTGGTCAATCAAGTTTGGTCGGAGACTCGCCGCCCAAGCTGGCCTGCGGCGCCGATCAGCATGTGATAACTAAAGTTATCACGTGCTAGGCTTCTGATACGATCCGGGCATGACCAGCCAGCCCATAATCCAGAGTCTGTCCGAGGCGATGATCTTCAACACGGATCACGGCCCGATGATTATCAGCCCGCAGCACCCTGAGCCTCAGCATTTGACTGACCCAGATTTGCTGGCGGCTTTCTTTGCTCATGAACCCTCCGAGCCATGAGCACCCAGGTGCAGGCGCGGCGGTTACTGGATGCACCGGCGGCCGACACCGTAGCGGGCCTGCGCGATCGGGCCATCCTGTCCGTCGGCCTGCAGGTGGGGTTACGTCGTGCGGAGATCGCAGCACTCACCGTGGGCGACCTGCACCACAACCGAGGACTGGATGCGCTGCGCCTCACCCGTAAGGGTCGCCGGCGTGATGCGCTTGCCATCAACCTGCAAACGGCAGCTCGCATCCGGGCATATCTGGACCTCGCCGGTCATAGCGATGATCATGGCGGGCCCTGTTCCGGCCGATGCGCGGAATTGCCAAGGCGCATGATGCAGCTGGCCGAATGGACCCAGATGCGATTGATCGCATCCTCCGGAAATACGCTGCCGGCATCGGCCTAGCGCGAGGCTACTCGGCGCACTCGATGCGGGCGACGTTCATCACCACTGCATTGGAGAACGGAGCCCAGTTGGAGAACGTGCAGAAGGCGGCGGGGCATCGTGACCCGTCAACAACTAAGCTCTACGACCGACGAGGATACAACCCCGAGAAGGCTGCGAGTTTTTTCGCAACCTACTGACAGGAGGAATGTCTGTGAGCGCCCCAAGTTATCCGACCGTGAAGCGGCTTTTTGCTCATTCGGGAAATCGTTGCGCCTTCCTGAAATGCGAAAACCGTCTTGTTCAGGATGGCGCAATTGTGGGCGAGGTTTGCCACACTAAAGCGGCAAGCGCTAACGGCCCGCGATATGATCCGGAGCAAACGCACGAGGAACGTCAAAGTTTTGACAATCTCATTTTGCTATGTGCGATCCATCATAAAATCATCGACGATGACCCTGAAGCTTACACAGTTGAGAGGCTTGCGAGACCTAAAGAACAACACGTTGCGCGCTTTGCCGCGAGGTCTGACGAAGAAGCTGAAACGGGTGCCAGGGTTCTCATTAACCATATGATCGCTTCGCAACGGCAGTCCGGAGGGATTACGGCGCACACGGTCAATCAGGTTTTTAATTTGCCTGCACCGCATACGGATAGTGCAGATGATGCGCGTCGGCAGGACGAGGCTAGAAAATACCTTGCCCCGGAACTACAGCGGACGATTGAACGTGTGCTCTATATTCATGGTCGGGCAAACGCCAATTTCATCTGCCACTCGGCCGATAATGGTAGGGCATCAGCAAAAGCCAAGTCTCGCGTCTCTGCGGCGAGATTGATGAACGGGTGCAAACCTTCTGAACCGCCCGATCGAAGGCGATTGGCCGTATATCTGGCTCGATGCCACCTACGTCAAAGCGCGGCGCGACCACCACATCGTCTCGGTTGCGGTGATCGTCGCTGTTGGCGTCAACAGCGACGGCAGACGCGAGGTGCTCGGCATGACAACCGGCAACAGCGAGGCCAAGCCGTTCTGGGTCGAGTTCCTGCGCAGCCTGACACGACGTGGCCTGCGGGGCGTCAAGCTGGTGGTCTCCGACGCTCATGAGGGCCTCAAGGCCGCCATCACGCGGGTGCTCAGCGCCACCTGGCAGCGCTGCCGCGTGCACTTCATGCGCAACGCCATGGCACATGCCGGCAAGACGCAGAGGCGCATCGTCTCCGCCTGGGTCGGCACCGCATTCGCGCAGGATGATGCCGCCAGCGCCAGCAAACAATGGCGCCAGGTCGCCGACCAGTTGCGCCCGCGCGTCAGCAAACTTGCCACCCTCATGGATTAATGCCGAAGCCGACGTGCTGGCCTATATGAAATTCCCGCCGCAGCACCGTGCCAAGCTGCACAGCACCAACCCGCTCGAGCGCCTGAACGGCGAAATCAAACGGCGCAGCGACGTCGTCGGGATCTTCTCAAACGAAGCTGCGGTCACAAGGTTGATCGGCGCCCTTCTGCTGGAACAAAACGACGAATGGGCCGTCCAACGCGCCCGCTACATGACGCTGGAAACCATCGCCCCGTTGAGCGATGATCCGCTCGTCAATCTGCCTTCTCTGGCCGCTTGACCGCGTAGCTCAACCCAGCTCGCGTGCAACTGCTCCTACACCACTCGGTGGGACACGGTCGGATTGCGCACGAAAGTGCCGCTAAAAGGCGGGCTAAATCGCCGATGCACCCTGTTCAGAGACAAGTGACGGGGGCCCGTGGCGGAGAGGGTGGGATTCGAACCCACGGTACGCTCGCGCGCACAACGGTTTTCGAGACCGCCCCGATCGGCCACTCTGGCACCTCTCCGTGACACGCGGCGGCGCGCTTTATAGCCACGCCGATCAACCTGCGCAACGCCCGCCGTGAGTGTCCGTCGGCACTGGCGGCAACCCGGAGCGCACGAAGTTACCTCGATCCCGCACTACACTGCGACATTCGTGACCCGCTTGGATTTTGGCGCAAGCCGACCGGTTCGCGCCACGTTGTGAACACGCGGTGGATGAACTGGCAGCAAACCGACCGCCCAGCGCGATTATTCTCGCGCCGATTATACTGCGCTTCATGCATGGCGCGTAGGGATGAGCAGTCCTTCGGCGGGGGAGTGCAAGTGTCGTGAGGTCCTATCGTGTTTTCGTGATAGCGGCCGGCGGGAAGTTCAACGTCGGCCGGGACATAGACTGCCGTTCAGACGATGATGCCCTACGCCAGGCACGTGCGATGATCGACCGCGACCAGCGGGCGGAGGTTTGGGAAAAGGCCAGGATGATCGGCACGGTTCATCGGCCGGGAACTGACGCGGGCAAGGTGCAAATGCCCTATATCCCCACCCCGCCGTCGACCCGCTCCAGGAGCAGCGTTGCCACCACGTTCACAACCGGCTGGAGCGGGAACGTGTCGCACGACCCTAGGCGCGCCGGCTAACGAGGCAGCGGCCAGCACACCAAACATGCGGCATCAGATCAGAGTCGCACGGGCTGCCTGTCCCGAAACGTGCAAAACGCAAAGATCGATACGCATCCCAGGCGGTGGTGGAGCTGAGGGGAATCGAACCCCTGACC
>CAXUNZ010000001.1:81323-82264 GCA_964252525.1 uncultured Acetobacteraceae bacterium
TTGCCGCCTGAGGGCTGCTCACGCTGATCCGGATCAAGCCCGCGTCTGCCCCGCCTCCCGGTTGTTGCAGGCGTGGTCTGGAACCTCCCGAATCCGATGTTCGCCTCGCTCACGGCGTGGATCGGTTCCAGGCGGCAGTCCGAGGGTGCACGGCTCTGCGCGATCCGGTGGTTGTTTGCGAGCACCTTCGGGCCAGGTCGCGACGTTTCGCTGCGAGCGAGGGATGCTTTTGCAGGGCGGTGGTGGAGCTGAGGGGAATCGAACCCCTGACCTCCTCATTGCGAACGAGGCGCTCTACCAACTGAGCTACAGCCCCGCCTTGCAGGGGCCGGGATATGCCCAGCAAGCCCCGCCAAGTCAAGCTGGACGGCATACGTTGCGGGCGCGGGGCGGCAGGGCTAGGGTCCGCCGCCCTCCAGAGGAACGCCGCTTGGTCACCATCATCTTCGAACTGCTCGACACGGTCCTCCGGCTCTACTGGTGGGCCGTGATCCTCGCCGCCGTGGTCAGCAACCTGATCGCCTTCGGCATCATCGACACGCGCAACCGCCTGGTCTGGACGATCGCGGATTTCCTCTACCGCCTGACGGAGCCGGCGCTGCGGCGCATCCGGCGCTATCTGCCGAGCTTCGGCGGCCTGGACCTCAGCCCGCTCGTGCTGCTGCTGCTGATCTGGGTGGCGCGCAACCTCCTGGCCCGGTTGTATCAGGCCATCGTCTACGGCGGCCTGCAGCCACTGTTCTACTGACGGCGGCCATGCCGGCGGAGATCATCGACGGGAAAGCCCACGCCGCCCTGCTCCGCAGCCGGGTGAAGGCGTGCGTGGCCAATCTCACCTACCAGCCGGGCCTGGCGGTAGTGCTGGTGGGCGACGACCCGGCAAGCGCCGTCTACGTCCGCAACAAGGACCGCGCCGCCCGCGAGGCCGGCTTCGCCGCCCA
>CAXUNZ010000001.1:82321-82860 GCA_964252525.1 uncultured Acetobacteraceae bacterium
GCCTGCCGGCCGACACGGCGGAAGCAACCCTGCTGGCGGCCATCGCAGACCTGAACGCCAACGACGCGGTGGACGGCATCCTGGTGCAACTGCCGCTGCCGCCGCATTTGCGCGCGCAAGTGGTCATCGCAGCGCTCGACCCGGCGAAGGATGTGGACGGCCTGACCACCCTCAACACGGGCCGCCTGGCAGAAGGCGGCGCGGTGCTCTCGCTCGGCCACCCGGAAGGCGCGGCGTTGGCGCCCTGCACGCCACGGGGCGTCATGCTGCTGCTAGCCGCCGTCGTGCCCGCATTACGGGGCAAGCGGGCGCTCGGCCCTGGTCGGACGCCCGGTCGCCGCGATGCTGACCGCGGCGGACGCAACCGTGACGCTGGCCCACTCCCGCACCCGCGATCTACCTGCCGAGTGCCGGCGGGCGGACATTCTGGTGGCGGCAGTCGGGCGTGCCGAACTGGTGCGGCAGGATTGGGTGGCGCCGGGTGCCGTGGTGATCGATGTCGGCATCAACCGTACCTCCGCCGGCACGCTCGTGGGGGA
>CAXUNZ010000002.1:0-9049 GCA_964252525.1 uncultured Acetobacteraceae bacterium
CCCGCCTACCGCGCCCGCCTGGCCCAGGCCATGTCCGGCCACGCCAGCCCGCCGATCACGCCCGCGCGCCTGGATCACTTCATAGACGCCCAGCTCGTCTGGGACGGCGCCATGGCCCAAGCCATTGCCGCGCAGCACGCGCAAACGCCGCGGCGGCCGATCGCGGCTGTTATGGGCGAGGGCCATCTCGACACGGACGGCGGCGTGCCGCGGCAACTGTCCGCTTTGGGCATAAGCGGGGTCCAGACCTACGATCCAAGGGAGAAGAGCTGGGGGCAATGTGCCATTCCCCCCAGACCCCGCGTCGGTCTTTGAGGGCAGGCGCCGGCCTGTTAGACCGGGCGCCATGGTCACGCGCCTCGACCGCTACATCCTGCGCCAACTGGCGGGCTCCCTGCTTGCCGTCACGACGGCGCTGGTCGCTCTCATCTGGCTCACACAATCCCTCAAGTTCGTCGAATTGGTCGTCAACCGCGGCCTCAGCTTGCGCGTCTTCCTTCAGCTCACCGGCTTGATGATCCCCGGCTTCCTCGCCGTCATCCTGCCGATCACCACCTTCGTCGTCGTCCAGTTCACCTATCAGCGCCTCACCGGCGACCGGGAAATCACCGTCATGCGCGCCGCCGGCCTCAGCCCGTGGGCACTCTCCCGCCCCGCGCTCATGCTCGCCGCGATCAGCATCGCCATCGGCCTGGCGCTCAACATCTGGATCGTTCCCGCCAGCTCCGAGGCGTTCCGCCGCTACCAGTTCGAAATTCGCAACCGCGTCGCCGCCTTCCTCCTGCAGGAGGGCGTCTTCACCCAGATCTCGCCCGACCTCACCGTCTATGTCCGCGCCCGCGACCAGGACGGCACCCTGCGGGGCATCCTTGTCGAGGACGATCGTGACCATTCCAGCCACGCCACCATCCTGGCCGAACGCGGCCACCTCGCGGTCACCGGCAACACCCCCCGCGTGCTGCTCGACAACGGCTCGCGCGAGGACATCGACCCCAAAACCGGCCGCCTCGATGTCCTGACCTTCGCCCAGGACACCATCGACCTCGCTTCCGGCAACAAGAACGAGGACCAACGGCTGCGCGACGTCAATGAGATGTCTCTCTACGAGCTGCTTCACCCCGACCCCGCCATTCCGGAGCGCGACTGGGGCAAGCTCGCCGTGGAGGCGCATCGCCGGCTCACGCAACCGCTGACCGCGCTCTCCTTTTCACTGGTGGCGCTGGCTGCCATGCTGACCGGCAGCTTCGCCCGCCACGGCAACCTGCTGCGTCCGCTGGCGGCCGTGTTCATGCTCGTCGGGCTGCTTGCGTTGGGGCTGGTCACGTCCAGCCTGGCGACACGCCACATGTCTCTGATGCCGCTGATCTGGGCGCAAGCGCTGGTGCCTGGCGTCGTGGCGGGGTGGGTGTTGTTTGTGCCAGTGCTGGGTGAAAGCAAAGTGAAGGCTAGGAGAGCAGTGCCTGCCCCTCCTGTTTAAACCGGAGACAAGCCTGACACCTGTTCGGAGACATATTTGATAGGTGGATCAACGGGGTGGACGCGTTTCTGCGCGACCTGGGGGTGCGAACGCGGACCGGACCATCGACGAGGTCAGGTTGCTCGTGGGCCAGGGCGACATGGTCTTCATCGCGGCGCTCGGCACCCACCAGCACAAGCCCTGCGCCTATATCGACCTCTATCGGGTGCAGGACGGTAAGATCATGGAGCATTGGGGCTTCCCCCAACCGATCCCGCCGGCGGAGGCGCGGACGAACAGGAATCCGCCGCTGTGACGGCAGTCTCCCGCCCGAAACGGTGACCACGGTCTCCAGCAGGCGCGGCGGGGGAGCCGGGTTCAAGCCTGCGGGATCAGCCGATCGGCCCCTGGACGCTATCAAGTGTCACTTTGCTCGGCGGCGCGGCGCATCTCATGTTCCCGTTTGTCGGCCAGAGAGCCGATCTCGCGTTTTATGATGGCACGGTGGATATGAGACCAATCTCTTCCCGCGCAGCGGCGAAGTAACGAAGGCGTCTGCGGATAATCTCGGGCGCACGATGCCCCTCCGGAAACCATTGTGACCGTTTGTCACAAGGGCTACGCCACCACCTCGTGTGGGCAGATGCATTACGTCGAGGCCGGCAAGGGTCCGCCGCTGGTGCTCTTGGGCGAGACGCCGCGCAGGTGGCGCTTCTTCGTGCCGATCCTGCCGCTGCTCGCGCCGAGCGCACGCGCCATTGCGTTCGACATGCCGGGCCTGGGCGAGTCGCATGGGCTACCCGAACCGATGTCGATCGAGGCGACGGCGGCGTGCGTCGCGGACGCGCTAGACCGCCAAGCTGAATGGTCTGAACCCGGAAGCCTACATCGCCGCTATCATAGATCGCATGGCAACCGGCCACGCCAGCAGGAAGCTCGATGCCCTGCTGCCGTGGAACTTCAAGACAGCAGAAGCAGCAGCCGCACGATTAAACAACGCAACGTGGCAACCGGCTGACGCTTACCGATGACGTGCAAGCGGCGGATCTGCTGCAGGAGTATGAGGCCAAATTGCATGGCAGCGACCAAATCTTCGACGCGCCTGGTGGAAACGCCGCCGATCCAGGCCTCCTGAATGACGGCAACCAACGCTTTTCGCTGGTTTTGCAGGCCTGCAGGACCCGCCGACCACGATTACCCATCCTGGCCAACTCGCCAGCCTCGATGCCCTGGCGGCGATCCCCGAGGAAGAGATCTCGCTGGCGAGCCAGAAGAGCGCACGCACTCGCCGCGCCTATTAAACAGGAGGTTACTTGGTGAGTGAGGTTAGCACGTTGAGCAGCGAGCAATGCGCCTACTAACCACGTTTTTGCGCCATCCGTTCGTCCGGAAAAGGAGTTGTGCCCTCTGTGCCAATGACGTGAGACAAGCCACCGGTTAAAATCTAGGCTTCCGGCCAGAGTTGGAACTCGGGGGGGCAGGAAAAACATGCGCGCGCTGCGGGTCTCTGACCGAACTAGAATTGGTAGCCGAGTGTCAAACCATACGTCGTTGGCACGCCGGCAAATCGCACGACTACGTCCCCCGAGCGCACGACCTGATTCCAATAGTAGGTGTTTGTCACGTTGTTACCGAACACCTGCAGATGCCAATGGCCATCGCTGGTGTTGACGCCAGCGCGCAGGTCCACAATGCCGTAGTCCCTCACCTCGAACGAAGGCAGCCCCTCTTGCAGGTCGTTCTGCGTACCGAATGCGCCCAGGCTACGGCTTTGGTAGCGGAACGATGCGCCGATGAAGGCCGCATAGCGGTCGTTGATGTCGAAATCATACTGCCCACCGATGCGCGCTGCCCATTTCGGGATGTCGGGGAACGCCTCGCCACCGAGATCAATCGGCTTCGGCGAAAGCGGGCTATAGTTGATGAATGGGCCGTCGACACGCGTATCGAGGTAGGTGCCCGACGCGCTCAGAACAAGCTTGTCGATCAGACGCACGCGGCCGGAAAGCTCGACGCCGTCCTCGGTTGAGTGAGGAACGTTCTGCAACGTGTTGAGCAGCCCGAAGATGCCATTCGGGTCGGGCTGGCGCAACTCAAGCTGCTTGTCGTTGTAGTCGTAATGGAAGTATGCGCCAGTCAATTCGACCGTGTTTTCCAGAAAGCGCGACTTGAACCCCGCCTCGTAGGCCAGTAACGCCTCCTGCTTGGCTGGCTTTAGCACGAGGTAGCTCGTAGCCGGTGTGTTGGAGAACGCACCGGCCTTGTAGCCCTTGCTCACGGTCGCATACAGCAGAGTGTGTTTTATCGGGAACCAGTCCACGCCGATGCGCCAGGGTGCGTTGTTCTCGTCCAATTTCTGGCGGATCAACTCCGGCGTGTTATTGGGGCCGAGCGTGGTGCAGCCATTGACCCGGGCGGGCACGACGCCCACGCCGCGCTTTAGAATCCTCTCGACCAGATCTGTGCCAGCCACCTCATCGCCATCGACGTCCTGGCTGCAACCGGAGTGGCTAATGTCGGTCTGATTGAACCGTGCGCCTGCGTGTACGTCCAAATTGTCGAAGATATGGTACTCCAGATTACCAAAGGCCGCGCCTGTCTTGGAGTTGTCGTATGCGATCGCCCTGAGATAGGTAATTTGAGGCAGGCCGAACGGGGTGAACGAGTAGCTCGTGCTCTCGCCGGCGATATCGTAAAGGCCGTTCTCTTTCGTGTTGGTCAGTGCAAAATCTGCGCCCAGCAGCCAATCGAGTTTGTCGGCGAGCAGCTTTCCGCTGCCGCGCACCTCCTGCGAGGTGTTGAGAACCGAGCCGTCGTCCAGCAAATCGACCGGCACGTTCTGGCCATTGTCGCTGATAAAGTCACTCTGCTGATAGTTCTCGTACGTGCCGAGATAGGTCAGCACGAGATTGTCCGAGACGGTGTAATCGGCGCGTAGAGAACCTTGGAAGAAGCCTTCCTCGTCATGAGGCTTGGTGCCGGAGAGCCAGTCAGCGGTTTGGTCGTTACGGTCGGACAGCGGATGATTGAGGACGGCCGGGATGCGGCCCGCAAACTTCGGGTTCTGCAGATCGAGCCCGATCTCCTGGGCCACGACCGTGTCCGAATTGTCCGTAAAGCCGTTGAGATTGAGGCTGACCTTGAGGTCTTGGGATGGCGTCCAGTCCAGGATGACCCGGCCCTTCTTGAGGTCCTTGTCCCCCGTCGTCTCGTCGCGCGTATCGCTTTTCTGGTAGGCGCCGCCTTCGGCGATGTCGAAGGAGGCGCGCCCGAGCAGATTGGGCGCAAGCGCACCGCTGATGTAGCCATTGAGATCAGCGCTGTCGAAATTGCCGTAGGTGCCCTCAATACCTGCCTGGAACGTGCTGGTAGGCCGGGCAGCCAGGTAATTGACGGCGCCGCCCGTTGCGTTCTGACCATAGAGCGTGCCTTGCGGTCCTTTGAGGATTTCGACTTGTCCCACGTCCAGCGTGGCGCCTTTTGAAAGGACCGGAAAGGCGTAGGGCACTTCGTCGAGATAGACGCTGACGGTCGGCGAAGCGTCTAATGAGAAATCGTTGTAGCCAATGCCGCGGATGGTATAGACGGGAGAGCCAAACGAGGATTGCGCAAAAACGAAGCTGGGATCGACCTTCGTCAATTGGCCCACGGTTGTCACGCCCTGCTGGCGCAGCTGCGCACCGGACAAGGCCGTGATGGCGATGCCCACGCCGTAGACGGATTGCTTGCGCTTTTGCGCGGTGACGACCACTTCCTCCGCCGCGCTGCTCGTCGCTTTGCGCGACGGCGCGTGTAGCGTCGCGTCTGTGGTAGCAGGCACAGCCGCCCCGGTTGCGGCATTCGGTTGCGCCTGGCCGACTTGCGCCGCCTGTGCCATCGCCGCCGGCGCCGCTAGCAGGGCGGCCACGACACCAAGGGCGAATAGCCGCGGCGCCAGAGCAATCCGCTGCGGCATCGTTTGGTGCCATCCAAGAGCCTGGCCCATTGTCGCTCCCCCCCCCCATCGAACGGCTGGTGCCGTCGTCTTGTTGAGGGGAGCTAAAATCCGGCGTTCAAACGGCGTCAATCTTGATTTAATTCGTCAACTATTCGAGGAGACACGCGTCATCCGCTTGCGGCAGCACCCCGGTATAGAGCGCCCGGGGCCGAATCAGGGGCTGGGCGTGATATTGCTCCATGGCGTGGGCGATCCAGCCGACCATGCGGCCAAGCCGGAACAGCAGGCCTTCGGCCGAGGCTAGGCCCAGCTTGCGGCTCAGATATATCACCGGCAGCGCAAAATCCGGATTATGGCCCGTGGCATCGGCCACAACCTGGATGGCAGCCGAGAGCCGGCCCATCTCGGCATCCTTCTTCAAGCCGTCCTTGATGGAAGCGAGCAATGATGTCGCACGCGGGTCGCCGGCCTTGTAGAGCGATGAGGTGAAGCCAGGGATCGCCTCGCCCTCTCGCAGCCGCCGAATAATCGGTTCGGCCGGGTCCGTGCTGACGGCCAGTTCGTCCAACAGGCGGGACAGCGACTGCGCCCGCCCAAAGATGAGGCGCCTTCCTGCCGACGTGGCAATGCCGGCAATCGCGATCTGGTACGCGGTCACGCCCGTGTTGGCCACGGCCCGCACGGCATAGGTGGTCGGGTCAAGTTCGTGGTCGGCGGCCAACACGAGCAGCCTGCGGATCAGATCGGCATAGATGGCCGGCTTGCCGAGGCTTGTGGCGAGAAATGCGTGCAATGGCTGGGCCGTCGGCCCCGGCGCACCAACGATGATGCCAGCCATCCAGCGCATGATTTCGGCGGCGTTGCGCACGTAGCCGGCACGAGAGAGATCGTAAGCTCTTGGATTGCCACGTTCGATCACCGGCAGCAGTGTCATAACGCGCTCGGTGGGTGTTGCCCCTTCCAGCACCTGCAGAATGCGGCCGTAGGAGTCCGTGGCGACAAACGCGCGTGGCGCGAAGGCGTCCGCGGGGTCGGCATCCCACAAAAGGCCCGCAACTTCCTCGATGGTGGCCGAATCCGCGAGCCTGAGCGCGCTCTTGCCGCGGTAGAACGGGCCAGCCTCGTTGATCAGCGTGATTTGCGTCGTTGCCGCCAGCACGTCGCTCGGCTGGGGTGCGGTCTCGCTATGCAACGAAAGGATGTCGTCCTTCCAATATCGCCGTTTCTTGGTTCCGGGCACCGGTTGGGACCGTATCTTCTTGCGGCTCACATAGGCGTATAGCGTAGAGACGCTCACGCCCAACGTGCGGGCCGCCTCGTCGGCGTCGAGATACATCCGGCTCCCTCATATTGACCCTGTCCGTCAAGCTTGACGCACGGTCGTATGGTTCGGCAAGCCTCATGTCTGGGACGCGGAATGGGCCTCATGGAAATTCGTGTGTTGGCACCGAGCGGCGTGTTGGGCGCGGGCTTTAAGGAAGCCTCGTTTGCCCGCGGCGTCAGCCTGGCGCCTCACGTTATCGCCTGTGACGGTGGTTCCACGGATTCAGGGCCGGCCTATCTCGGCGGTGGCAAACCGAAGCTCTCGCGCGCGGCGCTGCGGCGGGATTTACGGCTGATGATGCAGGCGGGCGCGAAGCTGGGCGTGCCGGTGATCGTCGGATCGTGCGGCACCAGCGGGCGGGACAGCGGCGTGGCGCTGATGGCCGAGCTGGCCCACGAAATCGCCCGGGAAAGCGGGCTTCATTTCAGGATGGCGCTGATACGCGCCGACCAGGAGACGGAGTACCTGGCTACGCGTCTTCGGCAAGGCCGCATGCGGCCGCTGAGCAACGCGCCGCGCGTGGATGAGGATGTGCTGGCTCGCAGCCATGTGGTGGGCATGATGGGCACGGAGCCGATAAAGGCGGCGATTTCGTCCGGCGCCACGCTGGTGCTGGCCGGCCGCGCCAGCGATTCCGCGCTTTATGCCGCTGTGCCGGAAATGCAGGGGGCAGAGCGCGGCCTGGTGTGGCATGCGGCTAAGACGATCGAGTGCGGTGCGGCCTGCTGCGTCGTGCCAGCCGCGGACGGCCTCATGGCCACCATCCGAGATGACCATTTCGACATCGAGCCGTTGGATACGGGCGCAAGCGTTACCCCGCTCTCGGTCGCGGCCCACACGCTGTACGAAAATAGCAACCCTTACTTGCTGACAGAGCCGTCGGGCACCATCGATACCGAGCACGCCACCTACGAGGCGCTGACCGAGCGCAGCGTGCGCGTGCGCGGATCGCGCTTCCTGCCGGCCGAGACCTACACGATAAAGCTCGAAGGCGCCTGCCACGCCGGTTATCAGACAATCGCCATCGGCGGCATTCGCGACCCTTACATCATCCGTGCGCTGGATCGCTTACTTCCGTTGGCGCAGGAAAACTTTCGCGCTCGCGTGGCC
Source organism: uncultured Acetobacteraceae bacterium (assembly GCA_964252525.1). Classification (GTDB taxonomy): domain Bacteria; phylum Pseudomonadota; class Alphaproteobacteria; order Acetobacterales; family Acetobacteraceae; genus CAJCIS01. The sequence continues at coordinate 7,828 of CAXUNZ010000002.1, forward strand.
GAGCTGTACGGCGACGTGCTGGGACCGGACGACTACGACATCGGTTTTCGCATCTACGGCCGCGACGCCGTCATGGGCAAGCTGGAGCCATATCCGACGCTCGACCCGATCCCAAAGGAGGTCGGCATCCTGATCTCGGTCACCGCGCCGACCCAGGAGCTGGCGAGCAACATCGCAAGCTTTGTCAGCCACCGCAGCGCGCATTTGCCGATCCCGGAATACCAGGGCCTGGTCAGCAGCATCGCCTACCCATTCTCGCCGCCAGAAATCGAACGCGGCGCCGTCTATCGGTTCACGCTCAATCACGTCGTGCTGCCGGACTCGCCGCTGGAGATGTTCCGCACCGAGATAGTGGAGATCTAGCGTCATGGCCAAGCTCATCGAGCTGTGCAGCCTGATCCGTTCGAAAAACGCTGGCCCGTTCACGCTCACCTTCGACGTAATGTTTTCCAGCGCGGCGAATTACCAGCGGGCCAAGCGCGCGCAGCCGATCACCGCGGCGTTGATGGCAAAGCTGTTCAAGCAGCAGCCCGGGGACGTGCTGGTCGTCTATCATGACAACGCAATGGCCATAAAAGCCTCGATGCCACGTCCGGTAATCCAGGGCGACCTGGACGACGGAGATTGCTACGGCGGCCAGCAATACGTCGAATTGCTGGGGCTGGACGTGCCGTGAGCACGGGATGTCCTGCCAATGCCCGGCGGCGCGATAGGGGAGGTGTCGCTTGAGCAGGCCGATTTCGGTCATCCTGGCAGACCACCTCGTGGCCATCGACATCCTAGGGGCGTCCCCACGCGCGCTCGCCATGGCGAAGATGGCTGTTGTGGACACGATCGGCGTGACACTCGCGGGCGCCGTGGAGCCGGCGATCGCCATCCTGGCCGAAACGCTGGCAGGGTCGAGCGCGGAAGGGCCGTCGCTATTGCTCGGCCAAGGCCGACGCGTCTCCGCGCTCGATGCAGCGCTGGTTAACGGCACCGCTGCCCATGCCATCGACTACGACGACATGGCCTCCGCCATGGGCGGCCATCCTTCCGTACCCGTGGTGCCCGTGGTGTTCGCGCTAGGCGAGGCGCTCGGTGCTTCCGGCCGGGACGTGCTGGAAGCCTACATCGTGGGCTTCGAGGCGGAGTGCTGCCTCGGCCGGGTCGTCCACCCGCATCATTACGGCGCCGGCTGGCATCCAACCGCCACGCTGGGCGTCTTTGCCGCCGCCGCCGC
>CAXUNZ010000002.1:9149-19554 GCA_964252525.1 uncultured Acetobacteraceae bacterium
ACGGCGCCGGCTGGCATCCAACCGCCACGCTGGGCGTCTTTGCCGCCGCCGCCGCACGCCTCCTGCGCCTCGATACCGGCCCTACGGCCACGGCGCTGTCCATCGCCGCCTCGATGGCGAGCGGTGTGAAAGCCAATTTCGGCACGATGACCAAGCCGCTGCATGTGGGCCAGGCGGCACGAAACGGACTGTTGGCCGCTCAGCTCGCCGCGCGCGGTTTTACCGCCAATCTTGATGCCTTCGAGGCCAAGGAAGGGTTCTTCACCGCCTATGATGGCTTGGATAACGTGAATTTCGCCAACCTGCTCGACACGCCCGCGCCCGGCCTGGAAGTGGAGCAGGAACAATTCGGGCTGAAGCAGTTCCCCTGTTGCGGGAGCACGCACCCGGCCATCCTGGCGATGCTCGACGTCGCCGGCCGGGAGCGGATCTTCGCGGAGGACGTCGCCGCAATCGACATCCTGGCGCATCGCCGCCGTCTGCCGCACACCGACAACCCCAACCCCCAAACGGCGCTCGGCGGCAAGTTTAGCGTGCAATACGTCACCGCGCGTGCGCTGCTGGATGGCTGCGTCCGCCTTGGCCATTTCGAGGCCGATGCGCTGGCCGAGCCGCGCGTGCGCACGCTGCTGGCCAAAGTCTCCGCCCGTCCGTTCGGACCCGACCGCACGGATGCACAACATGAATTCGCCTGCGAAGTGACGGTGACGTTGCAGGACGGCCGACAGCTGACTGGCCTTGCCGAAAGCGCGCTGGGCCGCGGCCCCGCGAACCCGATGTCCGGCGAGGAGATGTGGGAGAAGTTCAGCGACTGCGCTTCCGCGGCGCTGCCCGGCGCGCAGATCGAGGCGGCCTTTGAGGCGCTGAACAAGATCGAGGAACAAGACACGGTCAATCAGGTTACGGCGCTGCTGGAACGCGCTCCGGTGCCGCACAGCCTGCCCACGCCCGTACATGCCTGACATCGGCGGCAAGGCCCCGCCCGGACCGCTCATCGCCACGGCGGGCCGTCACGTCATCTCGCTGCTGTATGTCGGTTACCTGCTGAGCTTCATCGACCGTATCGTATTTGGCATCGTCATGAAGCCGGCCAAGGCGGCGCTCGGCTTCACGGACGCGCAACTCGGCTTGCTCGCGGGTGCCGCGTTCGCCGTCACCTACGCGGTGGCGAGCCCGCTCGGCGGCTGGCTGGTGGACAGGCTGGATCGCCGCCGCCTGATGGCGGCCGCCATCGCCTTCTGGAGCTACGCCACCTTCCTTTCGGGCCTGGCGAGCAGTTTTATGGCGTTTGCGCTCCTGCGGGCGGCGGTGGGCATGGGCGAGGCCGTGTTCAACCCGCTGTCCTTCTCCCTGATCAGCGACGCTGTCCCGCGCGGCCGTCGCGCCGGCGCATTCGGCGTCTATCTGAGCGCGGGCGCGCTCGGCACGATCACCGCCTATCTGTTCGGCAGTGTGGCGTTGCGCCTGCTGGCAGGGCCTTCCGGCGCCTACGGCGCCGCCTCGGTCGCCGTGCCTCTCCTGGGTCATCTCGCGCCCTGGCGCTGCGTGTTCCTGCTGGCCGCGTTGCCGGGGCTGCTGCTGGCCGTGGTGGTGCTGCTGAAACTGAGCGTGCCGGCTCGGGACGGGGCGGAGCCCGGCAGTCCCACGTTCAGCCAGGAGCGGGTCGCCGCCTTTCTGCGTCGGCACTGGAGGCTGTTGGCCGGCATGTCCGTCGGCCTCGCGGTAGCTCAACTCGGGCCCTTCACCGCGCTCACCTGGAACGTCGTATTTTTCCAGAGGGTTCACAGCTGGGACTTGTCCAAAGCGGCCGCGGTGCTCGGCCTGACAGGTGGCGTGGCGGCGCTGCTCGGCTGTCTTGCCGGCGGGCCAATCATCAACGCGGTGCGCCGCCGCGGCTTTAGCGAGGCGCCGCTGCGCGTTGGCCTGGCTGCCAGCATCATCTACACGGTATTGGCGACGCTGGCCTTCCTCACACCTTCCCCCCTGCTGGCAGTGGTGGCTTTGGCGCTCGCCAGCTTCTGGGGCTACATGCCCTCGGTGGCGATTTACGCAGCGATGGCGGACGTGCTGCCCGCGGGCGCCCGCGGCCGGTTTGCAGGCTTCAACACGCTCGTGATCGGCGTCGTCACCAACTCCATCGGCCCGTTCCTGGTCGGGTTTTTGAACGACCGCCTCTTTCCGCACCCGAACGGCATCCGCCTTTCGCTCGTCGCCACACTCGCCGCCTCCACGCTACTGGCCGCGGCACTGATTGTGCCCGCCTTGCACCTCTATCGCCGTCGGCTCGCCGAAACCGGGGCCTCGGCTGCACCCGGACGTCCCGCGGTGGTGCTGGCATGAGGCGCGAGACCTTCTTTGTCGGCGGCAGCTACGCCGGGCCGGAGAACGCGCGCGTCATGCAAGGGCAAATGTGCGTGGAGTCGTGGCAGCCTGACATGGTCACGCGCCCCTACCCGTTGGTGTTGATCCATGGCGGCGGCCAAACGGCCGCCAACTGGCTCACGACGCCGGATGGGCGGCCGGGCTGGGCGTCGTTCTTCACCGGCCAGGGTTGGCACGTCTATCTGCTCGACCAGCCGGCCCGAGGCCGCTCCGCCTGGCAACCCGGCGTGGACGCGGCGCTGACGCCGACGCCGCTGCATTTCGTCGAGCGTTTCTTCACCGCGCCGGCCGCCTTCAACCTGTGGCCACAGGCACGCCTGCACACGCAATGGCCTGGCGGCCCGAACAAGGGCCGCGCCGGCGACCCGGTGTTCGACCAGTTTTTCGCGAGCCAGGTCCCGTCTTTGCCGCGCGCCGAGAGTGAGCGGGCGATGCGCGCCGCGGGTGCGGCGTTGATCCAGCGGATCGGGCCTTGCGTGCTGCTGGTGCATTCGCAGGCAGGACTGTTCGGCTGGCTGATCGCCGATGCGTGCCCTGGTCAGGTGAAAGGCATTGTCGCTTTGGAGCCCTCCGGGCCGCCTTACAAAGATCCGGCAGCCAAGCCGGGTGCAGGAGAGCGGGCTTTCGGATTGACAGGCGAGCGGCTTACCTACGAGCCACCGGTGACAGACGATCAGCCACTCGACTTTACCGAAGCCCCGTTTGCCGAGGGCCCCAACTTGGCCCCGTGCTGGTCCCAGGCGGGCACGCCGCGCCGGCTCGTGCATCTGGCAGGCGTGCCCACCGTGATAGTCACGGCGGAGGCTTCATACCACGCGGCGTTCGACCATTGCACGGTCAACTACTTGCGCCAGGCTGGCGTGGAAGCGGATTTCATTCGGCTGGAGGATGCCGGACTGCGCGGCAACGGGCACATGATGATGATCGAGAAGAACAGCGACGAGATCGCGGCCATGATCAACGACTGGTTAAACCGTAAGATCCGCTGATCCACCAATCTTGATTGTTCCGATCAAGATTGACGATGTTGCCGTTTGCCACATCATCTGGGGTGACCAATCGCCTAAAGCGCCTCCCTAGTGCAAGGACACGACATGGACGGCCTGCAACATCCAGCAAATTGGCTCGCGGCGGATCTTGAGAACCCCGACGAGTGGATGATCCAACTCACCCCGGCGCAGATCGCCGAAATCGACACTGCCCTGAAGGGTTGCGCAGGGATTGATATTGCCGACGTCACAAAGGAGAATTTTCCGCTCCCGAGTTTCGCGACCCTTGTGGACGACGTGCTGGACAGACTGGAGAACGGCCGCGGGCTGGCAGTCATCCGCGGTTTTCCTGCGCTGAACTACGCTAAAGAGGAACTGCGAAAGGTATACTGGGGGTTGGGCAAGCACTTCGGCACCGCGGTGTCGCAGAGCAGCAAGGGCGACCTGCTTGGCGACGTCATGGATTTCGGCCAGGACCCCAACAGCTCTTCTGGCCGCGGCTACATGTCACGACAGACGCTCGGTTTCCATTCCGACACCAGCGACGTGGTTTGCCTGATGGTCCTGCGCGCGGCGAAAAGCGGTGGGCTCAGCCTGATTTGCAGCTCGCTTGCTATACGGAATGAAATCGCGTGTACCCGGCCCGACCTGCTCGAAGTCCTGTATAAGCCATTCTATTGGAGCTGGAAGGGGCAGGAGGCGCCGGGCGAGAAGCCGTACTACGAACAGCCGGTGTATTCCGAGTCCAATGGAAAATTCGCCTCGCGCGACATCAAGACCCACATCTTTTCCGCCGGCAAGGATTTTCCCGAATTGCCGCCGCTGTCGGAGAAGCAGATGGAGGCCTTGACGCTTATCAACACGCTGGCCAACGACCCGACATATCATTTTTCGATGATGTTCGAGCCTGGCGACATCCAGTTTCTGAACAATCATGTCACGCTGCATAGCCGCACGGAATTTGAGGATTATGACGAGCCCGATCGCAAGCGCCATCTTCTTCGCATGTGGTTGTCTGTCCCGAACAGCCGCCAGCTGAGCCCGCTGCTGGGCGCCATCTATCAGGATCAGAACGGCGGCGCAGTGCGGGGCGGCTTTCCGTCGCGAACAGGCTCTTACAGCTTTGAGACGGTCGCGGCCAAGGATTGACCGCTCGTTGATTTACCGGAGCACGGCGCACAAGCCAGGCCGTTTTTTGCGATTTCGCGCATCAGTGCTGTTTCTATCACGCGTGGAGCAGACGAGGCTCTGGGGTTGTCATTTCCCATCACGCTCAAAGTCGTGATGTTGAATTTGAAAACGCGACGAAACCCGTTTTTGGCGGCGTCTTTGTCTTAGAGCGACGAAAGGCTTATGCCGCTCAGTCGTCTGAGCCGACCGCGCCGCCAAGATCGGCAGCGCCGTCCCCGCGCGCGGCACGATGACCGGAATGCCCGGAAACCGATGGAAAATGCGGTGGTAGAGCATGTTGGTGATCGCACGCGTCGTCTCGACGATGAATTCGATGACCGGACGGGGGTGGCCGAAGGCGAGCGCGGCGTAGCCGCAGCCGGGCGGCGGACCTGCCGATGGCGGCCTGAGATCAACAGGGATTAGCTTATCCGGTCGCCAGACTGTCCAGACAAACGGGTCCATCTCAGCCAACCAAGCAGCAGAGCATGATGTTTGGCTCAACCAATGCCGGTCGAAAGTCTCCTTTTATGTAGACGGCGTGGCAACGGCCATTCGAGACATCGCATTCTTCTTTCGCTCGGCCAGCGAACGGCTGAAGACGATGGGCCAAGCGATCAACGATTACGTTATATTGTGCAGGCGCCGCCGATCTGGGCAAGGGCTGCCCGTTTCCCCTGCTGCGACTTCCAGGAAAGACTTTCGTCCGACACTCTGATCTCCGGCAACATCACTCCAGGGTCGATCTATCCACAACCTGTCGCACACCGCGGAGCACGACCTCGACAATGGTCCTGGTAAATACCTCTTGATTCTCCAGCATCTTCTCCCGTAGGCGCCGTGGTGTAGAAACAATGTGGTTGATAATGCCGCCAACCAAAAGATCCATCACCAAGCCTGGGTTGACCGTGTTCGGCAACTCACCGCGCTGAATGGCCCGCCGCACAATCCCGCGTCCCTGACTTACCATTAATTCACGATAGGGTTCCGCTAAGCCACGCAGCTCCGCAAAGCGCCGTGCATCGGCACGCAATTGCAGCGCCACTTCTCCGTATGGTCCGGCGAAGGTGTCGAAGGTCCGACTCCCCAATTCCAGCAGGTCTCCCGCAATCGTTCCCCCGTCGATCGCCGCCACCCAGTCCCAGCGCGTGCGCAGCGCATCTTGCAGAAGCGTCTCCCGCGTCTTCCACCGACGATACATGGCATCCTTGCTGACCCGCGCGCCGCGCGCCGTGGCGTCAAGGCTGAAGCCGAGCCAGCCTTGCCGGCCATAGAGAAGGAGAGCCGCATCAAGGATGCGCGCCTCGATCTTCGGGTCGCGTGGGCGTCCTCGGGCGGCTTGTGTCGGAGCGTCCATTCCTGCCTGAGCATCTTGCAACCCAGCTGCAACCCATATACCGACGGTTCCTGTCTGGTAAGTGCGCGCGGCTTAAGTGGAGCTTTGCATGACGACGATCAGTGTCGAGGAGCGGGAAGCGATCAGGGACGGTTTCAGCCGCCTGCTGGCAGCCAAGGCGACCGAGGCGGATCTGCGGCGGGTGATGGCCAGCGAGAGCGGCCATGACGGCGCATTGTGGCAAGCCATCTCCGCTATGGGCATCGTCGGCTTGCTGGTCGACCAGGAATACGGCGGCAGCGGCGGCAGCATCGTCGAAGTCGAGACCATCATGGAGGAGGCAGGCGCCGTGCTGCTGGCTGGTCCGCTGCTCTCCAGCGGCGTCATGGCGGCCTCCTTGCTCGGCCAATCGACCGACCAGGACACAAAAGCCCGGCTGCTGCCGGCGATTGCCTCGGGCGAGACAATCGCCGCGGTTGCGGTGGCGGGAGAGAAAGGGCTCTGGTCGATCGACGACATAGGCGTGCGAGCCGTGCCTGCAGGTAATGGCTGGATGCTGGCGGGCAGCGCACAATACGTACTGTCGGCCAACATCGCCGACCTGCTCCTGGTTGTGGCCAAAACCCCAGACGGCATCGCGGTGTTTGAGGCCGATCCGGCGTGTCAGGGCATCAGCCGCGGGAACATGGTGGGCTGGGACCGAACGCTGCGCTTGTCGCGTGTCGATTTCGCGGACTGCCCGGCAACGCTGCTCGCGGGCCTGGATAGAGGGGCCGTCGAGCGGATGCTCGACTTGGCGCGCGTCGCCCTCGCCGGGGAACAGGCGGGGGCCTGCCGCCGCATCTTCGGTATCACCACCGAGTATTTGCGCACCCGCGTCCAGTTCGGCCGGCCGATCGGCGGCTTTCAGGCACTAAAGCACATGGCCGCCGATCTATTTGTGGAAGTGGAGTCGGCAACTTCGGCAGCGCGGGCGGCGGCGTACGCACTCGACGCGGGTGCGCCTGACAGGGAAGGCCTGGTGAACCTGGCCGCCTTTGCCTGCGCAGACGCCTTTGTGGAGGTCGCCGAGGCGTCGATCCAGATGCATGGCGGCATCGCTTTCACCTGGGAACATCCCGCCCATCTTTACCTGCGCCGGGCGCGCGCGGATGCGCAGCTCTTCGGGACGTCGGACGCCTATCGAGACCGTTATGTCAGTTCTATCGAAAAAGCAGCATGACCAGTCAGGAGACCACGGGCGTTCGCGCCGAGGTAGAGGAGTGGCTGGCCGCGCATTGGGACCAGAACGCCAGGCGCGCGACCGCGGGCGGCACCATGGCCGAGTGGATGGATCAGGTGCTGACGGCCGGCTGGGCGGTGCCAAGTTGGCCCGCTGCCTGGTGGGGCCGCGCGCTCGACAAAAGCGGCACCAGCGCGGTCGCGAGCGCCTTCCGGCGCGCCGGCGCGCCCGGAGCCGGGCAGGACCGCACCAACATCACGGCCAATACGATCATGCAGTTCGGCAACGACGCCCTGAAGCGCAGGATGATTCCGCCCTTCCTGACGGGGCGCGCCCATCAATGCCTGTTGTATTCGGAGCCGGGTGCCGGTTCGGATCTCGCCGCGGTCAGAACGAAGGCGGAGCGTCAGGGCGACCGGTATATCGTCACCGGCCAAAAGGTCTGGACCTCTGGCGCCAGGACCGCGGATTACGGCTTGCTGATTGCACGCACGAATTGGGACGTGCCCAAGCATGAAGGCCTGAGCTTCTTTATCATCGACATGCGACAACCCGGCATTGACATCCGTCCGATCAACCAGATCACCGGCGACAGCCATTTCAACGAGGTGTTCCTCGACCGCGCCGAAGTGCCGGCGGAAAACATGATCGGCGGCGAGGGCGACGGCTGGAAGGTCATGCAGACGGCGCTTGCCGTGGAGCGCCTGGTCATGGGCGAAGGCGCCGGCGAACGGCGGCAGGGATCGATCAAAAGCAATGTCGTCAGCCTGATCGACATTGCCCGTGAGACCGGAAAGCTTTCGGATCCGATCGCCCGTCAGGACATTGCGCGGGCCATGGCCTACCGTCAGCTCAACGCGCTCAACATGGCGCGTGCCAGGCAGGAAATGGCGCAAGGCTCGGCATCGCCGATCATGTCGCTCGGCAAGTTGGCAATGAGCCGCATCCTGCACGAGGATGCGCGTGTGATGACGAAATTGCTCGGCGCGGCCTCAATGCTCGATGGTGAGGCGCATCCCCGGGCGGCGGACGTGAACTACCGCACGGCTAACGCCTATATGACATCGATTGGCGGTGGCACCGACCAGATCCAGCGAAATATCATCAGCGAGCGCGTGCTGGGCCTGCCGCGCGAAGTCGAAGCGGACAGGAACGTGCCCTTCCGCGAGTCGCGCGCGGTGACGGGCTGAGAAAATGACGGGGGGTTTGGGGGGGATGGCACATCTCCCCCAATCTTCCTTACTTTGCTTGAGACGGGAGCATGCGTTGCGGTGAGCGAAAGGCCGCTAGACGGGGTCCGCATCGTCGACCTGATCACCGGTCCCATGGCCGCGATCGCGCGCCATTTCGCCGAATTGGGCGCCGATGTCGTGCGCATCGAGCCCCGAGCCGGCGCGGACGACCGGCGCCAAGGCCCATTGATCGACGGCACCAGCATCGCGTTTCTGGCCGCCAATCTGGGCAAACGGGCGGCACCCCCAAACCGCCTCGATGCGCTGCTTGCGGACGCCGATATCCTGATCGCCCCAGCCGGCACGCTGGACGTGGCGGCTTTGCGCACGCGCCATGCCGCACTCGTCATCATGTCGGTCTCCGATTTCGGCGCGACCGGTCGCTTCGCGCAGTGGCGCGGGTCGGGCCCGGTATTTCACGCGCTGTCGGGTGAACTATCCCGGTCGGGCATTCCCGGCCGTCCCCCTTTGCTGCCGCCGGGTGACCTGGCCATCCAAAGCGCCGCCGCGCAGGCCGCTTACATCGCCCTGCTGGCCTACTGGCAAGCCCTAAAGACCGGGCAAGGTGATCATCTCGATTTCTCGATTCTCGACGGCGTGGCTCAGGCACTCGATCCCGGCTATGGCATCGCCGGCAGCGCCAGTGTCGGGGTCCCCGCCAGCAAGCTGCCGCGCGGCCGTCCCGAAGCGCGCCACATGTATCCGATCCTGCCCTGCAGCGACGGCTTTGTCCGGCTATGCGTGCTCGCTTCCCGGCAATGGCAGGGCATGTTCGCATGGATGGGGTACCCCGCGGAATTTGCCGACCCCGCCTTCAACGCGCTGCAGACGCGCTTTGCGTCCACGACCTTGCTGCCGGCCATCGCGCGTCTTTTCGCGGCCAAGACCCGCGCCCAGGTCGAGGCGGAGGGGCAAGCGTTCGGCGTTCCCGCGGCGGCCTTGCTTGGCCTTGATGAGGCGTTGTCAACGCCTCAGATCGCGGCACGGCGCGCATTCACCCAAGTCGAAATCAGCCCCGGTGTCATTGCACCTTTTCCGGATGGCGTGATCGAGGTCGACGGCGCGCGCATGGGCATTGCCGGTGGCGCGCCCGCGCTTGCCGATGACGCTGTGACGTGGCGCCCGAGGTCCTCGCCGGGCAAGCCGGCCGATCTCGGCAAACGCCCTTTCGACGGCCTGAAAGTGCTGGATTTCGGCGTGATCGTCGTGGGTGCTGAAGCGAGCAGGCTGCTCGCCGATCACGGTGCGGACGTCATCAAGGTGGAAAGCTCCGCGTTTCCGGACGGCACGCGGCAAAGCAGGACGCCGGGTGCGATGGCGCCGACCTTCGCGACAGGCCACCGCAACAAGCGGAGTCTGGGGCTCGACATGCGCCATCCGCAAGGCAAACAGCTCCTCCTCGACCTCGTGCGCCAGTGCGATGTGGTATTATCAAATTTCAAAGGCGGCACGCTCGAATCCCTCGGCTTGGATTATGCGTCGCTGAAACACATCAATCCGCGTGTCATCGTCGTCGAGAGTTCCGCGTTCGGACCGACAGGACCATGGTCGCGGCGCATGGGTTATGGGCCACTCGTCCGTGCATCGGCAGGTCTGACCATGCAGTGGCGCTATCCCGGTGAGCCAGACAGTTTCTCAGATGCCATCACCGTCTATCCAGATCATGTTGCGGGCCGGATCGGCACGTTGGGCGTCATCGCTCTGCTGATCCGCCGGTTGCGTAGCGGGCTTGGCGGGCAGGTGAGCATCAGCCAGGCGGAAGTGATGCTGAGTCATATGGCGGCGCGCATTGCCACGAATACGCTGCGGCGCGCGGGCCATGCCGTGACGGAAGAGGCGCCGCAATCGACCGTCTATGCGTGCGCGGGCGATGATGAATGGTGCGTTGTCACCATTGCCTCCGCGGCGGACGCGCAGGCAATTGCCGAACTGACCGGTGGCGCGCCTTTGGCGGATTGGTGCGCGGGCAAACCGGCGCAAGCCGCCATGGAGGCGCTGCAATCCGCCGGGGTGGCCGCGGGTGCAATGCTGCGCGTGTCCGAACTTCCCAGCTTTCCCTATTACATCGAACGCA
>CAXUNZ010000002.1:19564-27248 GCA_964252525.1 uncultured Acetobacteraceae bacterium
TTCTTCAGGGCCGCCAAACATCCACGCGTGGCCGAACCGTTCACCGTCGAGGCCGCGCCCGTGCGGTCCGACTGCCTGCCCGATCCGCCCGACCGGCCCGCGCCGTCACTAGGCGAGCACACCACCGAGGTTCTGCAAGAATGGCTAGAACTGCCGGAGCCCGAGATAATCGCATTGCGAGAAAGCAAAGTGCTGGAACAAGCCGATCTCAAATAATGACGCGGGGTCTGGGGGGCAGGCACTGCTCCCCCAGCCTTTTCGTTCCGGAGAAAACACAAATGACCGATGCCGAAGCCGTTTGCGTCGAACAACGCGAACATGTCCTGATCGTAACGCTGAACCGGCCGGAAGCGCGTAACGCGGTCAACCAGGCAGTTTGGCTCGGCGTGGGCGAGGCGTTGGAACGTGCGGAGCACGATCCGGACATACGGGCCGTGATCGTCACGGGTGCCGGCGAGCAATCCTTCAGCGCCGGCGCGGACCTCAAGGCGATAGCGCGCGGCGAGGCGATCCTGCCCAAGGATCCCGCCAAGGCGGCATGGGGATTTGCCGGCATCGTCACCCACCCGATCGGCAAGCCGCTGATTGCGGCGGTGAACGGCACGGCGCTGGGTGGCGGTACGGAGATTGCGCTGGCTTGCGACCTGGTCGTTGCCGCCGACAGCGCGACGTTCGGACTGCCGGAAGTCAAGCGTGGCTTGATCGCCGGCGCCGGCGGCGCCTTTCGCCTGGCCAGGCAATTGCCGCCGAAAATCGCCATAGAAATGCTGCTGACCGGCGACGCGATCGATGCGCAGCGGGCTCTGGCGCTTGGCTTGGTCAACGCCGTGATACCGCGCGCCGGGCTGATGGAGGCGGCACTCGCCCTGGCCGGCAGAATTACCGCGAACGCGCCGCTGTCAGTACAAGCGAGCAAGCGCATCGCCCTCGGCATCACCGGTGGGACAATCCCGGCGGAGGCGGACTCGTGGCGGCTGAGCCAAAGCGAGACGAACGCGGTGCTGCAATCTGCCGATGCCCGGGAGGGGCCCCGCGCCTTTGCCGAAAAGCGCGTGCCCGTCTGGACGGCGCGTTAGGCGATGGACGCCGAACATACGCCGGTGATCGTCGGTGTGGGCCAGGTCAATGACCGGCCGGCCGACCCGCAGGACGGGCTTGAACCACTCGACTTGATGGAGGCGGCGCTCCGCCGCGCGGACGAAGATGCCGGTGGCGGCTGGCTCACGCGGCTCGATATGCTGGCAATCGTCGATCAGATATCCTTTCGCGAGCAAGGCGATCTTTCCCGTCCGCTCGCCGCCCGCTTGGCTGCGTCGCCGGTCATTTGCGAAAAGACGCCGATGCCGAGCGGCGACAGCCCGATCCTGCTGCTCAACGAGGCGGCAAACCGGATCGCCGAGGGACGCATCAGGATTGCCGCGGTGGCGGGCGGCGAAGCGCTACGCACGGCGGCGCAGAGGGCCGCCGCCGCACACGGCAACGCCGTGTCGGATCACAACGCCACGCGCATGGCGTCGGCGCGCATGAAACCGAACTTCCGCCGGCTTTACGGCCTGACAGCGCCGGTCGATGTCTATCCGCTGTACGAAAATGCCGGTCGCGCCGCCTATGGCCAGTCCCTGGACGAAGCGCAGGAGGAGAGTGCCGCGATCTGGTCGGTCTTCTCCAAGGTGGCCGACGTCAATGCCGGCGCCTGGATCCACAAGCCGGCAACGCCCGCGCAGATCAGGACGCCTTCCGTCGACAACCGGCTGATCGCCTTTCCCTATACCAAACTGATGGTCGCCAATTCCTCGGTCAACCAAGGCGCCGGCTTCATCGTCACCAGCCTGGCCGAGGCCACCCGCCGCGGCGTGCCGGAGGCGCGGTTGGTGTATGTCGGGCTTGGCGCGGCGGCGCATGAACCGGAAGATCCGCTCGGCCGGGACCGCTACGACCACTCGCCCAGCATGGCGGTTTCGATCCGGCAGTGCCTTGCGTTGAACGGGCTTGCCACCGGCGATCTGGATCATGTCGAGCTCTACAGCTGCTTTCCGTGCGTGCCGAAAATGGCGCGCCGCGTGCTCGGCTGGCCCGTGGACAGACCCGCGACCGTGTTCGGCGGCCTGACTTTCGGCGGTGGTCCGATCGGCAATTACATGAGTCACGCGATCGTCAGCATGGTGCTCAAGCTGCGCGAGCAGGGGCGGTTCGGCTTGCTGTTCGCCAATGGCGGCTTCGCCACGCATAATCACACGATCATCGTCGGGCGCGAGCCGCCGGCGGCGGTCGATTTCCCGCAGGCGTTCAATGTCCAGGCGGAGGCAGACCAGGCCCGCGGGCCGATGCCCCCTGTGCTGGAGGAATACGCAGGTCCGGCAACGATCGAGACCTATACCGTGCTCTACGAGCGCGACGGCTCGGCCAAATGGGGCGTGATCGTCGCGCGCACGCCGCAAGGCGCGCGTACGCTGGCAAAAGTGCCGGCGGCCGACATCGCCGGCATTGAACGTCTCACGAACGGCAAGACCGAGCCTGTCGGCTGCTCCGGTTCCATCGTGCCGGATACGGCAGGACCCCAAATCTGGAAGTTTTAGGACGGCGCGGAGCGCCGGTTCAGCCACCCTCCGCAAAGCGGCAGGCCTTTGCGAGCATGAGCGGAACCGCCGTTTCCACATCCTTGTCCGCAGGCTGCGTTGACTGGCGGTCGATCGTGCGGAAATACCCGTCTTCAGTGGTGGCGGCGAGCTTGAACAGCGCCAGCGCCATATAGTAATTCAAGTCCGTGACGCGCAGCGACGTGCGTTGCGCATAGCGCAAGGCCATCTCCTTGCGTGGCGGAAACGCGCGCCAATCGGTGGTGCTGGCATGGCTGGGTGGCTCGCCCTCTTCCTGCCAGCCGGCCAACGCCAAGCCGAGATCGAGGAGCGGGTCGCCGATCGTCGCGGATTCCCAATCCATGATCGCCTGCAAGCGCGGCGGCTGCGCACGCGCGAACATGACGTTCTTGAATTGATAATTTCCGTGGATCAGCGTGACGCGCTGCGTGGCGGGCGGATTGGCGCGCAGCCACTCGGACAGTCGCTCCAGGTTTGGCAGGTCGCGCGAGCGGGCGCGTTCCAGTTGCGCAAGCGATTGATCCACCTGGCGGGCAAGGAAATCCTCCGGCGCGCCGAACCCTTCCAGACCCATCGCCTGCCAGTTGGCGATGTTGATCGCGACCAGGCCGTCGATCAGTTCCTCGGCCATGCTCCGCGCAGCCTCTTGTGTATCAAATCCCTCGGGACGCGGGTCGCGGAGGGCAAAACCGTCCATCCAACGCAACAAGGCAAAGGGCACGCCGATCAGCCCTGTATCCTCGCAAGCGGCGATCAGGCGCGCATGCGGGATCGCGGATTTGCTCAGCGCCGCCAACAGGCGCAGCTCTCTGCGGAAGGTGTTCGACGTCGGCTCGTCCTGCACGGCGGCCGGCCGGCGCAGGGCAAAGGTTTGGCCGCCGCGTTCCACGCGATAGATCAGATGGCTGGCGCCGCCTTCCACTTGCGTGAAAATGGCCGGCGCACCGGGGCCAGGCAACGTCGCGTCGAGCCATTGCGTGAGCCTGACGGCGTCGATGGATGCTGACGACATGGATCCTGTCCGAAATAAGTGACTGTAAGTTGCTTAACCTAGTGACATAAGTCAAAGTTGACGGTAACGAAGGCCAGGGGCTCTGCCCCTCGATCCCGCTAAGGACAAGTCCTTAGAACCTTTATTTTGCCGCAGGAGTTGGAGTTGGCGGCTGTGACAGATGGTGCGAGCCAGCGCCTCGCCTTCTTTGAGAGAGCAACATGAAGATTGCCGTGACCGGCAGTTCTGGCAAGATCGGCCGCGGCGCCGTGGCCGCGTTGCGGCAGGCAGGCCACCGCCTCACTTTGCTCGACATAAATCCCTCGCCCGACGGTGCCCGCACGGTGCGCGTGGATTGCACCGATTTCGGCCAGGTCATCGGCGCCTTGTCGGGGACAGACCCGGCCGGACACGGCTTCGATGCGGTGCTGCATTTATCAGGCATTCCTGCGCATGGTCTCGCCACGGACCACGTCACTTTTTCCAGCAACACGGTGTCAACCTACAACGTCTTTTCCGCGTGTGCGCGCCTTGGCATCGCGCGCGTGGTATGGGCATCCAGCGAGACTATTCTGGGCTTGCCTTTCACCATCCCGCCTGACTTCGTGCCGCTGGACGAGACGCATCCGGATCGCCCGCAATGGTCGTACGCTCTCGGCAAGAAATTGGGCGAGGACATGGCGGACTCGTTCGTCCGCTGGCACCCGGCGATGTCCGTCGTCTCGCTGCGTTTTTCCAACGTCTTCGACGCTGCCGACTACGCCACGCTTGCCGCCGTGCAAGCTAGGCCCGAACAGCGGAAGTTCAATATGTGGGGCTATGTCGACGCCCGGGATTGCGGCCATGCCTGCCGGCTCGCCATTGAAGCGGCACTCGAGGGTCACCACCGCTTCATCATTGCCGCGGCGGATACGATCCTCGATGTGCCAAGCGCCGTGCTGATGCAGCGCTACTACCCGGACGTGCCAGTGCGCGGCGCGCTCGATGGTTGCGTATCCCTGCTCTCCTCGGCCAAGGCGGCGGCGATGCTCGGCTACCGTCCCCACCATAGCTGGCGGGCGCAATAAAGCGGACGAAAGGCTCTTCTTTTTCTGAAGAAAAAGAAGCAAAAAGACTTTTGCCTTTTAGAGAGAGCTCAGGCGATGGATGGTGTTCCCAAGACGTTGCGGCATTTCCTGACGACCGCGCATGCGTCGATCCACAAAGGCCAGGCGGCGCTTTATGGGCTGGTGAGTTCGGCGCCGACGATTACGCCGATTTCATACCCGCAATTCAGGCAGAGCGTCACGCCGCACATTGCCGAACAGCTCGCCATATTCGCGGAAGCGCATGGGCTGGTCTTCGGCGAAAAAGACAGTATCGGCTATGACGTTCTATACACCGACATGAACAACACCCTGGCAGAATTCTTCTTCCTGACGAGCACAACGGGAAAGACGGTCTTCGCCAACACGGACGGACATATCGAACTCGTGGAGATCCCCGACCCTGACGCAGTCTCCGCACCGGACCACATGTGGCGCAGTACTCCCGCCTAAATAAAAGACGGGAGGTCTGGGGGGGCAGGCACTGCTCCCCCAGCCTTTTCCAATCTTTCCGCAAGTTGCGGCGCCTCCGCCAACGCCCGCAACGCATCGTTCAAATGCGTACAGCCCAGCGTCCCGGCCAGGATCTTCAGCACGGCACCCCGCAAGGTAGCGAGCGGCTCCCCGATCAGCCGGTCCACATTCGGCGCCGCCCCCGGACATTCCGGGTACGGCAGCACATGTGGCCGTGCATGCACCGCCGTCAGCTTGCCGGATGCCGCGTCCGCCGTCGCCATCAGGCTGTACTCGTGCACCGCAATCCGCCCACCGGCTGGCGCCGTGGCGCTATCCTGAAAACCCGCATCCACGTAGAGCGTGCCGCCGCCATCCCGCCAAAGATCGATGCGCCGCGCGCGCCGCATGCCAACGCCCTCCTGGACGGGCAATTCGTGCCACCCGTCAGGATCGTCGGGGTGCGGCAAGGGCGGAACAGGCGCGCTACTTTGCATCGGCGATGGCCGGCCGTCCGCGCCGAGCGCGCTGGAACCGGGTGCGAAACCGGTGCATATGCCTTCCATCCGGCCATTCCTGCCGGCGGTGGACGGGGTGGCGTCCGCCTTGCTACGCGCCATCCAATTATTGCTCCATTGCGACCACGCCCAGCCCGCGACCAGGCTGGCGCCCGCCAAATCGTCGAGCAGGAGATAGAGCGGCGACCCGGCCTCCTGCTCGTCCGGGAACACCTCGTTGATGGCCGCGCGCAAATGGCTGCCGGCGCGCTTGCCGATCAAGGCGGAGGCGGCCGGCCGCTCCGGTTCCGCGCCGATGCGCAATATTTCGCGCAGCGGGGAAGCCCAAACGTCCAGCCGGTCCTGGGCAAGTATAATCGGCGCGGCCCCCGCGGCTGGAGTAAAGACATCGCGCGCATGTCCTTGCATGTGCATGTCGCTGCCGCGGCCCCCCGGCCATGTCGTGTCGATCGTCGACGTGCGGCGTATCGATACCGGCCGGCGCCGCGGAGAGTGGCCCGCCGGGCTGGCGGGCGCTTGCACCCAGCCCTACTCCGCCGCCGTGCGCATCTCCGCCGCTTGCGTCTGCCCCATGCGGAACAGCCGCTTGGCATTGCCGCTGAGTATGGCGGTTTTCTCGTCCTCGGTGATGTCTATGCCGTCGAACAGATGGTCGATGACGCTGCGCGTGTGCGGAAACGTGCCTTCCGCATGCGGATAGTCGGACGCGAACATGATGGAATGTGTGCCGGTAACGTGGCGCGACATGATCACCGCGCGGTCATGCTGGAAGGAGACGCTTACCTGCCGGCTGATGATGGCGCTCGGCATCATCGAGAGCTTCGGCCGCACGAAAATGTCGTGGGCGACGTAGACCTCGTCCATGCGCTCGGCCAGCGCCGGCAGCCAACTCGCCCCGCACTCGATGACGGCGACCTTGGATTTCGGATTGCGGTCAAGCACGCCGCCGGCCACCAGGTACATGATGGCGGTGATGCCGTCCGACATTTGCAACGAATAGTTGATCACCGCCGCGCCAGGGCCGCGCTCGCTCACCACGTTCTCGGCGCCCGTGCCGGTATGCAGCACGAAGACGATGCCCAGCTCGCCCGCCAGGTGGAACACCGGATCCCACGCCGCGTCGTTGTATTTCGGGATGCCCTCCATGGTGATGGAGGGCAGCATGGCGGCGGTAAAGCCCATCGACGCGATGCGTTTCAGCTCACGCAGCGTGTTGTTGAAATCGATGACGGGCAGAACGCCGCAGCGCACGAAGCGGTCGAGATGGCCGCCGAGGTACTCCGCATTCCAGTTGTTGTAGAGCTCGCAGGAGGCAAGCTCCGCTTCCGGCTCGCTAATCGCGTAAAGCCAGAGGCCCAGGCTAGGAAAGACGATTTCGGCGTCGATCCCATCCTTTTCCATGTCCACCAGCCGGCCTTGCAGGTTGTGGATGCCCAGGCGCTGCTGGCCACCGAAATCGGGGTTGGCCTTGAGGCGAATCTTGAAAATGACCCGGTCCTCGGTGCCGGTGATGAGCGTGTCGCCCTCCTTGATCGTGCGGATTGCGTGGCGTTTGAGTGACGGTGGCAGTCCGTCGGTAAAGAGGGTGTTTGGCTCACGAACGTGGCTGTCGGCGCTGAAGATGTATGGCTTCATGGGACTTTCCTTTGTTCCGGCAAATTCAGTTCAAAGAACCGGGGGAGCAGTGCCTGCCCCCTCAGACCCCCGTCTTCAGTTTAGACGAGCCCTAACGAGCAGCGGACCGTCCCACGATTTCGCACCTCTAGCACTAGCCGAGTTCGCTTACTAGGTTGTCCATCTACTCTGCTCAGATTGACTCTGGAAATCAATACCCGGATGACTCCGCCTCCCGGGAGACGTTCAGCGTGGTGATGCAGCATTTTGTCGGCTTCGGTGGCCTGCGCCTCGCCGCCGACCTCTACGGCGATCCCAACGCGCCAGGCGTTCTCGTTCTTCCCGGCGGCGGCCAGACGAAGGAAAGCTCGGCCGCGATCGCGGCCGCCCTGGCCGCCGCCCGCCGCCACCTCGTCTGCCTCGATA
>CAXUNZ010000002.1:27258-45780 GCA_964252525.1 uncultured Acetobacteraceae bacterium
TGTTTGTGCCGGGGGGGGGCAACACTATGAAGCGGGGGCGGCCTGGGGGGCCCCCGGGGGCCCCCCCGGGCCGCCACGTCGTCTGCCTCGATCTGCGCGGCCATGGCGAGAGTGAGCGCGCGCCAGATGGGGGCTATACCCTAGACGCCTTCGTCGGCGACCTGCGCGCCGTCCTGGCGCAGATGAGCGACCGTCCCGTGCTGGTCGCCTCGACCTTGAGCGGCTGGGTGGCGACGGCCGCCCTGGGCGAGGACGGCGCCCATCTGGCCACCGGGCTGGTGCTGATCGATGCGCCGCCCCGCATGGATGCGGAAGGCATGCAACGGATTGGCGCCTCTCTGCGCCGGCGCGCGGAAAGCGTGACAGAGTGGGATCCGCGCGTGCTCGGCGGCATCGATGTGGCGCAGGTCGCGACTCGCCTGATGGCCGCGTCCGCCCGGGTCGCGGTGCCGACGCTGATCGTGCGCGGCACGCAAAGCGCCATCTCGACCGCCGATGCGGTCGAGGAGCTGGCGCGGAGCATCGCCGGCGCCGAAGTGACCAAAATCGAAGGCGCCAGCCATCTCGTCGCGGTCGATCGCGGCGAGGCGCTCAATGCCGTCTTGCTCGACTTCCTCGAGCGCCGCGTGCCGCGCGAGCCGCCCGAGTATCGCGCCGGCTCCGATCCGCGCACGCTGCGCGATGCGCTCGGCTGCTTCGGCACCGGCGTGACCGTGGTCACCACGCTGGACGCGAATGGGCGCCCAGTCGGGCTGACCGCCAACTCCTTCACCTCGGTCTCGCTGGACCCGCCACTCCTGCTGGTCTGCGTGGCCCGCACCGCCGGCACCTTGCCCGCCTTCGAAGCGCATGCGCATTTCGGCGTCAACGTACTGCATATCGGCCAGCAGCTCACCTCCGGGCGCTTCGCCGGGCGCGGCGAGGACAGGTTCGCCGCCACACCATGGGAGGTGTGGGACACGAGTATCCCAATCATCAAGAACGCGCTCGCCAGCTTTGAATGCGCTCGCCACGCGATCCACGAAGGCGGCGATCACGTGATTTTGGTCGGACGGGTGATCAGGGTTCGCTTCGAGCCGCGGCGCGATCCGCTGATCTACTTTCGAGGCAAGAACAGGCGCCTGCACTTCAACTAGGCGCAAGCAACAATGGGGGGGTGACAAGGACCGCCCGATGCGGCATAGAGATGTCTAACTAAGTGAGTCAGCCTGGCCAGCTCAACCGCTGTCCGGTTACAAGGCTAGGCGGCGGAGGGTGCGTTTGGTCTGGCGGAATCAAGACAAGACGGCGATCGTCGGCGTCGGTGCGACACCGTACTACGTTCGTGGCCAGAGCTATCCCCGCACGATCAACGAGATGATTGGCACCGCCATCCTGGGCGCCTGCGAGGATGCCGGTATCAACGTTAGGCAGATCGACGGCTTCGCCTATTATTCGTCCGCCTCCGCCGGCTACACGGAGAAGATGGATACCGGAAGCATCATAGAAATGCTCGGCATCCCCGAAATCACCTTCACCGCGGCGCTGACCAGCGGCGGCGGCGGCTCCGCCGGTGCGGCAGGGCTGGCGACCGCAGCGATCATGAACCAGGACGCCAATTTCGTCGTCACGGTCATGGCGCTGCAGCAGATCAAGCAGCGGCTGGGCACCGTCTTCGGTGCGGTGGCGCCCAGCCCCGAAAACTCGTTTCTGCAACCCTCCGGCCTGGTCGGACCCGGCCACTTGATGTCGGTGCTCGCACGGCGGCACATGCATCTCTACGGCACGCGCCGCGAGGCCTTTGCCGAAATCGTCATTTCCGAGCGCGAGAATGCTATGCCCCGCCCCACCGCGGTGCGCCGCACGCCGTTGACGCTGGACGAGTATTTCGCCTCGCCCATGCTGGCGGACCCGCTGTGCCGGCTGGATTTCTGCCTGGAGACGGACGGCGCGGTGGCGTTCATCACCACGACCGCCGAACGCGCGAAAGATCTCAAGCAAAAACCCGTCTATATTCATGGCTGCGCGCATGGCGGCAGCCGGGATTGGGGCCGTGCCTTTGGCTGGATGGGCATGCCGGACCCGCATTTCGCCTCCTCCGGCCACAAGCCGGTGGCCGACCGGCTTTGGGCAATGTCCGGCATCGGCCCCGAGGACATCGACGTGGCGCTGATCTACGATCATTTCAGCGCCATGGTGGTGATGCAATTGGAAGATTACGGCTTTTGCGCCAAGGGGGAAGGTGGACCTTTTGTCGAGAGCGGCGCCATCCGGTTCAGGGGCGGATCAATCCCGGTGAACACGCATGGCGGCCAGTTATCGGAGGCCTACATCATCGGCATGACGCATGTGCGCGAGGCGGTGGAGCAATTGCGCGGTGTGGCCATCAACCAGGTGCCCGGCGCAGAATTTGCGCTCGTCACCGGCGGCCCGGCCTCCATTCCCGTCTCCGGCCTGGTGCTCAGGCGATGACGATGAATTACGGCATCGCCGGCACCATCCCCGGCGACCACATCAGCATCACCACCGATCCCGCGACCGAGCCGTTCTGGCAGGCCGCGCGCGACCATCGCCTCACCGCCTGCCAATGCCGCCGGTGCGGCGTGTTCCGCATGCCGCCATCGCCCTTCTGCCCCAATTGTCAAAGCACTGAGGTAGAATGGCCGACCTTGCCGGGCACCGCCAAGGTGTTCAGCTTCGCCATCTGCACCCGTTCGCCTTTTCCCGACGTCGCGGACTTCACCTATGTGCCGGTGGTGGTCGATCTGGACGGCGCGCCCGGCGCCAGGCTGATCAGCAATCTTGTGGATATGCCGGCGGGCGACGTGGCGATCGGCATGGCGGTGCAGGTGGATTGGGTGCCGATCAAGGACGGTTGGACGTTGCCGATTTTCAGGAAGAAGCCATAATGGACATCATTTCGCAGACGCGCGCCGCGCCGTTGGCGGGTGCTCCTGTTGCCGATGACATGAAGTTCCTTGACGGTGCGGTGGAAACGATGCCGCGCCACGCCTTGCGCGCGTTGCAGGAGCAGCGCGTGCTGTCGCTGCTTGCAAATATCTACGACAAATCGGCACTGATCCGCGCGACCTGGGACGCCGCCGGCGTGACACCCGCCTCGATCAGGTCGCTCGACGATTTTTGCGCCCGCGTCCCGTGCATCGACAAGGACAGCATCCGCGCGCACCGGGACGCGCACAATGACCCGATGGGCGGCTTGCAGATCGTCGGGCCCGAGGAACTGAACGTCGTCGGCTTCACGTCGGGCACCACGGGCGATCCCACGCCCGTGCCGACCGAGCGCACCACCGCGCTCGAAACTGAAATCGCGCGGGAATTCTGGCAGATCGGCGGCCGGCCCGGCGATTACGTGACGTACATGATGTTCACCTTCCGCGGCGGCCAGTCCCGGCTGGGATTCCTGGGCGATGCCGGCTACACGCCGATCATCATGCCGCACGATCCGGCCGAGTTGCCGCTGATGATCGAGGCGATCGAGACGTATCGGCCGACGATATTCTACATGCTCTCCACGCCGATGATGATCGGGCTGGAGAAGTATTTCGATCAGCATCCCGACAAGGATCCCCGCGCCGTCTTCGCCTCCATCAAGGGCGCGGTCTTCGGCGGCGAGCCGATGTCGCCGCGCTTTGCCGCACTGGCGCGGAGCTGGGGCATCGAGATTTTCGACTATACCACGTTGGGCGACGTGACGGGAGCGATGGAATGCCGCGCGCATAGCGGCTTCCATGCCTGGGAAGACCTTGCCCTCTGCGAAAACCTCGATGATCAGGGCAGGCAGGTGGCCGACGGCGATATTGGCGAGTTGGTGGTGACGTCGCTGGACGACCCCTGGGCGCCGTTGGTGCGGTTCCGCACCGGCGATCTGTGCCGCATGGACCATTCCCCATGCAGCTGCGGCCGCACTCATCTGCGTTTCTGGATCATGGGCCGCAAGGGCGACCAGACGACCGTGCAAGGCAAGCAGATTCTGCCGCGCGATATCCAGCGCCTGGTGGAGCAGCATGCCGAAACCAAAAGCGCGCTGTTCCAGATCATCCGTCCGCAGCCGGTCATGGATGCGTTGCGTTTGCGCGTCGGCTACGAGGTGGCGCTTGCAGACGACGTGTCCCGCGCCGCGCTGACCGCGCGGCTGGCGGAAAGCATCCAGGCTGCCCTCGGCGTGCCCGTGGACATCGACTTGGTAGCCGCCGAGGAATTGCTGAAATTGGGACCACCGCAGAAAATTCCGAGGGTGGCGACGAAATGAGCACCATGACCATGCTCCGCCCGGCGGCCGTGTCCGGCTACGACGATAACGGCACGCGCCGGCTGATGCCGGTGAGCGAGCGCGAGCTGGTGCGCACGGAAAGCTTTCTGCGCCGCGTGCTGCGCGCCGAGCTTCCGTTGCGCGGCCGCTATGCGCTGATCACCTCGACGATGCGTGACATGCCACAGATGACGCCGTTCGAGCGTGTGCTGATCTCCAAGGGCGTCATCTGCTGCGGCGCCGAGGCCAATCCGTGGGACGGCGCGCGCGTGGAGTCCATTGTCCGCCGCTTCGATGTCGCAGTCGTCGCCGTGATCACCGCTATGGTGCTGCACGCCGTGCGCAGCGTCGGCCACGATCCACTCACGCTGCTGCGCGGCAAGATCGCCTGGGCGTCCGGCGCCGGCTATGACGAATTGCGCGGCGTAGCAGATATTGATCTGCGTCGCTGGGCGATGATCGGACCGGCATTGGCCATCGAGGGGCGCCATGGCGGCGGCGCGCATGTCGATGGGCGCGAATGGAAGCTGGAGCCAGAAGGCGATTGCACCTATGTCTCCAGCCGGCTGGACCGCGCGCAGGCTTTCGACAGGTTACGCGTCGATATGCCCGTGCGGATCGTTGCGGAACCTTGTCCGAGCGGCGCTTACGGCCCGCGTGTTGCGTTGTGAAAAAAGGCCCAGCCTTTCTTCAAGGTCTTAAAATGAGACTGACATGACACGGCAACCCGACTTGGCACCTTATCTCAACGTCCACCGCTACGGCCTGGGCGATCTCCTGCACGAGCAGGCGCGCGGCCGGCGCGATAGCGTAGCCGTGGTCGACGGCGCGCATCGCTTCACCTTTCGCGAATTGGACGAACGGGTAAACCGCCTCGCCTCGGTTTTGCGCGAACGCGGTGTCTGCAAGGGTGAGCGCGTCCTCTGGCTTGGCCAGAACAGCTTCCGCGTGCTGGAAGTCCTGCTGGCGTCGGCCAGGCTGGGCGCCATCGTCTGCCCCGCGAACTGGCGCGCCTCGGCCGGCGAGATCGACCGGACGCTGCATGACCTCGACCCAAAAGTCGTGTTCTGGCAGGACGCCGAAATCGGCGAGGCCAATCGCAGGACGCGTGGCGGCTGGCTGACCGACCGTCATTGGATACAACATGACGGCGAGGACGCGGCGAGCTACGAAGCGTTGGTGGCCGCCGGCCAGCCGATCGACCAGTACGAGCCGGTCGAAGTCTCCACGCCGCTGCTGGCGATTTACACCGCGGCTTTTTCCGGCGAGCCGAACGCCGCCCTGCTCAGTCATGAGTCGCTGCTTCTGACGGCGATGCTGTCGCAGCAGGGACAGAAGATCGATGAGAAGAGCGGCTATCTTGTGTCAGGGCCGATGTTCCATCTCGGCGTTCTGATGGGCACGCTGGCGACGTTTCTGGCCGGCGGGCGCTGCGCCTTTGTGGCGCGTGTCGATGCCGAGCAGCTGCTCGACATGATCGAGGCGGACAGGCTGACGCACGCCTATATTCCGCAGCCGACGATCATGCAGATGCGGGAGGCGTTAAAGAGTAAATCGCGTGACGTCGGCAGCCTGTTCGCTACGCCGGACATGGCGGACTGGCGTATGCCGATGGTTATGCCGGCAGATGCGCCAATGGTGCAGCGCATGGGCGGCTACGGGCAGACGGAAATCGGCGGTTTGACCGTAATGACCTGGCTCGGCGGGTCGGGCGCTGGCCGGTCCGCGCCGTTCCTGCAGATCAAGATTGCCGATGACAATGGGCGGGAAGTGCCGGACGGCGAGGTGGGCGAAATCCTGGCACGCGGGCCCTTGGTCATGTGCGGCTACTGGCGCCGTTCAGCGGAGAACGCGCGCCGCGTCATTGATGGCTGGCACAGGACGAACGACCTTGGGCGCCGTCTGCCGGATGGATCGATTGCGTTCACCGGCCCGAAGACCGCGATGATCAAATCGGCGCTGGAAAACATCTATCCGGCAGAGGTCGAGGCGTGCCTGCGCCAGCACGATGGCGTGGCGGACGTCTGCGTCATCGGCGTGCCGGATCCGGTGTGGACGCAGAACGTCAAGGCCGTCGTCGTGCGCAAAGCTGACGCCGATTTTTCGGCGGACGCGCTGATCGAATTTTGCCGCGAACGGCTCGCCTCATACAAGAAGCCAAAGATCGTGACGTTCGCCGACAGCTTGCCGCGCACGCCGGTGGGTTTTGTGGATCGCGCGGCGGTCGATGCCGCGTATGGCGGCGGCAACTATCCCAGCGTTGGATGAGGCATTCAGAATGGCGGATCGATCCTGACGCGGTATTGTGGACGATCGAGCATTCACGGCTAGGTGGAACCAAATGTTCCATCACCAAGAATGTCAGTCGGCCTTTGTCCGTCCTCAATCCGTCTGTTGACATGGTGCAAGTAGCTTAGCGTGCCGACCGGGATGCGGCTGCCGCCCGTCACCTGCACCACAGTGCCCGATGTCCACGCGGACTCATCGGCGGCGAAATAGACGGCCAGTGGCCCGATATCCTCCACCCGGCCAAGGCGGCGCAACGGCACGGTCTCTATCTGCCGCCGCCGGGTGCTGTCCTTGACCATGCTGCCGGCATGCTCGGTCATCACCACGCCTGGCGCGATTGCGTTTACGCGGATGTTCATATGGCCCCACTCGACCGCCATGGTCGCGGTCAGGCTTTCCACCCCGGCTTTGGCAGCACCATATTGGCCGGTCATCGGACAGGGTTGGGAGGCAGTGCGGGACGTGACGTTAATGATCGAACCGCCATGTTCGGCCATCGCCCGCGCCGCCACCTGGCAGGCAAAGAACGTCCATTTGAAGTTTAAATCAACGACGCGGTCCCACTGGCCCTCATCCAGGTCCAGCAGCGGCCCGACATCGGCGGCGCTGGCGCTTCCGGCATTGTTCACCCAGGCATCAATCTTGCCGAATGCCTCTTCCGTTCTGGCACGCAGGTTCGTCAGACACTCAAAGCGCGTGATGTCGGTAACCACGGCGAGCACGCGGGCGCCGGATGCGCGGATTTCGTCGGCGGTGGCTTGCAGGGCACTCTCCGTCCGTCCGGCAATCACCACCGCGGCGCCGGCCTGGGCCATGGCGCGCGAAATGCCCTTGCCGATGCCGCTTCCGCCGCCGGTCACCACCACCGTTTTGCTGCGCAAAGAAAACACCGTGATCGCCGCCCGCGCGTTCGTCCCATTAGCCTAGATCGTTCTAGGCTGGCCGTTCGACGCTCCTACGCCGCCATCAACGGGCAGGTTCACACCGTTTACAAAGCTTGCATCCTCGCTCGCAAGAAAAGCGATGACGGCCGCAACTTCGTCAGCTCTGGCGGCGCGCCCGATCGGGATGCGGTCGGCGAAGCGCGCCATAAGCGCCTCGCTTTTCAGAATCCGCGTGGTCATGTCGCTCTCGGTCAAGCTTGGGTTGACCGCGTTGACCCGAACACCCTTGCCGCCGAATTCAAGCGCGAGGGCGCGGGTCAGGTTGCTCACGGCGCCCTTCGAGGCGTTGTAGAAGCTGGCGCCCCAATCGCCACCCAAACCGGAGACCGACGACACGTTAACGATGCACCCGCGACGTTCGATTAAGAACGGCATCGCCGCACGGCAGGCATAGAATACGCCGTCGACGTTGGTGCGCATGACCAAATGCCAGTTCGCCTCCGGGGCGCTGACGAAGGGACCGCCTTTGGAGACACCTGCGTTGTTCACGAGTACATCGAGGCCGCCGAAGCGCGCGACCGTGGCGGCGACCATAGCGCGTACCGCCTCGCCGTCTGCCACATCCGTCTGCTGAACCAGCACGCGTTCCGGCTCTATGCCCACAGTGGCTTCCTGAAGCTTGTCCAAACGCCGGCCGGCAAACACGATTTCCGCGCCTTCTGCGGCGAAGCGCCTGGCGGTGGCGGCGCCGATGCCAGACCCCGCACCGGTGACG
The DNA here is from genome assembly GCA_964252525.1 of uncultured Acetobacteraceae bacterium. Lineage (GTDB taxonomy): Bacteria > Pseudomonadota > Alphaproteobacteria > Acetobacterales > Acetobacteraceae > CAJCIS01. Next base: position 35,456 of record CAXUNZ010000002.1, read on the forward strand.
ATGACGACCTTGCCCGCGAAGCGCTTGAAGTCGGACATAGTTCGCTCGATGCCCCACACAGAGTGGATCGACAATCTTGTATCAGGTAGGAACCGTCAAGCCGGCGGATTTACCGGTCGAAACAGACGGCCTGGAATCTGCGGATTTCGGGTCGAAAGGATCGATCAGAAAGAAGATCTATACCGCGTCCAAACGCCCACAACACGTTGCATGGCCCATGGAACCGAGATACACTTGTGTATTCGGGGAGTTCGCATGTCTAGCCTCAGCCGCGCTGAAAGCCAGACCCGGACCCGTCACCGCATTCGCAAGGCCGCCATGTCGGAGTTCGTGCGGCGCGGTATCGGCGCCGTCTCGATATGTCGCATTTCAGCATCGGCCGGGTTTTCCCGCGGCGCGTTTTACGCCAACTACGCGAGCAAGAGGGAGCTGCTCCTCGAGCTAGTTCATGAAAGCCATCTCGCGGAGGTGGCGATCTGGACGGGCCTGATCGAACAGGCGCCAAATCTCGACCAGATCATGGGCCATCTCGCCGCCCGCTTCGACCGCTATTCCGCGCGTCCGGCCATGGGCCTGTTGCAGGTAGAGCTGCAATTGGAGGCCAGTAGGGACGCGACCTTTGGCGCTTTGTATCGGGAGCATAGCCGCGCGCTGATGCTGACGGTGGAGGCGCTGGTGAGAAGTTTGTTCACCAAGTCGGGCCGCGCCGTGCCGGGAGAGGTGGCCGTCATCGCGCAAAGCTTGCGCGCGCTCACCTTGGGGCTTGTGCTGCAGGACGCGTGCGCCGCTGCCGGCACGGGAAAAGGCCAGATCGTCACGCGCTTCCTGACGCGCGCGCTTGAATCGGTCGACTGCCACAAGATGGGGGACGGGCAATGAGCACGGCGCAGACAGCCGGGAAGCCGGCCCATGTGCCGAAAGAGCGGGTCGTGGATTTCGATATCTACAATTTCGCGGCACCGGCCGGCGAATATCAGCTGAGCTTGAAGCGTTTTGCCGACACTGTGCCGCCGTTGGTGTGGACGCCCCATCACGGCGGGCATTGGCTGCTCACCCGAGCCGACGTCATCGAGCGCATGCTCAGCGAATTCGAAAATTTTTCGTCCAACCACATCACGGTGCCGCGTCAGCCGGGCGGTGTGCCGAAGCTGATGCCGCTGCAAATCGATCCGCCCAACCACAAGCAGTATCAACTGCTGATCGCCCATGCCATGTCCCCGCGCGCGGTGGCGCCGCTGGCCGATCGCGCGCGTGCGCTGGCCATCGAGCTGATCGAAGGTTTCAAGGACCGGGGCGAATGCGAGTTCGTCGTCGACTTCGCGCAACACCTGCCGATCGCCATTTTCATGCAGCTGGTCGATTTGCCAGCAAGTGACCGGCCGCTGCTCACCGGCATTGCTGAAGCCATGCTCCGCTGCGACTCGCCCGAGACACGGGGTGAGGCGGCGATGAAGCTAGCCGGCTACGGTCTGCAGAAATTGCACGAACGCCGCGTCAAACCCGGTTCGGACCTCATCAGCTCGCTGGCTCAGGCGCGCATCGACGGTGAATTGCTTGACGACAGGACACTGTCCGGCATGATCACGCTGTTGCTGCTGGCCGGGCTCGACACCGTGGCCTCCATGCTCGGTTTCTTCGCGCGCTTCCTGGCCGACCATCCCGCCCACCGCCATGCGCTGATCGAACATCCCGAGTTGATCCCCAATGCGCTGGAGGAGTTGCTGCGCCGCTTTCCGGTTGCCGTACTTGCGCGAGAGGTGGCCCGCGACGTCGACATCGACGGCGTGACGTTGAAGGCGGGGGACATGGTCGTGGCGCCGACGCCGCTCGCCGGCCTGGACGGGCACAAATTCAACGATCCCGAGACGGTGGATTTTCATCGCGCCCGGCCCATGCACGCGACTTTTGGCGGCGGCGCACATCGCTGCCTGGGTGCGATGCTTGCGCGCGCCGAACTGCGCGTGTTTCTCGAGGAATGGCTGCCGCGCATCCCGGACTTCGCGGTCAAGCCGGGCGCGGAAATCCACGTCAGCGCACGTTCGGTCGCCACGCTCACCTCGCTGCCGCTCGTCTGGGCGAAACCTGCTTCCCGCGGCGCGCCGTCTCGTGCCGCCTGAACAAGGCTACACGCGGTGGCAATGCTTCTTTTGCGGTTTTATCTACGATGAAGCGGCTGGCTGGCCGGAGGATGGCATCGCGCCCGGCACACGCTGGGCGGACGTTCCGGACGATTGGTTCTGCCCCGATTGCGGCGTATCCAAGTCCAATTTTCAGATGATCGAAATGACCTGACAATACTGATCGAATGCGGGAGGAGAATATCATGAACGACATGACGAAGCCGCAGCCGGTTATGCTGCGCATCGGCCATGAAGACGTGGCCGAAGGCTCCGGCGGCATTTACGAGCATCTTCACCCGTGGAGCGGCGAAGTGCAGGCGCGCATCCCGCTGGCAGGAAAGGCAGAAATGGACCGCGCGGTCGAAGCCGCGGCCGAGGCGTTCAAGACTTGGCGCATGGTCAAGCCGGAAGCGCGCCGCGACGTGCTGGTCAAGCTGGCCGCCCTGATCCGCGAACACGCGCATGAATTTGCAACCCGGGCCGCGCTTGACGGCGGCACGCCGGTCATGATGGGCGTCCACGGCGCCATGATCGCGGCCGAGTGGACCGCCTATTACGCGGGCTGGGCGGACAAGCTGGAAGGCCAGCTGCTGTCCACCTTCGATACCCGCGGCGAATTCGCGTACACCGTGGCCGAGCCGATCGGCGTCATCGGCATCATCATCACCTGGAACGGCCCGCTGATTTCGCTCGGCATGAAGGTGGGACCAGCGCTTGCCGCAGGCAATTGCGTCGTCGTGAAGCCCGCGGAAATTACCCCTTTCGCGCCCGACCTGTTCGCGCGGCTGGCGCGCGAGGCGGGCATTCCGCCGGGCGTGCTGAGTATCTTGCCGGGCGGCATCGAAGCCGGCGAAGCCCTCGTGCGGCACAAAAAGGTCGAGAAAATCAGCTTTACCGGCGGCCCGGTCGCGGCACGGCAGATCCTGATTGCCTGCGCCGATCAGCTCAAGCCCGCGGTGCTCGAACTAGGGGGCAAGTCCGCCAGCCTGGTGTTCCCCGACACCGACATCGACGCGGCCTGCCAGCGCGCGGTGCAATGGACCATTGGCATCCTGGCCGGTCAAGGCTGCGCCTTGCCGACCCGCCTGCTGGTGCATGAAGCCGTCTACCAGGAGGTGGTCGGAAAATGCGTCGCGATCGCCAAAAGCTACAAAGTGGGCGACCCGTTCGACGACGGTGTCGCGGTCGGTCCATTGATCAACAAGGCAGCGTGCGAGCGGGTTCTGGGCATGCTCAACCGCGTCAGCCAAACGGGAAGCGGCAAGATCGCGCTGGGTGGCGGGCGTCCCGGCGGCGCGCTCGACAGCAAGAATTTTGTGGCGCCCACGATTGTCATTGACGTGGACGCCGACAGCGAGATCGCGCAGAAAGAAATTTTCGGCCCGGTCCTGATCATCGCCAAATTCAGCAACGAGGACGAGGCTGTGGCGATGGCCAACAACTCTCAATACGGGCTGGCTGCCTATATTCAATCCAACGACGTCAAGCGCGTGCATCGCCTGTCAGAACGCCTCAAGGCCGGCGGCGTCTACGTCAACGGCGCCACGCAGATTGGCAACCCTCACGTGCCGTTCGGCGGCGTTGGCATCAGCGGTTACGGCAAGGAAGGCGGCCGTGCCGGAATCAATGAATTCGTCCGCTACAAGACCGTGGCTATCGCCTGAGGGGAACGGCGCATGTTCGCAGAATTCAGCGGCAGGACCGCCATCGTCACCGGCGGCGCCCAGGGCATGGGCAGACAATATGTCCGCCTGCTGTGCGAAGCAGGCGCCAATGTCTGCATCGCCGACGTCAATGCCGCCGTTGCCGACGAGACGATAAAGACCCTGGGTGGATCCGATAGGCTGCTCTTCGTGCAGACCGATGTCGGCTCGCGCGAAGCGGCCGATGCGTGCGCCGCCGCGGCCAAGGCGCGTTTCGGGCGCGTGGATTACCTGGTCAACAACGCAGGCCTGCTCAGCGCCGCGGCGCATCGCTCGCTGATCGATGTCGATGCCGAAACCTATCTGCGTAGCATCAACGTCATGGGTCACGGCATGTTGTGGATGGCGCGCGCGGTCGTGCCGTTCATGCGTGAAGCGGGAAAGGGCGCCATCCTCAATGTCAGCTCCATCGGCGCCTATCAGGCAAGCGGTCTTTACTCTGTCGCCAAGGTTCTGGTGAACGGGCTGACTGTCAATTTGGCGCATGAGCTGGCGCCCTCCAATATTCGCGTCAACGCGATCGCTCCCGGCACGGTAAACACGGAGGGAATGAAGCCGCTGATGACCGTGGAGCAGATGGCGCAATGGGGCCAAGCGGGTGGGCGGCCGACCGACCGCGTGGCGGAACCTGAGGAGATTGCGCGCGCGGGCCTATTCCTCTTATCGGAGTCGGCGAGCTACGTGCGCGGACAGATATTGGCCGTGGATGACGGACAGCAGATCAGGCTTTGAAAAAGCTGGTTGAGGTGGTAGTCACATAAGTCACCGGATCAGGAATTGTTGAAGGATACGCCATGGACTTGCCTTTCGTCGACGGCGCGGACACCGCCTTCAGGCACGAAGAGACGGTCGCCGAGCGCATGGCGCGCTTCAAGCCGATCCGCACAGGCGCGGACTACATAGAAAGCCTGCGCAGCCGCCACGTGCGCGTCTATCTGTTCGGCGCGCGCGTGGACCACCCGGTCGAGCACCCGATCATCCGGCCCTCCATCAACGCGCTGCGCGCGACCTACGACCTGGCCATCGAAGACCCGGCGCTTGCCACCGCCTGGTCGCCGCTGATCGAGGCGCGGGTGAACCGTTTCCTGCATATCGTGGGTTCGCCGGACGATTTGGTCATGAAGAACCGCATGCAGCGCCGTTTAGCAGGCTGCGGAAATTCGGCAACGACGGCGCAACATTAGTTGCAAAAGAACGCCAGTAGAAGTTTCCGCGACATATTCGTGCGCCACTTGCTCCCTCCAGCAAATTAAGATTGCGTGGCCGCTGCCGCGAAATCGAATTTCCGCAGCCTGTTAGGCCAATTGACCGGCACCTGCTTCCAGCGCTGCGCCGGGCTGGACACGATCAGCGTGCTTCACTCCATCACCTACGATATCGACCGGAAACACGGCACGTCCTACCATGCGCGCTATCTGGATTTCATGCGTTTCGCGCAGCGCGCCAATATCATCATCGGCGCCGGCATGACCGACCCCAAGGGCGACCGGTCCAAACGGCCGAGCGAACAGGCGGACCCGGACCTGTTCATGCGCGTGACGCGGCGCACGGAGGCCGGCCTATACGTCAGCGGCGCCAAGGCGCACATGACGGGTGGTCTGAATTCGCATTGGATCTGCGTCATGCCGACGATGAATCTCGGTCCGCTCGACGCCGACTGGGCGGTGGTCGGCATGGTACCGGGAGACGCGGCCGGACTGACCTACATCTACGGCCGCCAATCTTGCGACACGCGCGCCATGGAAGCCGGAGATATCGACAAGGGCAACGCCAGATATGGCGGCCAGGAAACGCTGGTGGTGTTCGAGGATGTTTTCATTCCCTGGGAACACGTGCTGATGGACGGCGAATACGAATTCGCACAGGACATGGTGGCGCGATTCACCGCCTATCACCGCGCCAGCTATGTCTGCAAAACCGGGCTGGGCGACGTGATGGTGGGCGCGGCGGCCGCCATCGCCGAATTTAACGGTGCCGACGGCGCCAGCCATGTCAAGGACAAGCTGGTGGAAATGACGCATCTGAACGAGACGATCTATTCCAGCGCGATCGCCTCCTCGCATGAGGCCAGGCCGCTCGCCTCCGGCATCTACATGAACGACGCGATGCTGGCCAATGTGTGCAAGCACAACGTCACGCGCTTTCCCTATGAGATCGCGCGCCTGGCGCAGGACCTCGCCGGCGGATTGATGGTGACCTTACCCTCTGAGCAGGATTTCGATAGCGAGGTGACCGGGCCGATCCTGCGCAAATACCTGCAAGGCCGCGCCAATGTTCCGGTGGAACACCGCCAGCGCATGCTGCGGCTGATCGAGAACATGACGCTCGGCCGCAATGCGGTGGGATATCTCACCGAATCCTTGCACGGCGCGGGCAGCCCGCAGGCGCAACGCATCCAGATCCTGCGGGGAATGGAGGTGGAGCGGAAGAAGGGCTACGCCAAGGACCTGGCGGGAATCACGGAAGACTAGAACCATCCGCGCTCAGCGTTCCGCTTTGTGCACGTCCAGGGCTCAACCAGAGCAAATCCTGTCTATCTGACAGTGTAGGTCTTGGTCTTTCCCATCACCGCCCACCGGTCCACCTGCGCCGTTCCGATCGGATTGCCGATCTGGCAGTATTTCAGCGCCGTCTGCATCGCCGTCGTGCGGTTGGTATCGAGCGACTCCCAGATCGCCCGCACCGTGCCCTGGATGGCGGCCGGCGGCTTGGCCGCGATGATGTCGGCCAGGCTCCGGGCGCGGTCCCACAACGCATCATTGGCCACAACCTCGCTCACTAGCCCGATGCGCAAAGCAGTGGCCGCCGAAATGCGCTCGTCGTTGCCCAGCAGCGCCATCCGCATCACGTCGTTATAGGGCATGCGGTATGTGGCGCCGATCGGCTCGAGGGCGGCCACCATGCCGTAGGTGACGTGCGGGTCGAAGAAGCTGGCGTCTTCCGAGCAGATCAGGATGTCGCTTTCGTTTAGCCAGTAAAAGGCGCCCCCCGCGCACATGCCGTGGATGGCGGCAATCACCGGCTTCCAGCAGCGATTGGCCTTGGGACCGAGCTTTTCTCCCGGGTCGGCGGCGGTCCAGACATTCCCGTGCATGATGGCGCCGCCGGGCGCCTGCGCCGCCTTGACGTCAACGCCGGTGGAAAAGGCGCGTCCGGGCGCGGCGCGCACGATCACGGCGTGGATGTCGTCGTCCTCGGCCGCGTGACGCCAGAAATGCTGGAATTCGTCCAGCATCGCGCGGGTGAACGCATTCATCGAAGCGGGCCGGTTAATGGTCACCGTCGCCACGTGACCGCCGGTTTCAACGATGATGGTGGTGTAGTCCATCGGCGCGCCCTCCCGCGGCATCACCAAAAGGCATAACCGTCCTTGACCTGTCTGCCTAGGTGTACCATCAACGTTCATCCAACCGGACGCTGGCATGCCGCAGGCAGCCACTAGCGAGTGCTGAGGGTTTGACATGGATGATGCGCCGGCCAGCGCCACGGCCGAACCGCCAGCCGAAGTGCTGGTCGAGCACACGGACGGCGTCGCCGTCATCACGCTCAACCGGCCGGAGCGGCTGAACGCGCTCGTCGCTTCCATCATGTCGCAACTTGTGGACGCGGTGGCCGACGCGGCGCGCGATCCCGCGGTCGGATGCGTGGTGGTGACCGGCGCCGGGCGCGGGTTCTGTTCGGGCGGCGACATCAAGGGCAGCCGCGAGGAGGTCGTGGTGGACGCCGCGCGCGGCGGCCGCGTGGAGCAAGGTTTCGCGCGGCTGCGCGGCTTCATGGAAACCTCGCGGCTGCTGCACGAAATGCCCAAGCCCGCCATCGCCATGGTGAACGGGCCGGTGGCGGGCGCCGGTATCGGCATCGCGGGCGCGTGCGACCTGCGCTTCGCCGGCATGTCGGCCACCTTCCTCTCCGCCTTCGACCGCATCGGCGCCTCGGGCGATTTCGGCTCCACCTGGTTCTGGACCAAGATCCTCGGCGCCGGCGCGGCGCGCGAGCTGTTCTTCCTGGGCGAGCAGCTGACCGCCGAGCAGGCGCTGGCACGCGGCATCTACACGCGGGTCTTCCCCGATACCGAGCTGCGCGCCGCTACCCTGGCGCAGGCCAGGAAGATGGCCGCCGGCCCGCGCATGAGCTGGCGCTACATGAAGGCGAACCTGAACATGGCCGAGGATGGCATTTTCGAGGCCGCGCTGGACCACGAAGCGCTGAACATGGGCCTGTCAACCGCGGCCACGGCCATCATCCACAAGGCAATGAAGGACAAAGCCGGATAGGCGGAGGACATGTCGATGGATCTGAGCTACGGCCCGCAAGCCGAGGCATTCCGTGGCGAGGTCACCGCCTTCCTGCGCGCGCATTGGCAGCCGGGCGAGCTTCGCGGCGCCGCGCTGAAGGACTACGTCGCCGCGTTCCGCAAGGAAGCGACACAGCGCGGCTATCTCTACCGAAACATCCCCGCGGCGTATGGCGGTGCGGATCAGCAGGCGGACGTGGTGCGCGCGCAGGTGATCCGTGAGGCGTTCGGCCGCGCGCGCGCGCCGATGGAGGTCGGCGGCAACGGCATGAGCATGCTGGTGCCGACCCTGCTGGAGCGCGGTACGGAGGCGCAGAAGGTCCGTTTCATTCCGCCCACGATGGCTGGCGAATTCTTGTGGGGCCAGGGCTACTCCGAGCCCGGCAGCGGCTCGGACCTCGCTTCTGTCCGGTGCCGCGGCGAGCTGGTGGACGGTTACTGGGTGATCAACGGCCAGAAGATCTGGACCAGCCAGGGCGACCGCGCGACGCACATGTTCGCGCTGATCCGCACCGAGCCGCAGGCCGCCAAGCATGACGGCATTTCCTACCTGCTGATCGATCTGGACCAGCCCGGCGTCACCCGCCGGCCGATCCGCCAGATGACGGGCGATGCCGGCTTCTACGAATTCTTTTTCGACAATGTCCGCACGCCGGCCGACTGGATCGTCGGCGAACGTGGCGAGGGCTGGCAAGTCTCGCGCACCACGCTGAAGCACGAACGCGCCAGTATCGGCTCGGCCGATTCACTCGGCGCGCAATTCGCCAAGTTGGTCGAACTGGCGCGCGAGGTAAAACGCTTCGGCCAACCGGCGATCAAGGATCCGGAAATCCGCCAGGCCCTGGCGCGCATCGAAGGATATGTCCTAGCACACCGCACTTCCAGCTACCGCCTGTTCTCCCTGGCCGCGGCGAACGAGCCGCCGGGCCTGGTCGGCCTGATGATGAAGCTGCTGCTGACCGAGACAGGCCACGACATCGCCTTGCTGGCGCAGGAACTGATCGGTGACGAGGCGATGGTCGAGCCGGCGCCTTCCGGCACGCGCGGCCGTGGACCGGAGAAATGGCTGGACCAGATCATGGGGTCGTTGGGCAATTCGATTGCTGGTGGAACCACGAACATCCAGCGCAACGTGATTGCCGAGCGGGGGCTTGGGCTGCCACGGGATTTGGCGGCGGAGAGCACATCGTGAGAAGGAAGCAGTCCTTTTTTGAAAAAAAGGACCAAAAAACTTTTGCTCCTGGTACGCGCCGGGCGGAAAGAGCGCGCCCAATAAGCAAAGGTCTTTTGCTTCTTTTTTTCAGAAAAGAAGACCTTTCCTGATGAGATTCCACCCCTCCGAAGAACAGCTCGCCATCCAGGACACGCTGCGCGGCGCGCTGGCCGACGCGCTCCCCGCCGCGCGCCGGCGCGCGTTGCTCGCCGAGCCGGTGGAGATCGACCGCCCGAGCTGGGACGCGCTGATGACGCTCGGCCTAGGCGGCCTCGCTTTGCCCGAGGCGGTGGGCGGCAGCGGCCTCGGCCTGCTCGACCTGGCGATGGCCGTAGAGGTGCTGGGCGGGGGCGCCGCCATCGGCCCCATCGTGCCGCATCTGCTCGCCGGCCTTGCGGTGTCCGTCGCCGGCGGGCAGGCGTCCGAGATTTGGCTTGGCAGGATCGCCAGCGGCGAAATGGTCGCGAGCCTGGCGCTGGACGGCGGCCTGTCCGGCAGCGTCCGGTTCGTGCCGGCCGCCGGCGCGGCACAGCTCTTCGTGGTGGGCACGGCGGGCGGCGGCCTCGCTCTGGCCGAAGCCGGCCCGGGTTTTGCCGTGGCGCCCATCCCCGGCTCGGATCGCAGCCGCCTGGCTAGCACCGTCACCTTCGAGGCTGCGCCGGCCACGCCGCTCCTGCCGCCCGGCGATGCACGGGTCGCGCGTTTCTTTGACGCGGCGCTGGTCCTGACCGCGGCCGACGCGCTGGGCGGCGCGCAACACTGCGTCGACCTCTCCGTCGCCTATGCCAAGGAGCGGGAGCAGTTCGGCCAGCCGATCGGCCGCTTCCAGGCGCTGAAGCACCAGCTCGCCGCCATGGCAATGGACGTGGAACCCTCGCGCGCGCTGCTATGGTACGCCGGCTACGCCCATGATGCGGCGCTGGATGACGCGTCCCGGGCCGCCGCCATGGCCAAGGCGCACATCGCCGACCGCTTCGTCGCCGTCACCCGTGCCG
>CAXUNZ010000002.1:45790-49058 GCA_964252525.1 uncultured Acetobacteraceae bacterium
CGGCAACGGCACGCGCTGCGTGGCGGCGGCCCTCGCGCGGGAGACGGACAACTCGCGCTTTCGCTTCGAGTCGGATGGCGGGCTGCTCGATGTGTTTCGCGAGACCGACGCCGCGATTACCGTCGACATGGGGTCGCCGGGCTTCGACTGGTGGGCCATCCCGCTGGCGCGCGCACTCGACAGCGCCGGTTTCGTCGGTCTCGAGCCGCCCGTGGCCGGAGTTCCCGACCGCTTCGTCGCCGTCACCCGTGCCGCGGTCGCGACACATGGCGGCATCGGCTACTCGTGGGAATACGGGCTGAACACCTGGTTCCGCCGCGCCTTGTTCGACCGTGCGTATCTTGGCAGCCCCGCGCTGCACCGGGCCAGGGCGGCGGACATGGCGGGATGGTGATTGACGCAGCGCGCGGCGGCAAGGCGCGGTCGCGGCACTATTGACCGCTATGATGCAACGGACTTTCACCGCCGAGCGCAGCCTGATCGATGCGATGATCAGCGCCGCCGAGGCGATGCCGGCCACGCGGCTCGTCGTCGCCTCCGAGTCTCACCCAGCCGACACCACCCTGGCAGAGGTGGTCCGCGAGGGCCGGATCATGGGCGAACACCTTCGCGCGGCGTGTGTCGCACAAGGCGACGTCATCGCCGTGCAGTTGCCGGCCTGGCGCGAGTGGCTCGTCGCCTGCGTTGCCGTGGCGCAGGCGGGCGCGGTGCTGCTGCCGATCGTCGCCAGCTACGGAGCCAAGGAGCTCGGCTTCGTCCTGCGCCAATCGCGGGCGCGGCTGATCATTACGCCGGACCAGTGGCGCCGCACCTCCTATGCGGAGGTGCTGGCGCGATGTGGCGCGTTGCCCGACCTGGCCGGACAAGTCGTCATCGGGACCGCTTGGCCGGGGTGCCTGCAGTGGAAGGATCTGGTGCAGGGCTGTGAGGCGGCGCCGCCGGTGCCGCGCGGCGCCGCCGATCTCGCAATGCTCATCTACACGTCCGGCACCACCGCTGACCCCAAGGGCGTCCTGCACAGCAACCGCACGCTGCTGGCCGAGATCAGCGCCTTTTCGCAAATTAGGCGGTGCCGCGGTGTCGAGGAGGTGGTGCTGACGCCCTGGCCGCCCGGGCATATCGCCGGTGCCTGCCAGATGCTCCGCTTCCTCACCGACGGCTTACCGTTGGTCGCCATGGACAGCTGGGATCCGGCGCAGGCGGCCATGCTGATCGACCGTCATCAGGTGACCACGTCCTCGGGCACGCCGTTCCACCTGGCGGGGTTGCTGGATGCCGCCGAGAGTCAGGGATGCGCCCTGTCCAGCCTGACGACGTACACGCTGGGCGCGGCGCCGGTGCCCTCTGCACTGGTCGCCCGCTGCGCCGCGCGCGGGCTGGCAACCTTCCGCAGCTATGGCTCGACCGAGCACCCGACGGTGACCGCGGGCGATCCATCCGACGCGCTGGACAAGCGCCTGTCCACGGAGGGGCGGCTGATGACCGGATGCCAGCTCCGCATCGTCGACGACGAGGGCCGGGACGTTGCTGAAGGCGCTGGCGAGATCGTCTCGCGCGGGCCCGAGCTGTTCCTCGGCTATCTGGATCCGGACCTGAACGCGGCCGCCTTCCTGCCGGGTGGCTGGTACCGGTCCGGCGACATCGGCCGGATGGATCCGGACGGGTTCCTCGTCATCGCCGACCGCAAGAAGGACGTCATCATCCGTGGCGGCGAGAACATCTCCTCTCGCGAAGTCGAGGACATGCTGCTGACCCACCCCGCCATCGCCGAGGCGGCGGTCGTCGCCGCGCCGGATAGGCGCATGGGCGAGGTGGTACGGGCCTGCCTGGTGCTGCGGCCCGGCATGGCGATGACGCTGGATGAGGTCAGGTCGCATTTCGCCGCCGCCGGCATGTCGCGCCAGAAAACCCCCGAACAGATCGCCATTATCGACGCCATGCCGCGCAACGCGACGGGAAAGGTCTTGAAGCACACGCTGCGCGCGATGGCGCGCGGGACGGACGGGCTGACGTAGCAGGATGAAAGGCAAGGCCTTCTTCTCTACAGAAAAGAAGCACAAGATTTTTGATCTTGCTGTCGCGGACTCATGAACGGAAACGGGTTTCATGTCGCGGCGACAATGAGCTTACACGCGAGTTTGGCGCGCCAATCCCCAATCGCTCCAGCAGCGTCAAAATCGGCTGCCAAGCGGCCGACCAGCTCGGCGACGCTCGGCACGTCGTCGATCAGCGCCACCATATGGCCGCCGCTCCACACCGTCTTCCAGGGCTTGACACCGGGCGGCAGGTTCGGGCGATGGCGGGCGAGCGGCGCCGGCAGCTGCTCCGGGTCCAGCCGGCTTCGCGCATCGAGGGTGTGAGGAAATTCGCGGGCAGTCCAACGATGGTGTCGGTGAACAGCACGTCCTCGGCGCCGGCGCGGACCAGCATCGCCTTGTGCCCGTGTGCGACGCCCGATTCCTGGGTCGCGATGAAACACGTCCCCATGACCGCCAAATCGGCGCCAAGCGCCAGCGCGGCGGCGACGCCCCGCCCGTCGGCGATGCCGCCCGCCAGTATGATGAAGCCGTCGAACAGGCGGCGCACCCGCGGCAGGAACGCGAACGGATTGCACGTGCCGCCGTGACCGGCCGCCCCGGCGCAGACCAGCATCAGGCCGTCCACCCCCGCGGCGATCGCCTTCTCCGCGAAGCGGAGTGTGGTTACGTCGTGGAACACGAGACCACCCCAGTCATGCGCCGCGATCACCTCCTCGCGCGGGTCGCCGAGATTGGTCAGCACCAGCGGGACGCGGTAGCGGGCGCAACTGGCGAGCCGCGCCCGCCGCATTGCCGCGTCCATGGCGCTGGACGAGGTCAAGTTGACACAGAACGGCGTGAAAAGCGGCTTTGACCAAGGCTTTCCCGCTCGGCCTCGCGCAGCGCTTGCAGCCATGTGCCCAGCTCCTCCAGCGGCGCGCGTTGCCGGCCGGAAAGGCCCCGATGATCCCAGCCCGGCACGCCGCGATCGTCAGCGCGAGGTTGGAGGCGATGATCATCGGCGCCGCCATCACAGTCAGGCGCAGCTGGGCCCAGTCTTGGATTGCGATGCTCCTGAGTAGGTAACCTGGCCGCGGCGCAGGTATGCCGGCAATGTCGCCAGCGATCCGAGGAAGCGCTGAGACAGCAAGCCGGCCTGCGAGCCGCTCCAAGACCTTGCATACGCCAGCTCGGCAAGCTAACCTAGTTATATAAGCGGCATGAGGAGGCGGCGTTCGGCATGACGGTAT
>CAXUNZ010000002.1:49068-72049 GCA_964252525.1 uncultured Acetobacteraceae bacterium
TGACGGTATTTTCCGACCTGCTCACCGGTGTGCTGGCGATCGAACCGGAAGCGGACGTCATCGACTTCCGAGGCACCTGGCATAGCTGGGGCGAACTCGGCGCGACCATTGCCGCGATCCAACAGGCGCTGGCCGAAATCGGGCTGGGCCCTGCCGCCAGAGTCGGCGTCATGGTGCGCAATCGGCCTTCGGCGCTAGCGGCCGTGTTGACGGCGGTGGCCGAGGATGCCTGCATGGTGTCGATCAACCCGCTGCTGCCTGACGAGCGGCTTACCCAGGATCTGCGCGGGCTGAAGCTGGGCGTGGTCGTGGCCGAAAGCGCCGACCTCGCACGGCCGGGTGTTGTGGACGCGCTGCGCGAGGCGGGCACCGCGGTAATCGACCTACCCGGCATCCTAGAGGGTGCGCGTCTGGTGCCCGGGTTGGAGCGGCCCACCGGCGTCGACCTGCGCATCGCCGAACCGGGTGTGATCATCGAGATGCTTACCAGCGGCACCACCGGCGCGCCCAAGCGCGTGCCGCTCAAGCGCGCGGCGTTCGAAAGCAGCTTCACCAGCGCAATGTCCTACGAGCGCAACCGGCGGCCGGACGAGCCGCCCAAGCTACGGGCCGGCACGCAGATCCTGAGCAACCCGATGACCCATATCGGCGGCTTGTGGGGCGCGCTGACCTGCATCCTGGGCGGTCGCAAAGCCTGCCTGCTGGAGAAGTTCTCCGTGGCGAACTGGGTCGAGGCGATCATCAGGCACCGGCCCAAGGTGGCGGGCGCCGTACCAGCCGGCCTGCGCATGATCCTGGACGCGAACGTGCCGCGCGAGGACCTGGCCAGCCTGACCGCGATTCGCACCGGCGCAGCACCGCTGGATCCCGCGATTACCGCGGAGTTCTGGGAGCGCTACGGCATCCCGGTGCTGCAGAACTATGGCGCGACCGAGTTCTCGGGCTCCGTCGCCGGCTGGACGCTGGCGGATTTCAGGATGTTCAACGCGAGCAAGCCGGGCAGCGTCGGCCGGTTTCAGCCCGGCGTCACCGGCCGCGTCGTCGATCCCGACAACGGCGACGAAAAGGCGCCCGGCGAGGAAGGCGTGCTGGAGATGCGCTCCGACCAGTTCGGCAATGGCGGTGACTGGCTGCGCACCACCGATCGCGCGGTGATCGATGCCGACGGTTTCCTGTTCATCCGCGGCCGCGCCGATAGCGCCATCATCCGCGGCGGCTTCAAGGTGCATCCCGACGACGTGGCCCAGACGCTGGAGAAGTTTCCGGGCGTGCGCGAGGCCGTCGTCGTCGGCGTGCCGGACCGCCGCCTGGGCGCTGTGCCGGTCGCCGCGGTGATGCTGAAGACCGGCGTGCCGGCGCCCTCGCAAGAGGCGCTTTCGGCCTTCGCGCGTGAAAAGCTGCTGCCCTACCAGGTTCCGGTACGGTTCCTGTTCGTGCAGGACGTGCCGCGCACGCCGTCCCTGAAGCCCGCTTTGCCGCAGGTGCGCGCGCTGTTCGACGATTACGCAGAAGCAAGCTGACTGGGGAAGACGATGTCCGCGAGCATCCTTGAAAGCGACGAGTGGCAGAAAGCCACGCAATACCAGATCACCGATGAAGACATAGAGCGCCAGAACAAGCTGCTGGGCTTCGACCAGGCGTCGCGCGAGCGCGAATACGTGCAGACCGCGACCACCGACACGATCCGCAATTTCGCGCATGGCGTCGGCAACGACAATCCGCTGCATTGCGATCCGGAGTACGCGCGGGCCACGCGCTGGGGCGGCGTGATCGCGCCCGGCATGATGGCCGGCATCATTAACGCGCCGATGAAGGGCGACCCGGTCCCCGACAACATCAAGGCGCTGCGCAAATCGCTGTTTCGCGGCATCCATGTCTTCGTGTCCGGCTCGACCTGGGATTGGTACCGGCCGATCAACCCGGGCGACACGCTCTACAGCTTCAACGGCGATGAGAGCTGCGAGGTCAAGCAATCTGAATTCGCCGGCCGTTCGGTGATCACCGTGCGGCGCGACGTGAAGGTCAACCAGCGGGCCGAGGTTGTCGCGGTCTATCGCATCTTGCGCGTGCTGACCGAGCGCAAGACCGCCGCCAAGAAGGGCAAATATTCCGACATCAAGCCCGCCACCTACACCGATGCCGACATCGCCAAAATCGACGAGATCTATGCCGCCGAGCAGGTGCAGGGCGCCAGGCCGCGCGATTTCGGCGCCGTGCAGTTGGGCGACAGCCTCGGCACCATGGCCAAGGGGCCGCTGACCGTCACCGACGTGATCTGCTTTCATGCCGGCGGCTACGGCTTCGTGCCGTATGCGCCCACGGTGGGGCGACTCGCGCACCACAACCGCAAGCGCATCGCGCCATTCTACATCAAGAACGAGTATGGCGTTCCCGACGTCGCCCAGCGCCTGCACTGGGATCCGGTCTGGGCGCAGGCGATCGGCAATCCCATGGCCTATGATTACGGCGTGATGCGGGAAAATTACCTCTATCACTACCTGACCGACTGGTGCGGCGACGACGGCATCGTGCTGCACGTGCAGGACGAAATCCGCAAGTTCAACTATATCGGCGACACGCAGACCATCACCGGAGAGGTGACGGGCAAGCGCGAGGAAGGCGGTCAGAGGCTCGTTGACGTGGCCGTCCGCTTCACCAATCAACGCGGCGAGGAGACGGTCAAGGCGACCGCCGTGATCGCCTTGCCGGGGAGCGGCGGCATGGCGATGTTCCCGGATGTGCCCAGGCAACTTGCCGAAAAGGCGGCCCAGATGATGGCTCGCCACTGGCAGCTGAGCAGCACCCGGGGCTAATGGCCGCCCGATGCGTGGAGATGGCGAGATGTTGCTCTGCACGGCGCCGGACGACAAGAAGCCGATGAAGGCCTTCCTCGGCAAGCCTAGGCCGCTATATCGGGGCAACCAGAACGCCTGAACGCCGGGAGACCAGGATGCTCGATACTTCGTTCCGTGCTGCCTACGACGACAGTCACGACATGTTCCGCGACACGGTCCGCCGCGTGTTCGACCGGGCCCTGATCCCCAATCTGGAGCGTTTCGAATCGGACAGCATGGTGGACCGGCCATTCTGGCGCGCCTGCGGCGAGGCGGGCATGCTGTGCCCCACCGTCAAGGAGGAAAATGGCGGCTTGGGCCTCGATTTCGGCTACAACGCCGTCGTCGCCGAGGAACTCGCCTATGCAGGCTCGTCGGCCGGCATCACGCTGCAATCGGACATCGTCGCCGAATATATCGAGAAATACGGCTCGCCGGAGCAGAAGGAGCGCTACCTCCCCGGGATGGTGTCCGGGGAGATCATCACCGCCATCGCCATGACCGAGCCGGGCGCGGGCTCCGACCTGCAGGGCATACGCACGACCGCAAGGCGTGACGGCAACCACTACGTGATCAACGGATCGAAGACCTACATCACCAACGGACAATTGGCCGATCTCGTCATCGTCGTGGCCAAAACCGAGCCGGAGCTCGGGGCCAAGGGCACGTCGCTGATCCTGGTCGATCGCGACGTGGAAGGCTTCGCGCGCGGCCGCAACCTCGACAAGATCGGCCAGCATTCCGCCGACACGTCCGAATTGTTCTTCCAGGACGTGCGCGTGCCGATGACCAATTGCCTGGGCGAGGAAAACAGGGGCTTCATCTATCTAATGAGCCAGTTGCCGCAGGAGCGGCTGTCGATCGCCGTCTCGGCCCAGGCCGCCGCCCAGCGCGCCTTTGACGAGGCGGTCACCTTCGTCAAGGATCGTCGCGCCTTCGGCAAGACGGTGTTCGAGTTTCAAAACACCAAATTCTCCTTGGCCGACCTCAAGGCGCAATTGCAGGTGGGCTGGGCGCATCTTGACTGGGCGTTGCGCCGGCACGTGCAGGGCAAGCTGACGACCGCCGAGGCGTCGGCGGCCAAGCTGTGGCACACCGAAATGCAGGGGCGGGTGATCGACGCCGCGCTGCAATTGCACGGCGGCGCCGGCTACATGAACGAGTACCTCGTCGCACGGCTGTGGCGGGATGCGCGGGTGACGCGGATCTTCGGCGGCACTAGCGAGATCATGAAGGAAGTGATCAGCCGCGCTATTTGAGCGGGCAATCCGAAGTCTCCGTAGAACGACAGACGCAAGGCGAAAGGAAGATTGGGGGAGATGTGCCATCCCCCCCAAATCCCCCGTCATTACTTTAATTAAGGCCCCATGATTGACGGGGGTTGCGGGGACCCGTCTCACCGCAGGTGGGTATTGGAGGATTTGCGAAATGACCATGGCGCTGCGTGACGGAATTTTGGCAGGCAAGGTGGCCTTCGTCGCCGGTGCATCGAGCGGCATCAATTTGGGCGTGGCTCTCGGCTTCGCCGCAGCGGGTGCCAAGGTCGTGCTGATCAGCCGCTCGGCCGAAAAGATCGAGGCGGCAGCGCAAGGTTTGCGCGACGCCGGGCACGACGCCGCCGGCATGGCCGCCGACGTGCGCGATTTCGCGGCGATCGATCGTGCCCTGGCCGCCACACGCGAGCGCTACGGCGATATCGACGTGGTGCTGTCCGGGGCAGCCGGCAATTTCGTCGCACCCGCGCTCGGCATGTCGGCGAACGGGTTCAAGACCGTGATCGACATCGACCTGCTCGGCACGTTCAACGTGCTGCGCGCCTCGTTCCAATATCTGCGGCGGCCGGGAGCCTCGCTCATATCGATCACCGCCGGGCAGGCGGTGCAGCCGATGATAAATCAAGTCCATGTCTGCGCGGCCAAGGCGGGGATCAATATGGTGACCAAATGCCTGGCCATGGAATGGGGGCCGGAAGGCGTGCGGGTCAACGCGATTTCGCCCGGCCCGATCGCCGACACGGAAGGCATGCGCCGCCTGACACCCACGCCGGAGTCCGAAGCCGCCTACAAGCGCACTATTCCGCTTGGTGTCTATGGCGAGAAGCGAGACATCGCCGAACTGGCGCTGTTCCTGGCCAGTCCCGGCGCGCGCTACATCACCGGCGCCATTATGGAATGCGACGGCGGATCGATGCTGACCGGCGGCTCCGCGCAAAGTTTTGGCGCATCGTAAATGTCAGCGTTTAATCAGGAAGGTTTGGGGGGGATGAGCCATCCCCCCCAAACCCCCCGTCGATTATGGAGCCTCGCCTTAATGAATGACGGGGGGTCTGGGGGGGATGGCACATCCGCCCCAGCCTTTCTTGAAAAAGCGGTGTGACAGCAACGAAGGATCCGCAATGTCGGACAGAGTAAGCATCAGCCTGGACAACGGTGTGGCCGACGTGCGGCTGTCGCGTCCCGAAAAGATCAACGCGCTCGACCAGGCCATGTTCGAAGGCATAGCCGAAACGATTGATGCGCTCGGCGCGGACACGCGGGTGCGCTGCGTGGTGCTGTCAGGAGAGGGTCGCGGCTTCTGCGTCGGCGTGGACCTCGACAGCCTGTCCAGCAACCCCGCTTTGCAAGATCTGGCGCCGCGCACGCATGGCGCCGCCAACGTGTTTCAGAACGCCGCCTGGGGATGGCGCAGCCTGCCCATGCCGGTCATCGCCGCGGTGCATGGTTTCGCCTTCGGCGGCGGCTTTCAGATCATGCTCGGCGCCGATATCCGCATCGCCACGGCCGACGCGCAATTGTCGATGATGGAAATGCGCTGGGGGCTGGCGCCGGACGTCGCCGGCATCGCGCTGCTGCGCGGCTTGGTGCGGAACGACGTCGCCCGTGACATCGTCTTCACCGCGCGCCGCTTCACTGGCGAGGAAGGCGCGCGCCTGGGCGTGGTGACACGCACTGCCGGTGATCCGCATACGGAGGCGATGGCGATGGCGCGCCAGATCGCGGCGTCCAGCCCGGCCGCCATGCGCGCGGCCAAACGGCTGCTGAACCTGAGCGCGGATGCCGACGCGGGCGCCATCCTAATGGCCGAGTCCGTCGAGCAAGGTGCCCTGCTGGCGTCAGAGGCGCACGCGGAAACCTTGGCGGCTGACCGGGAGAAGCGCCTGCCGGTGTTTTCAGATTTCGGCTTGCAGATGGATTGAAGGGCTGGGGAGGAGTGCCTGCCGCCGGTGTTCTTCGGCTTTTCGCCGTCTATAGTTGTCTAACCTAGTCATTGACCGTAAATCAGTCCGCTGCCTGTCCGCGGGCGTACAAGTGAAAAAAGGATGTTGCATGGGTGTTCTCACGGTGCCGGAGCCCGACTTCATGCTCGATCCGGACATACAGATATTTTCGGACGCCGCCGCGAAATTCTTCAAGCGGGAGGCGCCTCCCGAACGGGTAGCCAAATGGCGCGAAGCCGGCCAGGTCGAGCGCGAGGTCTGGACGCGCGCCGGCGAAATGGGCCTGCTCGGCGTCAGCATCCCGGAGGCGTATGGCGGCGCCGGCGGCGATTTCCGCCATGACGTGGTGCTCGTCCAGCAGATCGCCCGCAACGGCGTCGAAGGCTTCGCGCTCCAGCTGCACAACGTCATCGTGCTGCCGTACATCCAGTTGCATGGGACGGAGGAACAGCGGCGCGAATGGTTGCCGCGCCTGTGTTCGGGCGAGCTCGTCTCGGCCATCGCCATGAGCGAGCCCGGCGCCGGCTCCGATCTCAAGGCGATCCGCACCACCGCCTTGCGCGATGGGAACGGCTATCGGATCAATGGCTCGAAAACCTTCATCTCCAACGGCCAGCTCGCCAACTTTATCGTCGTCGTCGCCAAGACCGATCCCAAGGCGGGCGCACGCGGCGTCTCGCTGCTGATTGTCGAGACGGACAAGGCGGAAGGGTTCCGGCGCGGCAAGACGCTCGATAAGATCGGCAACGAGGCCCAGGACACGTCCGAACTGTTTTTCGACGATGTGTGGGTGCCGGCGCAGAACCTGCTCGGACTGGAGGAGGGGAAAGGCTTCTACCAGCTCATGGCGGAACTGCCGCGCGAGCGTCTGCTGATGGCCATCAGCGGCGTCATCACCATGGAACGCGCGCTGGAAACCACGGTCGCCTACGTCAAGGACCGCAAGGCATTCGGCCAGTCGATCTTCGATTTTCAGAACACGCAGTTCAAGCTGGCCGAGGCCAAGGCGAAGGCGACGGTCGCCAAGGTGTTCGTCAATGACTGCATCAAGCGCGCGCTGGACGGCACGCTGGACAACGAAACCTCGGCCATCGCCAAGCTGTGGGTGACGGAAACGGAGTGGCAGATCGTCGACGATTGCCTGCAGCTGCACGGCGGTTACGGCTACATCAACGAATACCCGATCGCCCATATGTTCCGCAATTCGCGCATCCAGCGAATCTATGGCGGGTCGAGCGAGATCATGAAGGTGCTGATCGCGCGCGGCATGTAGAGGCTGGGGGAACCGAGCCGGTCCCCTAGCCCCCGGTCGAAAATAATCGGCAACGCTTCCTCATAATCTTCGCCGATATTATACTGGCCAACCCAAGCTCCGGGGATGGGGTGTGGCCATTGTAAGGGTAGCCCCGGTGGCCAGCGTCCTCAACGCTCCGCACTTCCAGGATGAAGCCGCCGCTTACGCCAAGCTGGAAAGCCTGCTTTGGCGAACGGCCAGTCTGCGTTCACTGCGGCTGGACAGGCCTCGCTGGCCATCTTCGTGGCCACCAGGGAGAGGTTCAGGACACCTACGCGCTTGCGGTTAAGTCGGGGGCACGCGAGACAAGCGGGCTGCGGGATCGCGATGGCGGCCTATACAGTGGCTACTTTGCTGATCCGGAGGGCAATAGCTGGGAAGTGGTGTGGAGCCCTCAGATGCCTCTCAAAGCCGAAGGCGTTGACCCTGCCCGAAGGCTAGCTTGCCGATCTGGCGAGGGTGGTCAACAGTTCAAGAGCGGCAGAACGGCCGCCGCGGAGGACTATCTGTGCGAGCTAGCATACTCGGATTCTGCGCCTTTCTAGCACTGGCTTGGGTCACGATCCTGTTCGTGACTGTTCATGCCGTTGGTACAATGGGAGCAAGCGCCGCCGGGCCGATATTCTTCGGAGACTTTGCCCACTCCTGGCGAGCGCAGTTCAACACTGATTTTGGGTTTCACTTACTGCTAATCGCGGCTTGGATGATCTTCCGGGCAAAGACTTTGGCTTCTGGCCTGCTTTGCGGGTTTTTGGCAATCTTCATGGGCGGCGTTTTCACCTTCGCCTACCTGGCAGTCGTGACCTACCGCGCAAAGGGCAACATGGCGCTTGTGCTCACCGGCCGTCAGCTACTTACCTAGTTTGGGTTTGGCAAGTATAATGTCGCCTAGTTTTCGACGGGGGTCTGGGGGGACCGGCCAGCGCGTGGCCGGCGCCCTGCCCCATGGGCACGTCGCGCTGCGTGTAGCCCGCGCCGTTAGCGGCGGGCGCGAGCAGCAGGATCGCGCCGCCAGGGCGACCTACGGAGCCGACGGCCAGCATGGCGCGCGCCAGCATCGTCTCGCCCACCGTCAGGGGCACGGGGCGGCGCCCGAGCGCCTGGAACAGCGGCGCGCAGGCCGCCAGCGGCAGCCCTCCGCCACCCGCCGCCTCCGGCACCAGGGCGTCCAAAAACCCTGATTGCTCGAACCTATCCCACACATCCTCAACCGGACCGCTCGCCACCGCCTCGCGCCACGCCGTCGGCGATTCGATGTCAAAAGCAGACGCTCGAAAGCGCCGGCGACCTCCTCCCCCGGCACCTCAGCGCAGCCCCAGGTCGCGTGCGACGGCGCCCCGAAGCACCTCGCGCGTGCCGCCGCGCAGCGAGTAGCTCGGCGCGATGCGCGTCACGTAGTGCAGCGTCTGCAGCAGCGGCACGGCGACCTGCTCGTCCGGCAGGCTGCCGAGGTCCTCGCCGGTCACCGATGGCACCGTCTGCTCGAAGAGCGTGCCCAGATCCTTGAACAATGAGGCGTCGACGACCGGGCTCTCTCCCGCCGCCAGCAAGGCGTGACGGACACTGACAGCGAGCGCAGCACTGCCAGTTGCGCGGTCAGCCGGCCGAGCCGCTCGGCTGCATCACCGGGCGGCGCACTGAGCCCGGCCAAATGAAGGGTCCATTCGTCCAGCAGCACCATGCTCGAATAGATGCGCTCCGGGCCGCTACGTTCGATCGCGAGTTCGGCGGTCACCTGCGCCCAGCCCGCGCCCTCCTCGCCGATCAAGGCGTCATCCCCTAGCGCCACGTCGTCGAGGAACACCTCGGCGAAATGGCGTCGCCGGCCAGGTCGGGGATGGGGCGGACGGTTACGCCCGGCAGGCGCATGTCGACGATGAGCTGGGACAGCCCGGCCCGGCGGTCGGCGGGCGTGCCGGAGGTGCGCACGAGGGCCACCATGTAGTCCGCGTGCTGCGCGTTGCTGGTCCAGATCTTCTGGCCACGCACGCGCCAGCCGCTGTTCGTGCGCTCCGCCCGCGTGCGCACGCCCGCCAGGTCCGAGCCGGCGCCGGGTTCGCTCATGCCGATGCAGAACTGCGTCCGCCCGGCGCAATACCGGGCAGTTAGCGTTGACGCTGAGCCTCAGTACGAAGCGCAGGATCAGCGGCGCGCTCTGTCGCTCGGCGATCCAGTGGGCGCCGACCGGCGCCCCCGCGGCCAGCAATTCCTCGACCACGACGAAGCGGGCGGTGCGGCAAGGCGGCCGAGTGGGTGAGTGTCAGGCGCCCCGTGTCGGCGGGTGGCCTGGCGGTCCAACCGGCGTGCGTCCGCGCCCGCCCAGCACTGTCGATCTGGTTTCCTTGCAAAAGGTATGGCGACCGCTGTTGACAGCCTGCCGGCCGGCCGCAGCGTCTCGCCAAAGACAGCAGCAGCGCGCAAAGAGTGTTGAACTTCAATCTTACTGAGTTTACTAAGTCCACTACCAAGAGCCGGGGACTGCCCGGTCGAAATCGCTGGGGGATATGGTTTGAGCTCATTCGGCAGGCGGCTGGTCGCCACAACCGTGCTGACAGGGTTGTTCGCGGGTGTGGGCGCCCATCCCGGCAGGTCACAACCACCCGAAGTGCCGCCGCAGCCCGCCGCACCGCCGCCGCTGAATGCCAGTTCGGGCGCGATAGGCAGCCCGTCGCCGGTATCGCGATCCAAGCTCGAGGAGGTGGTGGTCACGGCACGCCGGCGCACGGAGCGGCTGCAGAACGTGCCGATCGCGGTCACCTCGTTATCGGGGCGGGATTTGACCAAGCAGAACGCCCAAGTGCTCTCGCAAATCGCGCTCACCGTGCCATCGCTGCAGATCAAGGAAGGGCCTGGCAGCAGCGATGCGCCGATCCTGGCGATCCGCGGCCAGGTGCAGAACGACACGGTCGCGACGCTCGATCCGTCGGTCGGCATATATGTCGACGACATCTACTGGGCACGTGCCGCCGGTGCGAATGCGACGCTGGCGGACATCGCCAACGCAGAAGTGCTGCGCGGCCCGCAGGGCACCCTGTTCGGCCGCAACACCACGGGCGGCGCGCTCAACATTCACACCACCGAGCCGAGCCTGACGACATATTCAGGCTTGGCGTCTGTCACCATCGGCGATTACGGCGAGCGTGACGGCACCGTGGCGTTCGGCGGCCCGATCATTCCTGACAAGCTCGGGATCCGTGTGGTGGTAGATCACCAGGGCAATGATGGCTACGGCTCCTCCTCCGCGACGGGGCAAAGGCTGGAAAGCCTGGATGCGACGACGGTGCGGGTGAAGGTTCTCGCCCAGCCGATTGAACCCTTGCAGATCAGATTGAGCTACGAGAACTACGGCGAGTTCGGCACGCCGTCGCCCGCGGAGCTCGACTACCTGGAACCTGGCGGTGATGCCGCGCTGTACGGCGAATTCTACCCGCTGCTTTTCCAGCATAAGTCGCCGGGCAACCTTGCCGACTATCTCTACACCGACCCGCACGTGGACGCGGCTGGGACCAAACAGGCAGCCGACGCGCGGACGCAGACAGCCTCGCTGCGTGCATCGTATGATTTCGATTTCGGCACCCTCAAGCTGATCGAGGGTTACCGCAAGGTTTCGACCCTGCTCGACGTCAACCTGGCCGGTGTGCCGATACCGCTGCTCAGCGCCTCGTTACCAGATGTCGCCGAGCAGAACTCGACGGAGGTGCAGTTCACCGGTCATGCGCTGGACAACCGGCTGACCTATACGCTGGGCTACTTCTTCTTCGAAGAGTCAGGCCACGAGGACTCGAACGCCATTGCCTTGGCCGGCCTGAATCCGGCCAATCCGAGTCTGATCCGCGGCGACTTCGCCAATCGCAGCCAGGCCGTCTACGGCCAGGCGACCTACAAGGTGACGGACAAGCTGTCGGTCACAGCTGGCCTGCGCTTCTCGGTCGATCACAAAGACCTCGTGTCCCACAATGCGGAATACCTGAACGGTTCATACTACTGCACGGTGCCGGACCATGTCGGCGATCCGTCGCCCCAGACCTGCAACCAGAGCTTTGCGGCCAACAGCTCGTCGACCGACTTCCTGGTCAGCGCTGATTATAAATTCACCCCAGACCTGCTTGGTTACGCCAAAGTGTCGAACGGTTATCGGGCCGGCGGCGACAACCTTCGCGGATCCGTCACCCCGCAATCGTTCGCGCCCTTCGCGCCAGAGACCGTGACGTCCTACGAGGCAGGCATCAAGTCTGAATTCCTGCAGCACCGCCTGCGCGTCAACCTCGCCGGCTACTACGAAGATTATGAAAACATCCAGCGCTCCATCATTATCACCGTGCCGGGCGCCGGCGAGGCGACGTTGGTGGAAAACGCCGCCAAGGGGTACGTTTATGGCGGCGAGGCCGAGGCGCAATACATCGTCGTGGACGGCTTGCGTGTCGGCGGCACGCTGTCCCTGACGCAGGCCTATTACAGTAAATACGAAGACGCGCAGGGTAGCCACGTGGGCGAACCCTACCCCTACACGCCGAAGGTGCAGACAAGCGCCACCGTAGATTACACGCAACCCGTTCCGTTTGGCGCCATCAACCTGCACGGCGACTTCGCTTGGCAGACCGACGAATTCCTCTATCCCGGACTCGACGGCTCAAAATTTCCGCTCGCGGCCGACATCACCTCGAGCCTGCGGCAGCACGATTTCGGCATCCTCAATCTGCGCGCTTCTTACACGCTCGAGAAGTACAACGTCGAGTTCGCCCTGTTCGGCCGCAACGTCACGAACGTGGACTACCGCGCCACCGCTATCGATTTCGCCAATGCGGGTCTCGGCCTGAACACGGTGCTCTACGGTCCGCCGGCGACCTATGGCGGGCAGATCACCTACCGCTGCTGAGGTGGCGCGGCGGGGCGCCCACGGTCAGCCGGGCCAGCCGCGCCGCGGGCGATCCACGCCCATTGGGAGTTGTCGCCGTTGATCAGCACACGCTTCACCGAAATGTTCGGCATCGAGCATCCGATCGTCATGGGCGGCATGAAGTGGGTCGGCGGCGCCGAACTGACCGCGGCGGTATCGGATGCCGGCGGGCTTGGGCTGCTGTTCGCGCTGACGCAGCCGACGCCAGACGATCTGCGGCGTGAAATTGAGCGCTGCCGGTCCATGACCGGTAAGCCCTTCGGCGTCAATCTCACCATCCTGCCCTCGCTCAACCCGCCGCCCTACGCAGAGTACCGGCCCGCCATCATCGAGTCCGGCATCACGATCGTGGAGACGGCCGGCTACAAGCCGCAGGAGCATGTCGACCACTTCAAGGCGCACGGCGTGCGCGTCATCCATAAATGCACTGCCGTGCGCCACGCGCTCTCGGCCGAGCGCATGGGTGTGGATGCGATTTCGATTGACGGGTTCAAGTGCGCGGGACACCCGGGTGGAACGTACCTTCGCATGGCTCAACCGCTGCCGCCGCCTGGCCAAAGACTGGGAAGCCACCATCGCCTCATCCGAAGCGTGGCTGCTCATCGCATCAATCCACCGGAGCGTCAGGTTTGTCGCTCGCTGTTCTTGAAGCGAATTATGAGTCAGACTCTAACAGACACCTCGATCTTAATACGCATCCACCCGCAAGGAGACGCCATGCCGGACGCCCTCATCATAGACGCCTGCCGCACGCCGCGTGGCGTCGGCAAGATCGCCAAGGGGGCATTGGCGGAGATGCACCCGCAGCATCTGGGCGCCGCCGTGCTGAAAGCCCTGGCGGAACGAAATCACCTCAACACGGCCGAGGTGGATGACGTGATCTGGTCGACCAGCACGCAGGTCGACAAGCAGGGCGCCGATATCGGCCGCATGTCGGCGCTGGACGCCGGCTACGACATCCGGGCGAGCGGCGTCACGCTGGACCGGTTCTGCGGCGGCGGCATCACCGCGGTCAACCTGGCCGCGGCCAGCATCATGTCGGGCATGGAAGACCTGGTGATCGCCGGCGGCACGGAGATGATGTCGTTCACCGGATCGCTGCCGCCGAGCAGCCCGCCTTTCATGGACAAGGGCAACACGCGGCTGCGCGCCAGCCATCCGCAATCCCACCAGGGTGTCTGCGCCGACGCGATCGCGGCGCTGGAGGGCATTACGCGCGAGGACGTGGACGCGCTCGGGCTGGAGAGCCAGAAACGCGCCTCTTACGCCATCCAGCACGGCCATTTCGACCGCAGCCTGGTGCCGGTCCACAAGGAGGACGGCACGCTGGCGCTGGACCGCGAGGAGTTCCCCCGCCCCGGCACGACCGCCGAGGGCCTGGCCGGGCTGAAACCGTCCTTCGGCGCGGTGGCCGATGCGCCGCTGGATGAGCAGGGCACCACGTTCCGCAAGCTGATCCAGGCGCGTTACCCCGATTTGCAGTTCGAACCGATCCACCATGCCGGCAATTCCTCGGGCGTGGTGGACGGATCGGCCGCCGTGCTGCTCGCCTCCCCTGCCTACGCCGCAAAGCACGGCATGACGCCGCGCGCGCGCATCGTCGCCTATGCCAATGTCGGCGACTCGCCCACGCTGATGCTTAACGCCCCGGTTCCCGCCGCGCGCAAGGTGCTGGAAAAGGCGGGGCTGACGGTCGACGACATCGACCTGTGGGAGATCAACGAGGCGTTCGCCGTGGTCGCGGAAAAATTCATCCGTGACCTCAAGCTGGACCGCGCCAAGGTCAATGTGAACGGCGGCGCCATCGCGCTGGGCCACCCGATTGGGGCGACCGGCGCGGTGCTGGTCGGCACCATGCTTGACGAGCTTGAGCGCCGTCAGCTGAAGCGCGGCCTCGTCACGATGTGCGCGGCTGGCGGCATGGCGCCCGCCATCATCATCGAGCGGGTCTGAGGCGATGACCGCGGCGGTCGGCTACGCGGCGCAGGATGGCGCGCGGCCGCTCATCCGCTTCGCCGTCGCCTGTCTTTGCAAAGGAAGACATCCATTCTCTGGGGTCAGGCGGCAACGAAGGTGCCATTTGTCCGTCGCCCGGCTGAGGTGCGGCTCGCCGAAGGACGGCTTGCCTTGGCTCCCGGCCAAGCCATAAGAATGCTGGCTCGGCGCGGTCCGCTGGAGACGGCGCTCGACCGGGGACTGCCCGACTGAAGAAGCTGACCCATGCCGAGCCGTCGGGCGCGCCGCCGAGAAACGGTGCCCCTTCCGACCGGCCGATCCACGTTCCCAAGACTGCCGAGGTGGTTGCGAATCAAATACGCCGGCGCATCATCCGCGGCGAGTTGCGGGACGGCGATTTTCTGCCGTTGGAAAGCCAGGTTATGGCCAGTCTCGGCATTTCGCGGCCCACCTTGCGCGAGGCGCTGCGCATCCTGGAAGCGGAAAAGCTGATCAGCGTCATGCGCGGCTCGCGCAGCGGCGCGCGGGTACATGCACCCCAGGTGGAAACCGCGTCCCGCTACGCCGGATATTTTCTGCAGTCGCAAGGCACGACGATCGCCGACATCTACGAAGCGCGGCTGGCGATCGAGCCTTATGTGGTCCGCCATCTTGCCGAAACCCGCTCGCCCGGCGTGGTCGAGGAACTGCGCGAGGAGATTGCGCGGCTGCACGCCATGGTCGAGGAGCGGCGCCATGCCGATTTCATGATCGCCCTGGCCGACTTCCATCTGATGCTGGTCAAGGTGAGCGGCATGCGTACGCTGCTATTCGTAACCAAGCTGCTGCAGGAGGTGCTGGCGCGTTTCCAGGTGACGACGCTGCAGCGGCACGACATGTCGGCCGACCCGCATCGGCGCCAGTCGCTTTCCGGCATCCGTTCGTTCCGCCGGCTGATCGACTTTATCGAGGCGGGCGACGCCGAGCGGGCGGAGGCGCATTGGCGCCTGCATATCATCGCCACAAACAAGGCGTGGAGCGCGCTGGGCGGCGAGGCGAAGGTGGTGGATATTTTCGAATAGCGGGCGTGGGGCTTACCAAACAGAACTGGCGGGACCGGCTCGGTCCCCCCAGTTCTTCTTCTGCGATTAGATATCGATAACGATCTTGCCAAAATGCGCGCCGCTCTCCTGGAACCTGAACGCGTCGGCCAATTGCTCCAGGGGAAAGCTGCGGTCGATCACCGGACGGATGCCGGTGGCCTCGATGGCTGCGATCATATCCAGCTGGTGGCGCCGCGTGCCAACGGTAATGCCGACCACGCGCAGCTGCTTGCCCATCATCAGCGCGGTGGGCACCGGTCCCTGCACGCCGGCCAGCACGCCGATTAGCGAGATATGGCCGCCCACGCGCGCCGCCGAAATCGACTGCGGCAAGGTGCCGGCGCCGCCCACCTCGACAACGTGGTCCACGCCGCGCCCACCGCTCAGCGCACGGGCCGCGGCACCCCATTTCGGCTCATTGCGGTAATTGATCACGTGATCGGCGCCCATGGCGCGCAGCCGCTCCAGCTTCGCGTCCGAGGACGAGGTGGCGATGACGCTGGCGCCCATGGCCTTGGCGAATTGCAGCGCGAAGATAGAGACGCCACCCGTTCCCTGAACCAGCACGGTGTCGCCCGCCTTCAGGCCGCCTTCGACCACCAGCGCGCGCCACGCGGTCAGGCCGGCGCAGGTGAGCGTCGCCGCTTCGGCGTGGCTGTAACCTGCTGGCACGCGGGTGAAGGCGCTGTCGGGCGCGACCACGAGCTCGCGCGCATAGCCGTCCGCGCCGTCCCCGGGCACGCCGGCCAACCCTTCTTCGATCGGGCGGCCATCAAACCAGTTCGGGAAGAAGGTCGAAACAACGTTTGTGCCGGTGGGAAACGCCGCGCCTTGTCCCGCCGCCAGCACCTCGCCCGCGCCATCGGAGAGCGGAATGCGGCCGTCCGGCGTCCTGATGCCGCCCGTGACCACGACATAGTCGTGATAATTCAGCGAACTCGCGCGCAGCCGCACCAGCACCTCGCCGGGGCCGGGCGCGTTTGGGTCGGGCAGCGTCGCCGCCTCGAGTGACGCGAGTGCGGCGGGCTCACGCAGGCGGATGGCTCTCATAGCATATCCGTAAAGTCGGCTGGCACTTGCCTCACTCAGTTGCCGAAGTCCATTCTCGCCTGATGGTGGCATCTTCCCGGCGGCTTGTTAAGGGCATGACACATGCCGGCGTGACCGGTTGCAGTCAGCGCACGCGCAGCCTAGCCCGGCCACTTGCGCCGCCCTCCCACCACCGCTAAACGGCATAGGTAACTAGGTTGGATAACAAACTGCCTAGTTATCATGCCGGCGAGAAGGCATTTGGACATGCGGACCAAGTTTACCGAGGCATTCGGCATTGAACATCCCATCGTTCAAGGCGGCATGCAGGGTGTGGGGCGGGCGGTGCTCGCCTCTGCCGTGTCCAACGCCGGCGCGCTCGGCATCATCACTGGGCTGACGCAGCCGACGCCGCAGGCGCTGCGGCACGAAATCGAGACGTGCCGCGGCATGACCCGCCAGCCATTCGCGGTGAATCTGACCGTCTTCCCGACGATGAAGCCGCCGCCTTACGCCGAATACGCGCAGGCGATCATCGATGGCGGGGTGAAGATCGTCGAGACCGCGGGCCCTAAGGCGATGGATCTGTGGCCCATGCTGAAGCAGGCGGGGATCAAGATCATCCACAAATGCACCTCGGTGCGCCACGCCATCTCGGCCGAGGGCAAGGGCGTGGACGGCATCTCCATCGACGGTTTCGAGTGCGCCGGCCATCCCGGCGAGGATGACGTGCCCGGCCTGATCCTGATCCCCGCGGCGGCCGACAGGCTGCGCGTCCCGATGATCGCGTCCGGCGGGTTCGGCGACGGGCGCGGCCTGGCCGCGGCGCTGGCGCTAGGGGCGGACGGCATCAATATGGGCACACGCTTCTGCGCCACGGTGGAGGCGCCGGTGCACGACCGGGTCAAGCAGGCCTATGTCGCCAATGACGAGCGCAGCACCAATTTGATCTTCCGCTCGCTGCACAACACGGCACGCGTGGCCAAGAACTCGGTGTCCGATGAGGTGGTGCGGCGGCTGGCCGCGCCGGAGGCGGCGTTCAAGGACGTCGCCGAGCTGGTGCGGGGCGACCGCGGGCGGATCGTGCTAGAGACGGGCGACGTTGACGCCGGCATCTACTGGGCCGGCCAGGTGCAGGGTCTGATCCACGACATCCCGACCGTGCGCGAGCTGGTCGAGCGCATCGTGCGGGACGCGGAGTCAATCATCGACGGGCGCCTGGCGCGCTGCGTCACGCAGGCCAGGGTCGCGGCCTGAACGAGGAGGGTTGATTATGGCCGAAGCCTACATCGTCGAGGCGGTACGCACGGCAGGCGGCCGGCGGAACGGCCGCCTGGCGGGCATGCATCCGGCCGATCTCGGCGCCGCGGTGCTCAACGCGGTGGTCGACCGCAGCGGGATCGACCCCGCGGCGATCGAGGACGTGATCATGGGCTGCGTCACCCAGGCCGGCGAGCAGTCGGTCCAGGTGGGACGCAACGCCGTGTTGGCCTCGAAACTGCCGACCAGCGTTCCGGCGGTCACCATCGACCGGCAATGCGGGTCTTCCCAGCAGGCGCTGCAATTCGCCGCCCAGGCGGTGATGTCGGGCACGCAGGACGTAGTCATCGCCGCAGGCGTGGAGAGCATGTCCCGCGCGCCGATGGGCCTGGCCCGCGTTCCGGGCAGCCAGTACGACCCGAATTCCCAGGCGTTACGGGAGCGTTTCGGGGTGGCCAATTTCAGCCAGTTCGGCGGCGCGGAAATGATCGCCAAGAAGCACGGCTTCTCGCGCGAGCAACTCGATCGCTATGGGCTGCATAGCCACAAGAAGGCGGCGGCGGCCACGCTGGCGGGCGCGTTCCGCGACGAGATACTGCCCCTGACGGTGACGCTGCCCGACGGCACGGAGACGGTGCATGCGCGGGATGAGGGCATACGCTACGACGCCTCGGCCGAGGCGATGGCGGGCGTGAAGCTGCTGCAGGAAGGCGGCGTGATCACGGCGGCCACGTCAAGCCAGATCTGCGACGGAGCGAGCGCGGTGCTGGTGGTGTCCGAAAAGGCGCTGAAGGTGCACAAGCTAACGCCGCTGGCGCGCATCGTGAACCTGACCGTAACGGCGGGCGACCCGGTGATCATGCTGGAAGAGCCGCTATTCGCGACCGATCGCGCCTTGCAGCGCGCGGGCATGAGCATCGATGACATCGACCTGTTCGAGGTCAACGAGGCGTTCGCGCCGGTGCCGATGGCGTGGCTTGGGCACACCAAGGCCGATCCGGCGCGGCTGAACGTGAACGGCGGCGCGATCGCGCTCGGCCATCCGCTCGGCGCCACGGGCACGAAGCTGATGACGACGCTGGTCAACGCGTTGCGCGCCCGCGGC
The DNA here is from genome assembly GCA_964252525.1 of uncultured Acetobacteraceae bacterium. Classification (GTDB taxonomy): domain Bacteria; phylum Pseudomonadota; class Alphaproteobacteria; order Acetobacterales; family Acetobacteraceae; genus CAJCIS01. The sequence continues at coordinate 67,743 of CAXUNZ010000002.1, forward strand.
AAGCGCTACGGCCTGCAAACGATGTGCGAGGGCGGCGGCGTCGCCAACGTCACGATTGTCGAATCGCTGCACTAAGAGTCGGGATCTGGGGACTTGTCCCCAGCGGGTCCAGGCAGAGCCCTGGCCTTGTCTTAATAGCTGGATGCGAGTTTCCCATGCAGATCACCAAGGACACCGTAGCCATCGTCACCGGCGGCGCCTCCGGCCTGGGCCTCGCCAGCGCCAAGGCGCTCGCGGCGGCCGGCGCCAAGGTCGCCATCTTCGACATGAACCGCGAGACCGGCGAGGCCGCCGCCAATTCGGTGGGCGGCGTGTTCTGCGAGGTCAACGTCACCTCCGAGGACAGCGTGCTCGCCGGATTTGAAAAGGCGCGCGCCGCGCATGGGCAGGAGCGTATCCTGGTCAACTGCGCCGGCGGCGGAAGGGGGGCCAAGACCGTGTCGCGCGACCGCGCCACGGGCGAGATCAAGCGCCATCCGACCGAGGATTTCGACCGGGTTGTTCAGCTCAACCTGATCGGAACGTTCCGCTGCATCACCGCCTCGGCCGCCGGGATGCTGACCCTGGAGGCTGACGAGGACGGCGAGCGCGGCGTGATCACCAACACCGCCTCGGTCGCCGCGCAGGAAGGCCAGATCGGCCAGGTTTCCTACTCGGCCTCAAAGGCCGCCATCGTCGGCATGACGCTGACCATTGCTCGCGACCTGGCCGCGGATGGCATACGCATCAACACCATCATGCCCGGCATTTTCGCCACGCCGCCGATGCTGGGGGTGCCGAAAAACGTATTCGACTCGCTGTCCGCCTCCGTGCCGTTCCCGAAACGCCTCGGCCGGCCGGACGAGTTCGGCTCCTTCGTGCTGGAGCTGGTGCGCAACAGCTACTTCAACGGTCAGGCCATCCGGCTGGACGGCGCGATACGCATGCCGCCGCGCTAACATGTCGATGGCGGTGGACGCGGCGCGTGAGATCGTTCCGGACGGATTTCGGCCGATCAAGTCGGGCGGCGAGTATATCGCGTCCAATGGCCCGATCTGCTTCCGGCATGGGGGCGATGGGCTGGTGTTCGGCTTCCGCGTGCAGGACAAGCACTGCAACCCGATGGGCATCTGCCATGGCGGCTGGCTCGCCACCATGGCGGACATGGTGCTGCCGGTCGGCGCGCGTGAGGCGGCCGGTCTGGAGGACAATTTCCTGCTGACGGTCAACCTGTCGCTCGACTTTCTGGGTCCCGCCCCGCTCGGCAGCTGGGTGGAGGGACGCGCCGAACTGCTCAGCCGAACCAAGCGGATGGTCTTCGCGCAGGGAACGCTGAGCGTGGAGGCGCGCCCGATCCTGCGCTGCAGCGGCGTCTTCCGCATCGGGCCGGCCCTGCCCGCGCCGCGGATCTAGCGTGCGCCCCAGGCTGCCTTTTCGACAACGCGGCACGCGCCGGCGGCGTGTGGCGACGGAGCGTCCGCACCGATGAACTTCGATCTCTCCGACGAACAGAAGATGCTGGCCGAACAGGCGCGCGGCCTGCTGGGCAAGCGTTCGACCCCGCAACGCCTGCGCGCGATCATTGACGCTGGCCTGGAGTGGGACGAGCCGCTCTGGCGCGAGCTGGCGGCGATGGGCTTTCCCGGCGCCATCATCCCCGAAGCCCATGGCGGGCTCGGCATGACGGAACTCGATCTCGGCGTGATCAGCGAGGAGCTGGGCCGGGCCAACGCGGCGGTGCCGTTCTTCTCCTCCATCGTGCTGGCGGCCGACGCGATCCGCCTCGCCGGCACCGAAGCGCAACGGGCGAAATACCTTCCGGGCCTGGCCTCTGGTGAGACCATCGCGACGCTGGCCTATGCGGAGGGATCGGCCGGCTGGGCGGCTGATGCCGTGTGCGCCGAGCTGTCTGGCGGCCGGCTGACAGGGACCAAGACCCCGGTCGCCGATGCCGGCGTGGCGAGCCTCGCGGTGGTGCTGGCCCGCGCCGCGGGCAATCTGGCGCTGGCGGTGGTCGATCTGGATCAGCCAGGCGTCTCGCGCCGCAAGCTGGCGAGTTTCGACCAGCTGCGCGCGCATTACACGCTGGATTTCAACGGGGCCGAGGCCGAGAAGCTGGCGGGCGACGCGGCGGCGCGCGTGCTGCCGCTGCTCCTGGATCGCGCGGCGGTACAGGCGGCGTTCGAGGCGGTCGGCGGGTCCGAAGCCTGCCTGTACATGGCGCGCGATTACGCGATGGAGCGGCAGATCTTCGGCCGGCCGCTCGCCGGCTATCAGGCCATCAAGCACAAGCTGGCCGACGTGCTGGTGGGCATCGAGCTGGCTCGGTCCAGCGCGTATTACGCCGGCTGGGCGGCCACCAACGGCGCCGACGAATTGCCGGCGGCCGCGGCCGGCGCCAGGCTGACGGCGATCGACGCTTTCGAACGCGCGGCGCGCGAGAACATCCAGGTGCATGGCGGCATCGGCTACACGTTCGACGCCAACTGCCATTTCTATTACCGGCGCGAACGCACCCTGGCGCTGAGCCTGGGCGGACGCGAGCGCTGGGCCAACCGGCTGATCGCGCACATGCCGGGTTCGCAGGCGAGCACCCATACGGCGGAGGCGGCCTGAATGGACTTCCAGGACACCGAGGCGGAAGCCGCCTATCGCGCCGCCGCGCGCGCCTGGCTCGCGCGGAACGCCCCGGCGCATGAGCTGCCGGATGGCCCGATCGACGACGCCGACGAGGTGCGCCGCGGCAGGGCGTGGCAGCGATGCAAGGCGGAGGGCGGGTACGCCGGCATCCTGCTGCCGCGCGCCCTGGGCGGCAATGGGGGCACCATCGCCGAAGCCACTGTGTTCGGCGAGGAAGAGGCGCGCTACCACCTGCCGAAAGGCCCCTATGTCGGCATAGGCCTGGGCATGGCGCTGCCGGTGATCAGCAAGCACGGCACGCCCGAACAGATCGAGCGTTTCGCCGCCGCCACGCTGCGCGGCGAGCTGACCTGGTGCCAGCTCTTCTCCGAGCCGGGGGCGGGTTCGGACCTCGCCGCCCTGCGCACCCGCGCCGTGCGGGACGGCCAGGATTGGGTGGTGAACGGCCAGAAAGTCTGGTCGAGCTGGGCGCATCATGCCGACTGGGGCATCCTGATCGTGCGCACGGACCCGGCCGTTCCCAAGCACAAGGGCCTGACTTTCTTTGTCATGGACATGAAATCGCCCGGCATCCTGGTGCGGCCGATTCGGCAGATCTCCGGCGCGTCCGACTTCAATGAGACGTTCTTCACCGACGTGCGCATTCCCGATTCCTGCCGCGTCGGCGCGGTGGGCGAGGGTTGGGCCTGTGCCATGACGGTGCTGATGGGCGAGCGGCTGAACCAGGGCGGCGAGGGCAAGCATGGCGGCATCGCCGAGCTGATCCAATACGCCGCCGATACCAAGCGCGACGGTGGCAGCGCGCTGGACAGTTCGGCGGTGCGGCTTCGCCTGGCAAGCGCGCTGGCGGAGGAACAGGCTGAACGGCATTTCCAGGCGCGCCTGCGCACTATGGTGTCGCGCGGCGAAAACCCCGGCGCGTCGGCCGCCATCGTCAAGCTGGCCTATGCCAGCCGCTATCAGCGAATGTCCGGCTTTGCGCTGGAAATGCGGGAGATGGCCGGCATCGCGCATGCGCCCGAGGACGCGACGACAGCACGCATCATGTACGATTACGTGTGGTCAACGGCGCTTCGCGTGGCGGGCGGGGCGGACGAGGTGCTACGCAACCAGATCGCCGAGCGCGTGCTGGGCATGCCGGGCGAGATGCGGGCGGACAAAGGGGTGCCGTTCAATGAGCTTTGAAGCAACGGCATCATCACTTGAGCAGGAAAGTGCACAAAGTGATGTTGGCGCGGGTCGCCTCTTAGTGACGCATGCGAGGACCGACTGACCGTTGCGATGTTTATCTACGCCAGCCCAGGGTTGCTGGTGCCCAGGAACGTCCTCTGTGCGCTATTCGCCAACTGGTAAACGCGCCGCTGGAGCGGCTGTCTGTCGTTTAACAAGCTCTATTCGCTTTTCGGCTGGCACTCCATCGCGGCCGCTGAGCCCGGATAAGCCAAACTATAACCCGGGCGAGACCGCGACCGTGCTGATCCAGAGCCCGTTTCCAGAACGCGCGAACGCTGGCCGTGGACGAGCAGCCGGAGGGCCATCCACCCATCAGTGGGTGGACGTGTCGCATGAGTTCCGCCGACTGGCCGTGCCGATCCGCAAGCAGCGGACGCCAAAGCTGGCCGTATACGTCCCGATCATGCGCGGCCGCCTGCCCGGACCCGCGCCCGGCACGCACTGTTCGATCTTAA
>CAXUNZ010000003.1:0-5603 GCA_964252525.1 uncultured Acetobacteraceae bacterium
TATGGAGGGCAAGGTCTACGTCGCCGAGATTGAACCAGGACGGCCCGCCGAGCTCGGCCAGCGCCGCCATGAAGTTCCAGCTCTCGCCCTCGCGGCCCCATCCCTGCGCATGGTTGGCTTTGCCCGCGAGCGTGTAGAGCAACGTGTCGATATCGGGCGAGATGTGCAGGCCCAGATGGTGGAAATCATCGCCTGTGTTGACGATTGCTGCGACTTCACCCGGGGATAGCAGCGCGGCCAACCCCAACACCAGCTTGGCGCCGCCCACGCCGCCGGTGAGCACGACGACGCCGCTCACCTGAACAGATCCTGCTCCGGTGGCCGGACGAGCGCGGCGGCGGGCCGCTCGGGACCGCGCCAGGACACGCCGCGCACCAGCACCGCCGGCACGCCCTCCGCCGCTTCGCCCATCGCGAGCCCGGCGGCGCTTGCGACCATATCGGCGAGGGCGACCTCCGTCACCTCGAGGGCGCGGCCTTGGCGGTCCGGTTCGCCCCGCCGGTCAGCAAGGGCCGGCAGTCCGGCGGCGCCGATGGCGACGTTAACAACGCCCTGGCGCCAGGGCCGGCCGAAACTGTCCGAGATGATGACCGCCGGTGGTGGATCGTTGCCCCAGGCGGCATCGGATAGGATCATCGCCGCCGAAGCGTCGGGGTCGCTTGGCAGCAGCAGGACGGCATTGCCGTGGCCAGGCCCGATGTTGGAACAATCGATGCCGGCATTGGCCATGACATGGCCCGTGCGATGGCGGGTGATGAGCACGTTCGGCACAGCGCGGACGATCGCGGCCGATTCGCGCAGCACCAGTTCGACCATGGCAGGCGCCTTGCCCGTCACGGCGGCGATCTCTGTCGCCTCGCGCCCCGGCACCACCTCGTCCAAATCCACAAAAGCGTTCTCCGCCTTGGAGACGATCTTTTGCGTCACAACAAGAATGTCACCCGTCCGGAACGGCCGCCATGCCGCCGCGGCTTGGGCGAGCATGCGTGCCAGGGAAGCGCCGGGCTCGACCTCCGGCACCCCGTGCAACGGCAGGATTTCGATCATGCGGGGTCCGCAAGAACTTCAGGCGCCGGCGCGCGTGCCGCTCCGGCGGGCGTGTAATCGGTCCGGCGCTGACATGGTGTCCGGCCGGCGGCAAGGATCAGCGCCTCCAGCGCATCGGCGGTGAATTCCTGACCATGCACCGCGCCGGCCGCTCGGGTGATCGACTCGTTCATCAGCGTGCCACCGAGATCGTTCACGCCGGCATCGAGGCAGGCGCGCACGCCATCGGCGCCGAGCTTGACCCATGACGCCTGGATGTTGTCGATAAATCCGTCGAATGCGATCCGCGCGACCGCATGCATCAGCAAGGCTTCCCGGAAGGTCGGACCGGCGCGCGAGCGGCCGCGCAGAAAGATCGGCGTTTCGGTGGCGACGAAAGGCAGCGGCACGAACTCGGTGAAGCCGCCTGTCTCTGCCTGGAGCGCGCGGATGCGTAGCAGGTGGCGCGCCCAGTGATGCGGCCGATCGACGTGGCCGAACATGATGGTTGCGGTGGTGCGTATGCCCAGACGATGCGCCGTGCTAACGATGTCCAGCCACTGGCGCGTGTCGAGCTTGTCGGGGCAGATGATCGCGCGAACCTCGTCATCGAGGATTTCAGCCGCGGTGCCGGGCAGCGTCGATAGGCCGGCCTCGCGCAGCATTTCCAGGTAAAGCGCGACCGGCAAGCCCAGCGTCCGCGCGCCCTGCCAAATCTCAAGCGGCGAAAAGGCATGAATGTGGACGTCCGGCGCTGCCCGTTTTACCTCCCGGCAGATATCGAGGTACGTCTGTCCTGTGTAGGCGGGATGGATGCCGCCCTGCATGCAGATTTCGGTGGCGCCTCGCGCCATCGCCTCCGCCGCGCGCGCGCCAATTTCGGCCAGATCAAGCTGGTATGCCTTACCGCGCAGCGCCTCGTTGGTACGGCCTTTGGAAAAGGCACAAAAGCTGCAACGGTACTTGCAGATGTTGGTGTAGTTAATATTGCGGTTGATAACGAAGCTGACGATGTCGCCGACGCGTGCACGCCGTATCTCGTCAGCTTCGCGGCAAACCGCGGTGAAGGAGTCCCCGCGCGCAGCGAACAGGTCGATCAAATCCGCCTCACGCAATTGGCGGCCGGCGCGGACTTTGTCCAATGCCGCCGCAACGGGCGGGTCGATGGTGGCGGCTTTCGCCCGGATGGCGGACAGTATCGCGGGCGGGGGCGCCACGCCGGCACCGGCGAGCCATTCGTCTTGACGCGCCATTCCGTCGGCATTGCTCATCGCCAGAACCCGTCCGCAAAGCGCGGGATCGATCCAGCGCCCGGCATCGCGGACGAAGCGCGGGTGGACCGTGAGCCGCTGCTGCAGCACACGGCCCGCCGCGGTGGTTTCGCGCTCCAGCCGGTCGATCTCGGGCCAGGGTGCCTCCGGATTGACGTGATCGGGCGTCAGCGGCGAGATGCCGCCCCAGTCGTCGATGCCCGCGTGCAGGATCGCCCGCAGCCCGTTTGGGTTGAGGTTCGGCGGCACCTGTATCGGCATCCGCGATCCAAAGATCAGCCGCGCCGTCGCCACCGTCCAGCGGAGATCGTCCAGCCCCGGCTCGGGCGCGCCTGCCATTCGCGTGGCGGGCTTGGCGCGGAAGTTCTGGATGATGATTTCCTGCAGATGGCCGTGCAGGTCGTGGGCATCGCGCAGCCGCAGCAGCGCGTCGATTCGTTCTTCGCGCGTTTCGCCTATGCCGATCAGGATACCCGAGGTCAGCGGCACGCCCGCGCGGCCGGCTGCTTCTATGCTCGCAAGCCGTATCGCAGGCTGCTTGTCGGGTGAGCCGTAATGCGGCTGGCCCGGCCCGCAAAGCCGCGTGGCCGCGCTTTCCAGCATGATCCCCATTGACGGCGCCCAGCGCCGCAGCCGCGCGTATTGCGCTTCGGACAGGATGCCGGCGTTGACATGGGGCAGCAGCCCGGTTTCCGTCACGATCCGCTCGGCTACGTGGGCGACATAGTCGATGGTGTCCGCAAACCCGCGCCGGCCAAGCCAGTCGCGCGCATCGCGGTAACGCGCCTCCGGACGGTCCCCCAGCGTCAGCAACGCTTCCTTGCAGCCCAGTGCCATGCCCGCTTTACACAGGCGCACGGCCTCATCGGCCGGCAGATAAGGCGTGGTCAGACGAGAGGGAGGCTGGGCAAAGGTGCAGTAATGGCAGACGTCGCGGCAAAGCCTGGTCAGCGGCACGAAGACCTTGCGTGAGTAGCTCACCACCGCGCCGCTTCCCATCTTCGCCGCGCGCCGGGTGAGCGCGTCGAGCGCCGCTCCCTCGGCGTCGATCAGCGCCTCCGCCGCTGTTCGGTCCAGGCGGTCGGTCGCGTGCATGCCGTCAGGCCGCCTGACCGCCGAGCCCGGTGATTCGGATGCCGCTATGCGCGCCATATTCCTTGTTCATGAAGATGAGCACGGAGGTGAGCGCCTCCGCGGCCGCGGCATTGCATAACGGCCCGGCATGCAGCGCCTTGATCCCGATGCTCCGCGCCAGGGCAATGACCTGCGCGCGCGCGTCCCGATCGTCACCGCTGACCAGCACGTCGCATGGTACCTCGCCCATCGCGGTTAAATGGTGCGCGGCCACGCTCTGGAAGGCGGACACGACGCGCACGCCATCGCCCAAAATCGCTTGCGCGATCTGTGCCGCCGACCCCTCCGCCGGCAACTGGACGCGCATCACCTTTGGTGGGACCAGCGGCACGGTGGTATCAACCACGATCTTGCCCTGCACGGCGTCTATGATTGCGCCAAGCGTCTCGCGCTGGTTGCCGAAACGGACAGCGATAATCACGAGCTCGCCGAACGCGGCCGCCTCCACGTTGCCGGCGGCGCTGATGGCGGCGCTTGCGTCCCGATCGCTCAGTTGCACGCGCAAACCTGCCGCGACCTGCGCGCCGCGATCCGGATCACGCGTCCCGATCAGCACCTCATGACCCGCGGCGGCGCAACGTAGCGCCAGCCCCGAACCGAGCGCGCCCGTACCGCCGATGATCGCAACCCGCATTCTGCCCGTCCTCCCTCCGGCGGTGGACCAAATACCGCACGCCGCCGCCGCGTCATCACGCGTCAGGCGTTCGGTAAAGCGTTTTTGCTGCCGAAAAGCGAACGGCTCCGCCCGGCGTCGTGTCACCGGCCGCATGTCTTTCCGTTTGATCGCTTTGCACAAGTGTTTTTCGTTGTGACGTGGGGCAATTTCGACAGGATGGTTGGGCTGGAGATGCGGGAGCGCGGATTTATGAAGGTGCGGGTCGATGGCGAACGCTGCGTGGGACACGGCATGTGTTACCTGGCCGCGCCGGAGGTCTTCCAGCTGAGCGACGAGGACGGCCACGCCTACATACTTGCCGATGACGTGCCCCCCAACCTCGGCGATGCGGTGCTCCAGGCGGTGCGTAGCTGCCCGGAGCAGGCCATCATCGTCACGGACAACGCGGCATGAGCGCTGACCCCATCGCCGCGCCGCTCGGCAGCAAGGCAAACCCGATCCATTTCGACCATGAATCGCCCGAATATGCCGCCGCATGGGCGGACGAGTACCGGCGCATACGCGAGAGCCGGTGCCCGATCGCCTGGTCCGGCGCCCATGGCGGTTATTTTGTTCCCAGCCGCTATCGCGACATCGTCGCCATCGCCCAGGACTCGCAAACCTTCTCAAGCGCCAAGACATTCGACGCACAAACGGGGACCGCCACCGGCGGTGTTCTGATCCCCGCTATCCCTTTCCCGACCGCTTATCCCATCGAGACCGATCGTCCCGCCTGGGACGCCTATCGCGGCTTCATTAACCGGCGTTTCGCGCCCAAGGCGGCGGAGGCGCGGCGTGACTTCGCCCGGCGCTACGCATCATTGCTGGTCGACCAGGTTATCGAAACGGGCGAGATCGACTTCATCGCCGACCTGACCGGACCACTGCCCGCGATCGTCACCATGGACCTCATGGGCTTGCCGCTCGCCGACTGGCGCGAGTTCGCCGAACCGTTGCACGAGATCGTCTATACGCCCAAGGAGTCGCCCGAATTCGCGGCGGTGGCGGCGCGGTTTCAGCAGATGTTCGAGCGTTGCCTGGTCGAGCTTCGCCGATATCGCGATCTCCCTCCGCAGGACAACCTCTTATCCGTGTTTGCGCATGAGCCGTTCGAGGGCCGGACGCTCACCGACAACGAGGTGTTGGGTTATTGCAACAACATTCTGGCGGGCGGCGTCGACACGACCACGGCGCTTACCACCAACGTCCTCGTCTATCTGTGGCGCAATCCGGATGAAAAACAGCGGCTGATCGATGATCCGGCGCTGCTGCCTACCGCGCGCGAAGAGTTTGTGCGCTTTTTCGCGCCGCAGCATGCCGTGGCGCGCGCTGCCGGGCCAGGCCGCCGATCCCTACCATGTGTGGCTGAGCGAGGTCATGCTCCAGCAAACCACCGTGGCGACCGTTATACCGTATTTCCAGCGGTTCCTGCTGGCATTCCCGACGGTGGACGCGCTTGCCGCCGCGCCGGTGGAGCAGGTCATGTCGCTGTGGGCGGGTCTCGGCTACTACGCACG
>CAXUNZ010000003.1:5613-42836 GCA_964252525.1 uncultured Acetobacteraceae bacterium
GATACGGAGGTCGGCGGCGTGCCCATCGCCGCCGGCGATCGCATTTACATGCCCTGGGGCGCCGGCAACCGTGACCCGGAAATGTTCGAGGAGCCGGACCGGATCGACATGGCGCGCTTTCCCAATCGCCATATCGGCTTTGGCGCAGGCGCGCACCGTTGTGTCGGTTCGTTTATCGCGCGCGTGATGTTCGAAGAGATGATCAAACAGGTATTGACGCGCATGCCCGACTACCGGCTCGACATCGAGCAGGCCCGCCGATACCGCTCCATCGGCACGATCAACGGCTGGATGAACATGCCTGCGAGCTTTACCCCGGGCGCCCGCCTGACACGGGAGACGCTGAGCTGAGCGCTTCGTGACCACGAAAGGCCGCCGGCCGATCCGCGTCGGCATCATCGGCGCGAGCGCCGATCCTTGGGCATGGGCATCGACGGCGCACGTCCCGGCATTGAAGGCATTGCCGGAATTCGATTTGGTGGCGGTGGCGTCTCGGAACCAGTCCAACGCCGCCGCCGCCGCGGCCGCACACGGCATTGCGCGCGCCTACGGCGACTATGCGGAAATGCTGCGCCAGCCCGACATAGACTTTGTCTGCGTCAGCACCAATTCGATTTACCATCACGCGCTCGTCATGCCGGCCATCGAGGCGGGGAAGCACGTATTCTGCGAGTGGCCCTTTGGCGAGACGATGACGCAAGCCGTGGCGATGCGCGACGCCGCGCGTGAGAGGCGTGTGCGCACGCTGGTCGGGCTGCAGACACGGTATGCACCGATGGTCGCCTATGCCCGCGATCTTATCGCCCAGGGCTATGTCGGCGAATTATGGTCGGTTGATTTCCGCCGCGCGAACGATCAGACGGTGCGCAAGGCTGTCACGCCGGAATACCACGAGTTTCTCGAGCGTGCCAATGCCGGCCTGCGTATTTTGTGCGGCCACGGGCTGGACACCCTTGCCGCCTATGTCGGCGAGTTCGAGGACGTTCAGGCCTATATGGAGACCGGCCTGAACGAATTGCCGCTCACGACCGGCGAGATCAGGCCGGTGACGCACAAGGATCAGATCGTGGTTCAGGGTAGGCTGCGGGGCCAGGCCGTGGCGTCCGCCATGCTGAAGATGAATTCGCCGACCTATAAACCCTTTCACCTGGAGATCAGCGGATCGCGCGGCGCACTGGTGATCACCACCGGCGAGGATCTGGCGCCGGCATCACGCCATCCCGGCGTTCCATATGACCTGGTTTTGTTTGGCGCGCCGGCCTTGGGCGCGCCCTTCGCGCCGCTGCCCGTGCCGGCGATCTATGATCGCGTGCCCGCCTCCGTTCCGCGCGGCCAGCCGGTGGACGTGGCGCATATGTACCGCGATTTTGCGCGCGCGCTGAACGACCAAACGCCTTGCGCGACTGATTTCGACCATGGCGTTCGGCGGCATCGCCTGCTGGAGGCAGTGGTGCGCGCCGCCGACACAGGCCAACGTCAAAGAATGGGTGAGTAGAAACAATTGGCTCACTATTAACGCGGAGGAACGATGCTCGAAGCCTGACGCATCATGGGGGGCTGAAGGCGCGAGCGAGATCGGCGATACGCTGACAAATTGCGTCGGCAACGCCGCGAGACGCTTCGGAAAGTCTGTCCGGAGCCGAAGAGACGAGCGCCAGTTGCGGCATGTCGTCTGCGGTGACCGGTACCGGCAGCAGGGTGAGGCCGAGTTCCGGCCGAACCCTTGGCAGGATCGAACTGGCGATCAGAATGTGATCGGACACTCGTACCAGCGCGGCCAGAACGCTATAATCGTCCAACTCGACCGAGGGCGACTGCAAGCCGATTTTTTTCATGGTCATAGGCGACAGCATGTCTCTGACGAATGCGCCTGCCGCGACGGGGAAGGTCGACAATTTCGTCGCGCCCATATCGGTGTCGAGCAGAGGATGCCCTGTCCGCACGAGCAGCCCCACGTTGATACCCGATAGTTCATGGATTGAAAAACCCTGAGCCGCGGCGTTGAAGCCCTCGCCGGGATGCATGCCGCCAAGGAAGAAATCGATCTCGCCGTGCCGAAGCAAAAGCTCGAGCGCACCGTTGCGCCCGATATGGATGCGCAGCTCTACCTCGGGCCGGGCGATGGTGGTCAATATGTCGGGCAGGAAGGAGGCCGCCGATACCGATCCCACGCCGAAATTCACCACGGCCCGCCGCCCCCGGCCGACCGACTGCAACTGCTCGTCCACTGACGAAGCGCGTCGGATCATGTCGCGCGCGATGTCGATAAACTCAGCCCCGTTCAGGGTGAGCTTGGCGCCCGAGCGTCCCCGCTCGAAGAGGACAACCCCATACTGGGCTTCGAGAGTTTGGATGCTGCGGCTCAGGGCGGGTTGCGTGATGTGGACCAGTTCGGCCGCTGCGCTGAAGCTCCCTTCGGTTGCCACCGCCACGGCGTGACGCAATCTCGCCAGATCAATCATCGTTTTTATGTGTCAGAAGCATGGAATGCGGTCAACAATGCATTGGACGGCTGCTATCGATTTGTGATCTTGAAGGCCCAGAGTTGGACGGGAGAGATCCGTATGGACTTGCAGGTTGAGCCATTGGGCATGGATTTCGTCGCGCGCGTTGGCGGCATAGATTTGAGTAAATCCCTGTCGCAACACCAGGTCGAAGAACTCGAGCGTGCCATCTGGCGATATGGGGTCCTGATCTTTCCGGATCAGCCGCTGACCTTGGAGCAGCAGGTGACATTCGCGGCGCAGTTCGGGCCGCTTGACACCGGGCTGCAAACGAAGCTGATGAACAAGACAGCCACGCGGCTCGGCCATGACGCGGTCACCGACATTTCCAACGTTGCTGATGACGGCCAGGTCGCGGATCGTCTTCACAAGATGGCGCTGATGAACGTCGGCAACGCCTTCTGGCACTCCGACTCTTCTTACGAGCACCACCCTTTCCGCTACTCCATCCTGGCGGCGGTGACGGCCGCGAGTTGGGGAGGCGAGACGCAGTTTGCCGACCTTCGGGCGGCCTTCGATGCTCTGGACGAGCGCACCAAGGCGCTTATCGCGGATAAGAACGCCACGTTTTTTTCCCATAATACGCGGCAGCTTCTCGGCATCGAAGACGACGAGGCATCGCTTAGTGCCTATCCGCCGGTGCGTTGGCCGATGGTGCGCACCCATCCGGGCTCGGGACGCAAGGTGCTGTGGGTGGATAGCAAGGTGACCGAGATTTCCGGGATGTCGATCCCTGAAGGACGTGCGCTCGCCCACGAACTCCTGGAGCATATATCTCAGCGGGAGCGTGTTTACAGCCATCGCTGGACTCCGAACGACGTTATTATGTGGGATAATCGCTCCGTGCTGCATCGCGGGCGCCGGTTCGACCTGACGGAGCGGCGAGAGATGCGCCGCGTATCGACAAAGGACGATAGCAGTTCGCTGGGCGAGGTCCGTCGCCCTGCACTGGCCGCAGCCTCGTGAGCGCTTCACCCGCCCTGGTGCGTCACCATCATGTCCGCGACCGGGTGAGCGAGGAGGAATGGCGCCTTCGCATCGATCTCGCCGCCTGCTATCGGCTGATGGCGCATTACGGAATGACCGACCTCATCTACAACCACATCACCGCGCGCGTGCCGGGCCCGGAGCACCATTTCCTGATCAACAGCTACGGCATGCTTTACGAGGAGATCACCGCATCGAGCCTTCAGAAGATCGATATCCGCGGCAAACTGATCTTGAAGGCGGACAATTCCTTCGGCGTGAATCCTGCGGGCTTCATCATCCATAGCGCAATCCATGGCGGCCGGGAAAATGCCGGGTGCGTGATACACACGCATACGCGCGCCTCGGTCGCCGTCTCGGCGGGCAAGATGGGTCTGCTGCCGCTCTCACAAAGCGCCATGTTTTTCTACGATGAAGTGAGCAGCCACGAATTTGAAGGTTCGGCGGTGAACCCGGAGGAACGCGAGCGGCTGGTCGCTGATCTGGGCAAGAACGATGTCATGCTGCTCCGCAATCACGGCACCCTCATCATCGGTCGGACGGTGAGACACGCCTTCCTGCTCGCCTACCAGTTCGAGAACGCCTGCCGCATTCAGGTGGACGCGCTGGCCGCAGGCTCCGTCATCCAGCCGCCTGCTCATGTGGCCGCCAGCGTGGCTGCTACAGCCAGGGATCCGCGCTTCTCCTCGGGTGCGGAACTGGAATGGCAAGCGCTCCTGCGGCTGCTTGATAGAAAGTATCCCGGCTATGACGAGTGAGGCTGCGCCGATATCCGATCTGGCGGCGATGGTGCGCGAGTTATCCGACCGCGAGCTCATTCGGCAGCTTCCCGCGCGATATTGCCACTACGTGCGCACGCGCAATGTGGCCGCCATCCTGGACCTCTACGCGCCCGACGGCGTGTTCGACTTGCCGGCGAACATGGCGGAGGGTGGCGCGCGCGAAGGCCGGGACGCGATTGCCGAAACGTTCCGGAATAATTTGGAGCGTATGGACCCTTGGCCGTTCACGCATAATCACGTCATCGAGTTTGAAGGCGCGGATCAGGCGCGTGGTTTCGTCTACACGGAGTTCCGCATCGGGGCAGAGAGGATGCGCGTCGGCTTTGTCGGCGTGTACGAGGACGTTTACACGCGATTGGGCGATACGTGGAAGTTTCAGTCGCGGAAGCTGACCGCGATCACGATTGGAGATACGGAGACTTCTACAAGCCGCCAAAGCACTTGAGACGAGCCGGCCAGCTTCTTACGCGACTGAGGCGCGGTGATCATCGTCCCTGCTCGTATTCATGTGCTTTTGCTCTGATGACGGCGGCATCGTAAACTCAAGAAGGTGCTTTCATGTTGAGTCCGGTTGTCGAAACTAACAAGGTATTGTCCGGCGCCGAGGCCAGCAACAGCCTGGCACGGGATCGCACTGTCGACATCGTTGTCGCCGGGGCGGGCAATGGCGGCATGTCGGCGGCCATCGCAGCGGCGGAGGCTGGCGCCAAGGTCTTGGTCGTCGATATCGACTCTACCGTGGGCGGCAGCTCGGTCATGTCGGGAGGGGCGATCCACATAAATGGCGCGACGAGCTATGACCATTATGTCGAGCTGACTCGGGGTATGCACGACCCTGAGCTCAGCCGCGCTTACTTCGACGGTTTCGTCGAGTACACCGCCTGGCTCAAGAGCGTCGGCGCCGCCGTTTGGGGCCATCCCGCGCCCGAACTTAAGCTGAACATGGGCACTGATCCAAACGGACCCACACAGCAGCAATGCCGCGCGTATTTCGACAGTCTTGAGAGGATTTTTGCGGGTTACGGCGGCGAAATCCTGCTCAAGACACGGGCGCGTGAGATTTTGACTGATCGCCAAGGCAACATTACCGGCTTGCGTTGCGAGCGCTGGGGCACATCTCCACTCGAACCGGGACAGATTTTCGATGTCAGCGCAGGCAACATCGTGCTCTCCATGGGTGGCTTTCAGAATAACAAGGAGCTGTGCGCCCGCTATCTTGGCGCCGATGCCGACTTGACCGCATCCGTGGGTTCACCCTTCCACCGCGGCGAAGGGATGATCCTGGCGCAGCAGGTCGGCGCGGCGCTGAGCACCTCCATGAGCGGGCTTTACGGCTCTATCATGAGCGCTCATCCCGCCAAGCGGCCGATGGAATCACCTGAACAATGGGTTCATTACAGCGACGCCGAGAAGACGAAGTTATTCGAGCTGCTCTTCTTCACTTTTCCGCCCGGCAATATCGTCGTCAACGTGCGCGGCGATCGTGTGATCGATGAGACGGAGCCGTATTACCGCATCATCGGCGCGATTGCGCGCGAGCCACGCGCCACGGGCTTCATGCTCTTCGATGAAGCCATGTTCAGCGAGATCGCCGACCACCATCTCTTTTCGCCTGGCACCGGTTCAAGCGAGCGGGAGAAATTCGAAACGCGCTGTGTTCTGGAGGGAAGCGAACTCCTGAAGGGCGACACGCTGGAGGCGTTGGTTGATACGCTGGCCGAGAGTGGACCCTTCAATGTGTACAAGGCCAATCTGCTGCGCACGATACAATCGTGCAACGAGGCCGCCGACCGGCAGGACCACGATTTGTCAGTCCGCCGGTCGGCGCTTGGCAAGCTTGCCAATCCTCCATTCTATGCCTGGCCGTTCACTTCGGGGATTGTTTACACGATGGGTGGCCTGGCCATAGACAAGAGCGGACGCGTTCTCGATTGCCAGCAACGCCCGATCGCGGGGCTTTATGCCACGCCGCCATGCGCCGGTGGGCTTTTCCGCCAGTATTACGGGGGCTCTATAGCCAGCGCGGGTACGTTCGGCATGATTGCCGGTCGCCACGCCTCCGCTCGGAAAACGTAGCGTCAAGTCCGGTCGTCTATGTGAGGCGATGAAGGCCGGGGGTGGAGCCACGGTCCTTTCTGCAAAAGCCATTCTTACGCGACTTGGTGTCACAGGTCGATGCGGTCATGGCAGCGGCACGCCGGCAAACAGGCGAACGCATAACGCGCTCAATCGGTGGGGAGAGCGTGAAACCGCTGCACCAATTCCGCCCCGCGCGCAACGGCGCCTGCGGGTAGTTCCAGGTTCGACGCTGCCACGTCGCCCGGTAATATGATCGCGTCGCGATGCGCGGCGACCGATTCCGGCGTCGGCCGGCGGCTCTGATATCCTTTGGTCTCCGCAATCACAATCCGTGAGCTGGCGCCGGCGATCACGCCGATCGCCTGGCCGCTCACGTCACAGCTTTCATGCGCCAGCCACAGCGCGGTGGGTGCCGCAAGCTCCGGCGCGAATGCCTCGGTCGAGAAGATTGCCTGGTCGTCCCAGGAGCGAACCGGCCTTGTGCCGGCGCCTGGGGCCAACAGGTTGACCGCGATACCATGCGGCGCCCCCTCCATTGCGAGCGACATGGTGAAGCCGTGCAACGCCCCCTTTGCCGACGCATATTCGAAGCGACCCTGGTGGCCGAAATAGGCGGTGTGCGAGCCGACATTGATGATGCGCCCGTAGCGCTGCGCGATCAGATGCGCCCAGCTGGCGCGGGCGATGTTGACCGCGCCCATGAGATGAACCTGAAGGACGGCGAGGAAACTCTCGCTGCTGGTTTCGAGAAAGGGCCGGGCTGGCGTAAAATTGCCTGCATTGTTGATGATGACGTGCAGGCCGCCGAAGCTGTCCAACGCCTGCCGGACCATGTTGCGGGCGCCTGCCTCATCGGCAACGCTGTCGACATTGGCGACCGCGCGGCCGCCCGCCGCCTCGATTTCGCCGACCACCGAGGCGGCGAAGCTGGCGTCACGGCCGGAGCCGTCAAGCTCGGCGCCGAGATCATTCACCACAACGCTCGCCCCACGGGCGGCCAGCATCATCGCGTATGCGCGGCCGAGGCCTCGGCCCGCGCCGGTGACGAGCGCGGCCTTGCCGTCGAAGCGCAAATCACCCGCCATGTCCCGCTCTCCCCCATCGCCCTATACGCGGAGCCATGGTCGTCATTCCGGCAAAGGGACGGCGCCTACCTAAAGCCTGCGCGCCTCCCAAAGGACCTCGGCCGGTCAATTGATGGAAGTCACGCCAGTAGCGCACCGGTTTCGGAACGCCCTAGGCGACTCACCCACGCTTTTCTTGAATGAGAAGGAAAAGGCGCTCGGATGATGGAAGCCAAGTTTGTAGGAAATGACCTTCAGCGGAAGGTTGCTGTCGAGCAGCATTTCCTTGGCGCGGGAGACCCGCAGCTCCTCAATGAATTGATGCAGCGTGTGTCCGGTGGCTTCCTTATACATGCGCCGAAGGTGTGCGACGCTGACTCCGCACTGCGCGGCCACGCCCGCCAAGGTCGGCGTGCCGTTCTGGAATGACATGATGTAATCGCGGATCTGCCGAAAACGTCCGGATGACAATCCGCCTTTGGTTGCGCAAGCTATTTCGGCCGGTCCGCGCCGCATGCCGAAATGGCGGACAATATCCACGGCCATCGACGCGCCGAGCGACTCGGCCATGAGTGTGCTGGCGAAACCCGGCTCGACCATTTCCCGCGTCAGGCGGCGCATGGCGTGTTCCAAGTCCGCATGACGAAGATCAAGACTTGGTGTGAGGGGACGGTCGTTGTGGTCGAAATCCGCGCCCGTGACCTCTTCGATCCATTCACGGTCAAACAGACAGATCAGAGCGCGCACATCCTCATGTTCGTTGGCGGCGTAAGCATGTGTCGGCACGCCCGCCGGATGAAGCATCAATTGTCCGAAGACGGCCTCTTTGCCGGTTTGGAGATAAGCCTTGGTCTTGATCCGATAAGGCCTGATACGCCAACGCAGCATGAGCGCTTCCTCGCGCTCCTCGATCTCCGTGCCGGCGTCCCAATGGTAGTCAACAACCTGGAACTTCACGCCTTGTGTCTTGAGCTCCGACACCACCGAACAATCAACAGGTCGGCCCATATCCCCTCCTCCTCCGCTTGAGCGGAGTTCTTTATTTGAGGGATGAGCCATAACCAGCGGCTTGACACCGGGCAACAGCCTAAACGATGCTGTTCGCTAGATGAACACGGTCAGGGAGGCGCCCGTTTGGCGCCCGCCGTCAGGTCGGCGGCCGGCGTGCGCCGCTCATCGACGAGAAACATGACCATCGAACTGCGGTCGAAGAATTGTGCCTCGTCTTCCGCCACGCGCCGACCGATCTCTGGATCGGCCATCCTTGCGCCCATTTCCTCGTATTTCTGGCGACTTTCCATCCAAAGTTCGGTCATGACGTCGAAGGGTGGTGGCGGTGGAGGCGTGCCCGCCATGTGATCGGGGAAGAACATCGGGCCCTGATCCGGATAGCTGCGCCGATAATCCAGAAAGAAACCAGGCAGCAACTCGCATATCAGCGGCACGTGCCGCGTCTCATAGTAGCGTATCCCGTCCTCGCGGGACAGACCGGGTTTGAAACGGAACAAGGCCACCATCTTCAGCATCGTCCGAAGCTCCTCATGCTCGCCCCATCAATGCAGCGTCGCCAGATGCTCGAGCGTGTAGGGCATGAAGGCCTCGCCGGTGCGGGCGCGAACCGCCCAGGCAGGATCGGCGATCAGCGATCTGCCCACGCCGACGAGATCGAACTCCCCGCGCTCAAAGCGCGCCATGACGCGGTCGAGCTTACTTGCCCCAATGCCTTGACTGGCGGTCATCTGCGCATACAGATCTTTTTCAAGCCCAATGCTGCCGACCGCCATGGTCGGCTTGCCGGTGAGCTTGCGCGTCCATCCGGCCAGGCTGATGTCCGACCCTTCGAACGCGGGTGCGTCGAAGACGCGGGTGCTGGGATCGAGGATGTCAACGCCCGCGTCCACAAGGACGGCGAGCCAGCGCTCCAGCTCGGCAGGCGTGG
Organism: uncultured Acetobacteraceae bacterium; assembly: GCA_964252525.1. Lineage (GTDB taxonomy): Bacteria > Pseudomonadota > Alphaproteobacteria > Acetobacterales > Acetobacteraceae > CAJCIS01. Next base: position 14,969 of record CAXUNZ010000003.1, read on the forward strand.
CGGCCACCTGAGCATCGAAATCCTGCTGCTTCCATTGCGAAAACCGGAACATGATCGGCAAATCGGGTCCGATGGCTTCCCGGATGGCGCGCACGACTTCCGTGGCAAAGCGCGATCGCCCGACAATGTCCCCGCCGAAGTGATCTTCCCGGCGGTTCGTCTCCGCCCAGAAAAACGTGTCGAAGAGATAGCCGTGCGCGCCGTGTAATGCGATGCCGTCAAAGCCGACCGATTTTGCGTGGGCGGCGCTGTCGGCAAAAGCCGCAATGACGTTGGTGATTTCGCCATCGGTCATCGGGCGGGTCGGCTCGCTCATATCGGCGAGATAGGCGTCGCTGGATGAGGTGCGCCGCCCAAGAGGCCCCCATAGTCCTGACGGGCGCATTGACGGCGCCTCCGGGAAACGCCCGCTGCCCTCGCGCCGCATCACGCCTTGATGCCAGAGTTGGGGAAAGATCAGACCGCCCGCCGCGTGCACTTCGCTGACCACGCGGCGCCAGCCCTCCAACGCCGCCTCGCCGAACATTTCCGGCACCGCAAACTCGGCCAGGCCCGCATCGCCGACCGCTGATGGATGCGCGACCGCAACGCCCTCCGTTACGATCAGCGCGACATCATTCTCGGCGCGGCGGCGGTAATAGGCGGCAACATCCGGCCCCGGTACGCCGCCCGGCGAGCGGTTGCGCGTCATCGGCGCCATGACGATCCGGTTCTTGAGCTCAATGCGTTCGTTGATTTTCAAAGGCAGGAACAACGCACTGGTATCAACGGGCATGAACGCGGTCTCGAATGCTGTGCCGTGCTTTGCTAACCCGCCAAACTCCAGGGCGGGAGAATACTTTGTTGCCCGGCGCGAGCAGCTTTTGCTCGTTTCGTGCGGGCCGATGGCGCGGCCGGGCAAATTGGGATAGCCCGGGGCCGCCCGCCAGGAGGCCTGATGCAGTATTTGACTGTTGCCGACGCGCGAGATCGATCGGGCTTGCGCCTTGTCCTCTCGGCGCACGTGCCTGGACCCTGGGGCGAGGCTGCCAAGGCTGTCTTTGCGGCGCGCGGCGTTACCTACCAGCCGGTCGCGCAGGAGGTGTTTGGCGCCAACGACGAGCTTCACGCCTGGACCGGGCACCGCAACGCGCCGATCGCGGTTCTGGACGACGAACCGCCGGTGAGCGGATGGCTCGACTTGCTCATGCTGGCAGAGCGGCTGGGCCACGGCGCGTCGTTGCTTCCAGTGGGATCGGCTGAACGGGCGCTTGTCCTGGGATTGTCGGCGGAGATTTGCGCCCCCTATGGTTTCGGATGGGCGCGGCGCCTGCTGATGCTTGCCGACCGCTTTGGCGCTCAGGATCCACCGCCGAACACCCCTGCATCAATCCTCGCGGCCTGCCGGCGTTACGGCTACGCGGCCGCAACTGCCGAGACCGCGGCCACGCGCGTCGCCGACATTTTGCGGATGCTTGCGGGGCAGCTCGAGCGGCAGCGGGAGTCGGAATCGCCATATCTGGTGGGCGATCGGTTGACCGCAGCTGACCTTTATTGGGCGTGCTTCTCCAACATGGTCGCGCCGTTGCCGCCGCAGGACGCGCCCATGCCGGAGGCGATCCGCCAGGGCTATGCTGCGCTTGCGCCGGAGGTGGAGGCAGCGCTCGATAATGCGCTGCTCCGGCATCGCGACTTCATCTATAGCCATCACATAGGCTTGCCGCTGGATTTTTGAGCTGATGATCGGGTTCCATACCAATCCAACGTCCAATGCCGGCAAGGTCCGCATCATGCTGGAGGCGTGCATCCTTTCCCACGACGTGCGTGCGGTCGACATAATCGATGGCGAAAAGCTGGCCACCTTAATTGCAATCGGTTCCACTGTTTAACAGGACGAAGATGGGAGATGGAACGGCGATGAAGAGCAAGGCGGCGGTGGCGTTTAAACTCGGGGCGCCGCTCAGGATCGAAACCATAGATGTCTCCCCGCCACAGCAGGGCGAGGTGCTGATCGAGGTAAAAACGGCGGGCCTTTGCCATTCCGACATGCATGCCATCGACGGGCACTGGAACTTCAACTCCGGTTTTCCAGGGGTGATGGGGCATGAAGCCGCAGGCGTGGTGTTGGAGGTCGGCCCCGGGGTGACTCGGGTCACGCCAGGTGATCACGTCGTCCCCTTTATTCCCGAATGCGGCCATTGCGCCTGTTGCCGGTCGGGGCGGACCAACAATTGCGAGGCGAGCTTCGTTGACTCACTATCGACCAGCCGGTTGAGCTATCAAGGCAGCAAGGTTCATCCCTTTCTCGGTCTGGGCTTGTTCAGCCAGTATGCTGTCGTGCAGGATTTTCGGCTTGTGCCGGTCCGCAAGGACGCACCGTTCGAAAAGCTGTTCTACTTCGGCTGTGGCGCAACGACCGGGCTGAGCTCGGCATTGTTCAAAGCCGACGTACAGCCGGGATCAAGCGTGATCGTTTTCGGTCTGGGCGGCATCGGGCTGAACGTTGTGCAGGGTGCGCGCTTTGCCGGCGCGGCCACCATCATCGCCGTCGATATCAATCCCGCGCGCGAGGCATTGGCGCGGCGAATGGGTGCCACGGACTTCGTCAATCCCAAAACCGTAAGTGGCGATCTGGTTGGCCGTCTCAACGAGATGACTAAAGGCGGCGCCGACTACACGTTCGAAGCAATCGGCAACGTTGACCTGATGCGCCAAGCCTTCGACACGGCCCATTTCGCCTATGGCAGCTGCACCATCATCGGCATCGCACCAGACGCTGAACTGCTGGCGTTGCCGCCGACGGCGCTGATCACCGGCCGGCGGCTGCAAGGCGCGGCGATGGGCGGCGCGCGCGGAATGGAGCACATCCCCAAGCTGGTCGACTGGATGATGGAAGGCAAGATCGACATCGACAGCTTGATCACCGCACACCTGCCGGTCGAACAGATCAACGAGGGTTATGACATGCAGAAGCGTGGCGAGGGCATTCGGTCATACGTCACGTTCTAGAATGACGTCCGGCGCGAATCCCTGCAAACGCCGGCGCGCCGAACGAAGACATACGGGAGACTGACCATGACACGAGGCCCCATTCCACCGGTTCCGCTCGATCAACTGCCGGAGCGGTATAAGACCAGCGTCGACCTGATGGACCGGTTGGTCGGCGACCCGTACACCATCCAGGTCTTCGCGCACAGCGAGCCGATGACCGATTTCTACTATGACGAGTTCTACGCCAAGGCGTTCTACAACGGCGACCCGCGGATGAAGACGGATAACCGCACCAAGCAACTGGCGCGCATGCGCATCGGCAAACGGCATGGCTGCGCCGTCTGCAACCGTTCCAACGAGGAAGAAGCACAGCAAATCGGCTTCACCGCCGCGCAGGTGGACGCGATGTTCCAGGATCGGCCGGACCCCTCGCTGTTTACCGGCGCCGAGCTCGCGGTGATCGATTTCGTCGACCAGCTCGTGCACACCAATCCGGAAGGCATGGTGGATCGGGCGCTCTACGAACGCTTGCGCGAGACCTACAGCGACGAGCAGATCGTGGAGCTGGCCTTCGTCGCCGCAATCTTTGTCGGTGTATCGAAAATGAACATCGCGCTCGGGATGGTCCCCCGCGATCCCGTCTGCGAGTTCGCTCCTCGCAAACCGGCAGCTGAGAAGCGGTTAGAAATCGTGTGATTGCTGGCAGCCTTCGACGACTACAAAGTTATCGCGGAGAAAGACATGGGGAAGCTCGTGGGCAAAGTTGCCGTCGTCACCGGCGCGGCGGACGGCATGGGCCAGGGCATCGCGCGCCGTTTCCTCGAGGAGGGCGCACGGTTGGTGGCGACCGACATCAACGCCACTGGTCTTGAAGAAAGCTTCGGCAATAACGAGAATGTCGCAACGCTCGCCACCGACATCACTGCCGCTGATGCACCTGACCGGATCGTTGCGCAGGCGATCGATCGGTTCGGTCGGCTCGACATCGTCATAAACGCGGCGGGCATTTTCCAGCTTCTGCCGCTCGACGACCTCGATTTCGCCGCATGGTCCCGCATGTGGGCGATCAACCTGGAAGCGCCCCTGCGCCTGTGCGTGCGGGCGCTGCCGGCGCTGAAGGAATCCGGCGCCGGCCGGATTGTGAACATTGCGAGCGTCAGCGCCTTGCGGGCGCGCAGCGGCTTCGGGCCATATACGATGAGCAAGCACGCGCTCGCCGGTTTGACCGTGAGCCTGGCAGTCGAATTCGGGAAGTACGGCATTACGGCCAACAGCATCAATCCGGGCACGATCCTGACCGGGATTACGCGACCCATGATGGCCGATCCGGCGTGGAGGCGCGATCTCGAAAGCCAGGGCGTGCTCAGCCGGGTCGGCTCGGTGGAAGAGATCGCCGAAGCGGCGCTTTACCTTGTCGGACCGAACTCCGGCTTCACCACGGGGCACGCGCTGGCGGTGGACGGTGGTTTCCTCGTGAAATATCCCGAGCGCCTGACGGAGGTGAGCCAAGGCTAGGGCTTAGGATCATCCCGTATTGGCGGCGGCGCGTGTCAGGGCACCGCCACTCTGACGTCGTCGAAATCGCTTTTCAGCACCAATTGGCAGCTCAGGCGGCTATTCGCCTGCAGGTCGTCGACGATTTCAAGGAGGTCGATTTCGGCCTCGTTTGGTGGGGGAAATCTCCCGAACCAGTCGCCGAGTACGTGGACATGACAGGTGGCGCAGGTCAGGGCACCGCCGCACTCGGCCTGGATGCCGGGGACGCCATTATCGACGGCGCAGCGCATCACGCTTTCCCCGGCGGACCCCTCCACCGTACGAAAGCTGCCGTCACTCAACACGAAGACAATCGACGGCATGTTTCGTTCCGGTCAGTGGGTTGCTGATGGTGCCGCGGTGGGCGTGTAGGCGACGCGGAGGCGCTTGAATGCGGTATGATTGGTTGAGCTCAGCCACTCCGGCTCTTCCGTCACATGCATATCGGGCATGAGCCGCATGACGGCGTTCAGCATGATCTGCATCTCCAGCCGCGCGAGGTGCCGGCCGATGCAGCTGTGCTCGCCCGCGCCGAATGCCAGATGCGGATTCGGATTACGCCCGACATCGAGGCGGTTACCGTCCGCGAACACGTCCTCATCGCGGTTTGCGGAGGCCAGCCAGCATACGACCCAGTCGCCCTCGCGTATGAGCTTTTGGCCCACCTGGCAATCCGCGGTGGCGACGCGCCACTTGTATTTGGAGGGATTGACCCAGCGCACGATCTCCTCGGCGGCGAGCGGGGCCAGCGCCGGGTTGGCCTGTAGGCGCTGCCACTCGTCGGGATGGCGCATCAACTCGTAGAGGCCTACCGACAGCGCGTTGCGCGTCGTCTCCAGCCCGGCCGCGACGAACGAGAAGGTCCACCAGCCGAGATCGCGGTTGTCAAGCTTCTCGCCATCGACTTCCAGCTTGGCGGCAATCGAGGTGAAGTCGTCCAACGGTTGCTCGCGCCGCTCGAGCGCGAGCGCGAACATATAGTTGAACAGCTTGCCCATCATGACCTGCTGGGTCTTCGCCACGCTGCCATCGATCTGATAGGCGGGATCCTGTGCGCCCATGAAGGCCGCGCAATAATAGCGGATGTCGTCCTGGTCTTTTTCGGGCACCCCCATCAGCTCGCACACCAGGCGCGCGGGAAGTTGCGCCGCGAGATCCTCGACAAGATCGCACTCGCCGCGCGGCGTCACGTCGGCAAGGATACGGTCCACGCAGCGCGCGACCCTGTCGCGCATGCGGGCAATCGAAGGCGCCGCCCAATGCTTGTTGAACGGTCGCCGAAGCTGGAGGTGACGTGGCGGATCGGTGTTTGTGGGAATCGAGCCGTCGCCCATCGCATAGCGCTGTTCGGGCGTCGGATAGTGCGCGCTCGCCGGCATGACCCCACCATAGGCTGAGCTGAAGGTCGGCGCATCCTCCAGCACCCGAACGCAATCGGCATAGCGAGTCAGCGACCAGTACGGCCGTGGCGCATTGCCCACGGTCCAGTGGACCGGCTCGGCGGCGCGCATTTCGCGAAACAGCTTGTGGTGCTGGCCGGTCGTGAAGAACGCCGGCGTCGTCAGCTTGTTGTCCGCATCCGCCCAGTCGATCATCTCATGTCTCCTGCAAGCCCTTCGGCAAGTGCGGCGGCGACAAATCATGGGAGATCATTTGTGTTGCAGCGTTCACCTTGCAAAAGTGAGAACACCTGAACCGAGCGTCCCCAAGGATGTCACGCCACCGCCGCCTACCACCCGCGGCAAGCGAGAAGCGGCGATGAACGCGCGTCACGCTGCCTGTTGTGCGTCGAGAATCACCGTCTTGTATTCGAGATAATACTCGATGCCGCGAACGCCGCCTTCGCGACCAAGGCCGGACTGCTTGAACCCGCCAAACCCGATCGAGAAATCAAATTTGAGGCCGTTTTGCGCCATTGTGCCGGTCCGGACGCCGCGCGCCACGCGGTAGGCGGCCTCGGCATCATTGGTGAACACCGATCCCGCCAGGCCATAGATGGTGTCGTTGGCGATCGCGATCGCCTCGTCAAGCGTCTCATAGGTGATCACGCAGGCAACGGGCCCGAAAATTTCATCGCGTGCGATCGTGGCAGAATTATTGACGTCCACGAAAAGAGTGGGCTCGACATAGAAGCCGCGCTCCAGGTTCGCCGGCCGCCCACCGCCGACGGCAAGCACGCCCTCGCTCTTTCCCGTTTCGATGTAACCCATGACCTTATCGAGGTGCCGCTTGCCCGCGGTCGGCCCAAGATACGTGTCAGGATCATAAGGGTCGCCAACCTTGAGCCCCCGCATCGCCGTGGTCATCGCCTCGACGAACTCGTCCTTGCGAGCCCGTGGGACAAGGATGCGCGTCAGGTTGGTGCAGAACTGCCCTGTCAGGTTCGAGATTGTGTAAGCCAGGTTCTGCGCGGCCGCCGCCATGTCGTAGTCGTCCAGCACAATTGCTGCCGACTTGCCGCCAAGTTCCAGCGTCACCCGCCCTATGCGTGCGCCGACCTCGGATGCGATCTTGCGGCCGGCGGCCGTGCTGCCGGTAAAGCTCACCTTGTCGACATCCGAGTGCAGCACCAGTTCATTCGCAATTTCGGTTTCGGCCGGCAAAAGGTTGATCACGCCCGCCGGAAAACCGGCCTCCTCGGCGCACTCCGCCATAATGTAGGCTTCCAGCGGCGTTTCCGGCGCGGGTTTCAGGATGACTGTGCAGCCTGCCAGTAGCGCCGGCGCGACCTTGACCAGCATCAGGAACAGCGGCCCGTTCCATGGTGCGATGGCCGCGACGACGCCGGCGGGCTCGGCGACCAGCATCCCCTTGCTCCCGGGAAATGCGGTCGGCATGTCCTTCACCCATTGAATTTGATCAACCAGGCCCGTGTTCATGCCGATGAAGCCGATGCCGGCGGTGGTGCCCTGCTGCGCCATTTCGAACGGAGCACCCATCTGGCGCGTCCAGCAATGCGCGAGTTCCCGCGTCCGTTTCGTCAGCGCCGCTGCCCAGGCATCCAGGATCTTGGCTCGCTCCTGCGGCGTGCTACGCGGCCAGCTGCCTTCGTCGAATGCTTTGCGCGCCGCGGCAACCGCTCGCCGCACATCTTCGACGTCGGCGGCCGCGACGGTCATGAAGGGTTTTTCCGTTGCGGGATTGACCAATTCAAGACGGCGGGCCGATGCAGGCGCAACCCAAGCGCCACCGATGAAGAGCTTGTCGGGTTGCGCGATTGAGATTTGCTCTTCGGCGATGGCAGGCATGTCTATTCCTCTGGATTGGTGACCGCTGGATAGTCATCGGGCAGCACAGTGATCAACAGGTGAATGCTTACAGCCCGATGAGTTTGTAGCCGGGAGTGGCACAAAGCTCTCACGCATTAAAACGTATAGGTGACAAGGCCGCCGTAAATGGCGGGAGCACCGGGCGAATAGACGAAGCCTTCGGATCCGGAGTTCTCCTGGCCGCCGATGAAATAGCGAGACCCGGTAATGTTTTTCCCGTAAACGCGAAGCGACCAATGGTCATTGTCCGGCAGCATGTAAGTTACTGAAGCGTCGAGCAAACCGTACGATTTCTGCCGAATGAAATTATCCGGCGTGAAATAGAAGGCACCGCGAAAGGCATAGTTTTGGTTGAAATTTAATCTTCCCCAAGGAAAAGTAACGTCATAGTTGAAACCGAAATTAAATGCGAATTTGGGTGCCTCCGGCAGCTCTTTGCCGGCCGCGTCTCCGGCGGTGGCTATCGATCCATAAGGGGGGTTCGGATTCGCCGTATAGAAGGGGGCGTTGGGGAAATTCGTATAGTGCGCATCCAGATATGCCCCTCCCGCGCGCGCCGTCAGTCCTGGCAGGATCACGTACTCCGTCTGGAACTCTCCGCCAAGAACCTGGGCCGAGCCGGCATTTGCCAGGAAGATGAGGTGGTTCACCACTTCCTGAACCTGCGGGTCCGTCAAATCATAGTAAAAAAAGGCGCCGTTGAGGAGCAATCGCCCATCCAGGAGCGTGGTTTTGGCGCCGATTTCATAGTCTGTCAGCACCTCCGGATTTGTCGCCGGCGCGCTGAAGGGCAAGAGGTTGTAGGTGCCCGCCTTGAAGCCGCGGCTTACCGACACATACGTCAGGATATTGCCATCGAACGTGTGATCGAGGCCAAACTTGAACGTAGGCTGCTGAAATTCCGACTTATCTTTCGCGGGGCTATCGAAGGTGCCGATTCCCGGAACGACCACCTGATTGTGCCCTCCGCCACTCAGATCATCGATCGTGTAGCGGATGCCGAGAGTCAGATTGGTGGAAGCCGGAAGGTGGATCGTGGTCTGCCCGTAAGCGGCGTAATCCTTCGTGCGCTCGAAAGAGTACAGGTTCACAGCGCTACCCTGCGGCAGGAGCGGGCCGAATGCCCCACCCAATGTATCGATCGCGAGGCCCGGACCGGTCACCTGCGTCGGCTCATACGAGGCAAACTCGTTCAGGTAGTAGAGGCCTACGATCCAGTCGAAGACACTGCCAGGCTTTGACGCAAGCTGAAACTCTTGCGTGAAGGTGCGGGTGTGTGAGTTCAGCTCATACTTCAAACCGGGCTGTGGCGTGTATGAGCCGTCAACCTGGAAGTCTTCCGCATTCTGCCGGTAGCCGCTGATGCTGGAAAGTTCGGCAAATCCAAGATCCTGATCCAATCGGGCCGAGCCGCCAAAGCCGCGCTTATGTGTCTGCAGCGGGTAATAGTTCCGCTCGTCATAGAAACCGACCGGCGAGTACTGGATAGGCTTTTGGTTATAGGGTGGAAGGGCGTAGAAGTCTGGCGAGCCAAACGTCGTTCCGGGCACGTTGTTTGTGTAGGCACCAATGTCGGAATAGCTCTGGTTGTAGTCTCCTTCCAACCGCAACTTTGTCGAGGGCGACAGATCAAACAGCCATTTCGACCGCACGATCAGCGGATCATTGTAGCCCACCGGGTCATGGTTCGTGATATTCCTGCCCCAGCCATCACCTTGCCAGCCATTCAGAACCGAGATGTTGGCGTCGATACCCTTTGCAACTTCGCCAGACAAATAAACCTTTTCCGTCGTCGTGTTATAGTTGCTATAGCCGACACTGGCGCTACCCTGAAGGGTTGGTGACGGATCGCGCGTGATGATGTTGATCAGGCCGGCGCTGGCGTTGCGGCCGAACAGCGTGCCTTGCGGCCCATTAAGCACCTCAATACGATTGATGTCGTATAGTTCAAGAAAAGACTGATCCAGTCGCGATACATAGACATCGTCCAGGTACACGGCGACGCTCGACTCGTTACCGTTGATGGAGTCGGGGTTTCCGACGCCGCGCAGGAACGGCAAAAGGGTCCCTCCGCCGCCTTCTGCCACGGTCAAGGCGGCGACGTGATTGGCGAGGCCGTTGGCGCTGGTGACGCCGCTATTCACCAACTGCTTGCTGGTGAGTGCCGTCACCGCTACCGGCACTTTTTGAAGCTTCTGCGATCTTTTCTGCGCGGTGACGACCACCTCTTCGATCTTTGCCGACCTGCTAGGCGATGGCGCGACCGAGGGCGCCGCTGCGGCCGCCACGGTTTGCGCTAAAGCATTCGATCCGGCGGCACTAAGGAGGAGGATGGCAGCCGCGCAGACACGAGGCTTTTCCCAACTCGGACGTTCCACGTTCACCCTCTCCATTTTTCACAAGCGTAGGGGTCGATAGATGCTCGCGTAAATGTGGCTGGCTTTGCGGATTACGCGCTAAGCATACGATTTTCGTGCACCCCAAGTGTGGGCGGCCGCTGACGTTATTTGCATGTCGGGCCATTATAGTCGACCGTGCTTCTAACATTGGGGATGAACTGGTGAACCTCACGTCCTATCGCCCGCTCGGCCGCTCCGGGCTCATTGTCAGTCCGATGGGGCTTGGCGCAATGACCTTCGGCACCAATCGCTGGGGCGTTGCCGGCGACGATGCCCGCTCGATTTTCGACGCGTATCTGGACGCCGGCGGCAATTTTCTCGACACGGCCGACATCTATGCGGGCGGGCGGAGCGAGGAGATGCTGGGCGGCTTCATCGCCGCCCGTTCGGCGCGCGACCGGGTCGTTCTGGCGACCAAGTTCACCTGGAACCAGGACCCAGGCAATCCCAACGCCGGCGGCAACGGACGCAAAAACATCCATCGTGCGCTCGAAGCCTCGCTGCGGCGTTTGCAGACGGACTATATCGATCTCTACTGGCTGCATTTCTGGGACATGGTGACACCTCTTGAGGAGGTGCTGATCACGCTCTGCGATCTCGTGCGATCGGGCAAGATCCGCTATTACGCACTCTCGGACGTGCCTGCCTGGTACATGGTTCGCATGGCGACGCTAGCGGCCGAGCGGGGACTGCCCGGGCCTATAGCGCTCCAGACACACTACTCGCTTGTAGAGCGTTCGGCCGAGTGGGAGCATGTGCCCGCCGCGCGCGAGCTTGGCATGAGTGTCCAACCCTGGAGCCCGCTGGCCGGCGGGTTTCTCTCGGGCAAATACGAGCGGACGAACGGGGCGCCGAGCGGCGCTGGCCGGCTCGCCGGCGCCAACCCGCTCGGTCAGACGCCGTTCACCGACCGGAACTGGGCCATTCTCGAAGCGGTCAAGCGCGTCGCCACCGAGCTTGACCGCACTCCGGCCGAAATTGCGCTCGCTTGGGCTGTGGCCCGATTGGGTGTTGACTCTGTTCTCATCGGCGCCAGCCGAGCCGATCAGCTGACGCAGAACGTCTCGGCTTTGGACGTGACGCTTTCCGTCAGTCAGCGCGACGCGCTCGATCTAGCGAGCGCGCCTGCAACCGCCTTTCCCTGGTCCTCGTTCGGCAAGGACGTGCGCCGCAGCATCTTTGGCGGCGCAGACGTATCGGCCTGGCCAAACTGATCGATGCCTTACCCGCGTGTCATCAACGCTTGTCGAAGCTGATCCACAGTTTGGTGAGGCCATAGGCAACGTAGGTGGTCGTGTAGGCGTAGCTGTCCTCGCCACGGGAAGCGCGGAAGTTCTTGCAGCGGCGGACGAGTTGAAGAAAGGCGGATCGCAGTTCGGCGCGGGCGAGCTGATTGCCGATGCACATGTGAATGCCCGCCCCAAAAGTAAGGTGCGCACGCCCGTTTGGCCGCTCGAGGTTTACCGTCTCCGGATCCGGAAAGATTTCGGGGTCCAGGTTGGCTGCGCCAAACCGTGTTTCGATAATGGCGTTTTCTGGAATGGCTACACCACCGATGGTAAGCGGTTCGATTGCGCGGCGGAACATGACCGTCGCGGGCGCCATGATCCGAAGCGTCTCCTCGACAAACGCGTCCATCTTAACTGGATCGTCTCTGATTATGTTCGCCAGCTCGGGACGTTCGATGAGCAACTTGATGCCGCCGGAGAGCGCGTTGGCGGTGGTCTCCCCCCCGGCCAGGAATAGCAGGAACAGAATGCTGACCAGTTCCTGCATGGTCAGCGCACGGCCATCCACCTGCGCATTGGCAATCGTGCTCAGCAAGCTTTCGTCTGGGGCCGCGATAACCCGCTCCGCGTTCGCTGCCAGGAATTGCTGCAGTTCGATGACATGGGGAACGATCTGCAACTCGCGCTCAGGAGAGAGCACAGGGTTGCTGCTCTCGAGTGACATCTCCGTCCAGCGCTTGAACTTGCCAATATCACGGTTGTGGGTTCCGAGTATGTCGGTAAATACCGTCATCGGCAACGGCATGGCGAAACGCTCGAAAAAGTCGATCTCAGGCTCATCAATGAAGCCATCAATTAACTCAGAAACCGACGCCTCGATCTGAGGATCAAGGCCTTCGACCTTGTCTCGGGTGAATGCCTTGTCGACCAAGGTGCGAAAATGCCGGTGCGAGGGCGGGTCGTTGGTGACCAGCGTATCGACCGGCAGGTAACCCTGCTCTTCGTACATGCGGTCGACCTGGTCACTGATGCTGGATTTGCGCGTCTGGATCACACCGGTCTTCGCCGACAGGCTCTTGTTGAGCACGGCCCGGCGCACATCATCATATCGCGTCAGCACGTAATTGCCGCTGACCGGATCGCGATAGACCGGGCATTCGGCCCGCAACTTGTGGTAGGTCGGGAATGGACAGCGCCGGGTTTCCGGGTCGCTGAAAGTGATGGCCGCCACTCCAGCATCAGAATTCGCTTTGTCCACGGCGTTCATACAAATCCCCAGCGCTTTGAACGAAGGTAGTCGCCCACCTTGCATGAAGCAGCCGGCGAAACTGATGCCAAGCGCGCATTTGCTAAGGAATACGGGCTTTCCACGCATGCAAGGGGTGGCGTAACGCTGCAACACGTACACGCTGGCGTCAAGCGACAGCTGAGGAAACACTTCGATGCGCAATTTGACAGGCAAGACGGTGCTGGTGACCGGAGGGGGCGCCGGCATCGGCGAGGCGATCGTGCGGCGCTTCGTGGATGAGGGGGCGCAGGTCATGACCGCCGACATCGACGAAACGGCGGGTAGGGCGGTCGCGGACGCCGTGGGTATGCCGTTTGTCAGACTTGACGTCGGTGACGAAAAATCTGTCGAGCAGGCGATCCTCACAACGATCGAGCGGTTCGGCCGGCTGGACATCCTTGTGAATAATGCAGGCGTGGCGTCGGCCCGCGCGCCGATCCATACCTCGACGCTGGAGAACTGGCATCGTGTCATCAACATCAATTTGAACGGCGTCTTTTATGGCATGAAGCACGCGCTTACGCATTTCGTCGAACAAGGAAGCGGCGTCATCGTCAATCTCTCGTCAGTCGCGGCGCTGGTGGCCTTTCCCGAGCTGCCGCCCTACAACGCCGCCAAGGCGGCCGTTTCCCAGCTGACCAAGGAGGCGGCCGTGGAGTACGCCAAATTGGGCATTCGCGTGAACGCCGTGGCGCCGACCGCCGTGATGACACCGATGAACCGGAAAACGGCGCTGGAAACGAACGATCCGGAGGCCTTCGAGCGCGCGCTGACGGGCATGAACCCGATGCCGGGCGCGGCATCCGTTGACGATATTGCGGCAGCCGTCGCCTTTCTGGCCAGCGACGATGCGGCGTTCATCAGCGGCGTGACGCTGCCTGTGGACGGCGGCTATACGGCAATCTGATACGGGCCTTCGTGCCCGGTAAAGCAGCCGATGGCAGCCTGAAGCTTCAGGTCACGATCATGTTGCGCTGAATATCTTCCCAGGGGAAAAGCGTCATGTCACGGTCGTTCATGCCGTAACCGGTCTTCAGCGCACGCGCGCGTTCATACGCGCGACGCAGCGCGGGCCGCGCCGCCAGCACGTCACGCCAGCGCTTGATGTTGGGAAAGGCGTCCATCCCATCCTCAGGATCAAAATAGATAATCCACGGATAGCAGGCCATGTCGGCGATGCTGTATTGCTCGCCGGCGACATAGGCACTGCCGGCAAGTTGCCGATCCAGAACACGCCAGTGATCGGCCATCATCCGAAAGTAGCGGCTATGTGCGTAGCTGTTGTCGAAATCGGGCGCAATCAATGGGGCAAAAGCGCGAAAGTGCCAAGCCTGGCCGCTGATCGGCCCCAAATTCGCCACCTGCCAGAACAGCCATTGCAACGCATATCGCCGCTTGCGTTCGTCCGACGGTAAAAAGGCGCCGGTCTTTTCGGCAAGATACGTGAGGATAGCGCCCGATTCGAACACCACGACGGGTTCGCCGCCGTCCGAGGGGTTTAGATCGCGGATCACCGGCACCTTGCCCGTCGGCGAACCCGCCAAGCGCGCGGGATCATGCTGCTCACCCTTGCTGATGTCGATCAGCCGATGTTCGTATTCCAGCCCCATCTCCTCCATAGCGATCGCAACTTTGTAGACGTTGACGCTGGTACAGAAAAACAGCTCGATCATGGCTCAAGCACCTGCGAAACGCGGCATGACCTCGCGCCCAAACAGCGTGATTTGCTCGCGCAGATTATCGAACTGTGCACCGTGCGCACCACGGCCGAAGTCGACCACGATGTAATCGGGGTCGGCCGCCTCAATGCAGAGCTGCAGACCTTCAGCGCATTCGTCCGGCGTCCCCGCGATGATCTGGCCTGGCGGGAGGTCGGCGATCGACATCGACTTTCCGGAACGCAATTTGTCGGCGAACTCATCGTCGAAGGGCACGCCGAGCCTGAGATAGTCCCGGTAGATGTCGAGAATCGGCGGCAGCCATTCGCGCTCGAGCTTCGACCGGTCCAAGTCAATCCCCATCTTGCGGTTCATCACCACGGTCCCCGCGCGGCCGGCGGCGCGCGACTGTTGGCGAAAACGCGCGATTTTGGGAGCAAGTAGCGCGGCGCTCTCGATATTGTCTGTCAGCCAGCCATCGCCCAGCCGCGCCGCACGGTCGATGGCCGCATCGACTTGCGCACCGATGAAAACAGGCGGGCCCGGCTTTTGGACTGGCTTGGGCGTCACGTTTGCGCCGTTGACATGGAAATGCTTGCCGTCGAATTGAACGGGATTATCGCTCCATGCCGCACGCAGCAGCGCGATCCCCTCCTCGAATCTGGAGACACGCTCTTTGAAGACCAGTCCAAGCTGCTCGAATTCGTAGGGCCTGTAGCCGATTGCGACACCGAGCATGACGCGGCCATCGGACAGTTCGTCCACCATCGCGACCTGCTCGGCGATGTCGATCGGATGATGCGAGGGCAAGATCAGGATGTTCGTGAGGAAGCGCAACTTGGTGGTCCGCGCGGCGAGGCCCGCGATCGCGATCATGGGCTGCGAGGAGTCGATGCGCTCCATGGTGAAGCGATGATGACCGACTGTGCCGATGTCAAAACCGAGCTCTTCGGCCAGTGCTACGATCTCGAAGCTGCGCTTCCAGCGCGTTCGCCAGCCGCCGTCCACCGGTTCCGTGTCGCGAGGAAAGCCGGTCAGGGTTGGCAGGGACAAGCCAAACTTCATGCGCGGTTTTCCCCGGATATTTCGGTGCGGCTGGCTGGGCGTTGGTGAACGGGTCAGGGTATCGGTTCCTGTGTCACCGTGGTCACCTTCCAATCAGACACGTAGCGCTCAACGATCTCAAGTTCGATCCGTTCAGGATCCTTGTAATAGCCTGCCGCCGCTATCTCGATGTCACCAGGGTGATGGATTGCCCAAGTGAACATATTCTCCTCGCGGTCAACCAGCGCGAAGAGTACCTCGAAGCCGTGGCGCTTGCGAACAGCTACGATACGCCGCCACACGTCCAGGAACGGCTCCCAGTCATCGGCTTTGATCGTATAGCGCCGCAGCAGCGTTGTACCCGTTCCGCTGGCCATTCCCGCTTCCCATCCCCGAACCGCAACATTGTTTGCCAGCCGAGTTGCCGTTTTCGCAAGCGGCGCCCTGTTCGTAATTTGGCGGGAACATGCGCAAAATGCGTGTAAGTCCGCAAGCCATACCTGGCAACCCCGTGCACCGTCTTAGCCGACCAGCACGCCTCGGCAGAATGACCGGAGAGTCGGGTTGCGGACAGAATCGCCAGCATGCGCGCAAATGGACAGAGATCGTCACCTTGCGTGCATCGCCAGCCTCATCATCTCCGTTTTAACCCTTAAGTTCGTGCAAGTACTGTCCCATCCGCCGGGCCGGAGGAAACGACATGAACGTGCATCAGCCCACACCTATGGTGAAACCGTCCTTCCTCGACGGCAGGACAAAAAAGCTGCTTATCGGCGGTCAGTGGATAGAAGCCCAATCGGGCAAAAGCTTCAGCACGCGCAATCCTGCCACAGGCGAGTTGCTTGAAGCGGTGGCCGAAGGCGATGTCGCTGACGTGAATCTGGCGGTGGCTGCGGCGCGGCGCGCATTCCAAGGTCCCTGGGGCCGGTCCAAGCCGGCCGAGCGCCAAGCCATATTACTCAGGATCGCCGATCTGCTGGAATCAAGCATGGCAGAGATCGCTATGCTGGATTCACTGGATATGGGGATGCCGCTGGCTTTCGCGCAGTATATAGCCGCGGGGCCGGTGGTGGAGACGTTCCGCTTTTGTGCGGGGCAAGCGGTCGCGATCCACGGTGAAACCCTCCATCCGTCACTGCCGGGCGACGTGCTTGCCTATACGCTAAA
Organism: uncultured Acetobacteraceae bacterium; assembly: GCA_964252525.1. Classification (GTDB taxonomy): domain Bacteria; phylum Pseudomonadota; class Alphaproteobacteria; order Acetobacterales; family Acetobacteraceae; genus CAJCIS01. The sequence continues at coordinate 31,529 of CAXUNZ010000003.1, forward strand.
AGAACCAGTAGGTGTGGTTGGCGGTATTGTTCCCTGGAACGGCCCGTCATTCAACGCGACATGGAAGATTGCGCCTGCCATCGCGGCAGGCTGCACGCTTGTACTGAAAGTCGCCGAGCAAGCATCCCTCACCGCACTCAGGATGGCTGAGCTGTGCATGGAGGCCGGCCTTCCCGAGGGGGTGCTGAACGTCATTACAGGGTATGGCGAGACGGCCGGCGCGGCGCTGGCTGGCCACATGGATGTCGATAAAGTCGCTTTCACCGGTTCAACGGAAACGGGCCGGCGCATCATTCAGGCTTCGGCAGGCAATATCAAGAGATTGACGCTCGAGCTCGGCGGCAAATCGCCCAACATTGTCTTCAACGATGCTGACATGGAACAGGCGGTTGCGGGCGCGGCTATGGCGGCGTTTGGTAATTCGGGCCAGGTTTGTCTTGCGGGCACCCGTTTGTTTGTGCAGCGCGGCATCTATGAGGAGTTTACCCATCGTGTTGCTGAGTTCGCCAAGGCGCTTGTCGTCGGCGATCCGCTCGACCCTGCGACCATGATCGGGCCCGTTGTGTCCAACGAGCAGCTCGAGCGTATTTCCGGCTACCTGACCGCCGGCGTCTCGGAGGGTGCGCAGGCCCTGGCCGGGGGGACTCGACTGACCAAGGGAGAGTTGGCCCATGGGTATTTCGTGGCGCCAACGTTATTCACCGGCGTTCGCGACGACATGCGGGTCGCGCGCGAAGAGATTTTCGGCCCGGTTATCTCCGCCATGGCGTTCGACGACATAGACGAAGTGATTAAACGCGCGAATGCTACGGATTTTGGTCTTGCGAGCGGGGTATGGACCAGCAACATCCATACGGCGAGCAAGGTTGCCCAGCGTTTGCGAGCGGGAACGGTGTGGGTCAACGCCTACTCGCTGATGGATCCGGCCGTGCCTTTCGGCGGATATAAGATGAGCGGGTACGGCAAGGAGTCGGGCAGCGACCACATCAGGGAGTATCTTGCAAGCAAATCGGTGTGGATCAACACGCGCTAACTGCAGAAACAGGGTCTATCCTGACAGGATCGGTCTGACCGATTGCTTTATTGCTTGCATTGACACGCGGTCGAAAAGAAGACTGGGGAGATGACACATCTCCCCGGGTCTTTGAGAATGAATTTTTCTGCCAGTTGATATTAGCCTGACAACAACGCCGCCACCGCCATTGGTGGAGGCCGTGTTCGACTATGCAGCTTCTCTGACGTGCTCTGACGCATTCCGTGGCCGCTTGCGGAAGGAGTCTGGGATCAAACCATCCAAATCCGCCTTGATGAGAAGCGCAAGCCGCTCCGATCCTGGCCTCATCTGGTTAATTCCGCCGCCGTTGAACCAAAGACCCCGTTGACCGGTTTGGCACCACATCCCGGCCCACTCGCCCTCCTCGTTGAGGCGCGCAATGTCTCCGACACGCTCCGCGACTTCCGTGCCGAATGCCTCCGCAACTTCCGTCTTGCGGTTTTGGTATCCGGTCGCGAGCACGACAAGTTCTGCTTTGACGATCGTTCCGTCCTCCATCCTGGCCCCTTCGGGGACGAACTCCACGAAGCGCTCGAACTGCTCGATCTTTATGGCGCCGTTCGCGATGAATTCGGACGTACCCGTGTTCAGGTAGTACCCTCCGCCCGTGCGGAGGAATAAATCGAGGAAGCCTTGACCGTTGACGCCATCACCGAGCCGCAGTCCCGCACGCTCGAGTCTTTCGAGCAACGCGCGGTCTTTTTCCTTCGCCATTTTATGATAGGCTTGGCTTGCCCGCTCGCGCAGGGTATTAATGAGCCCTATGCCATAGCGGAGATCCACCAACGCGGTCGGTGTCTGACGATCCAGATAGCCTGCATAGGCAAGGTTCGCGGTCGCGACGTTGGTGATGACAACCGGCCCACGTTGCAGCATGGTGACCTCAACGCCCGCCTCGGTCAGATCGCGCGCGATGTCGTGGGCGCTGGTGGCCACGCCGACGATGATGGCTTTATGAATGTCGCGGTCGGATGCCTTGACATACTGTGACGAGTGCAGGACGGGTCCCGCGAAAGTGTTCAGGCCCGGCAGATTTGGCATGTATGGCTTGCCGCCAATGCCGCCCGTGGCCAACACAATGTGGGCGGGCCGCAATTGCCGTTCCGCACCGTCGGCGCGTCGGACCGACGCCGTCCAGCGCGCATCGCGATTGTCGAATTGCGCCCCGAGGAATTCGGTGCCGGTCCAGACGTTCAGGTCCATGTAGCGGGAATAGAGATCAAGCCACTCCCCCATCAGATCCTTGCTGAGATACTCCGGGTAGTGCGGAGGAAAGTTGAGGAATGGAAAGCCGTTCATTTCCACCGGATTATGAAGCGCCAGCGCGTCATACCGCTTGGCCCAGCTATCGCCGACATGGGGGTAGCGGTCGATGACGAGGACGCTCACACCGAACGTACGAAGGTAGGCCGCCGTCGTCAGGCCCGACTGGCCGGCGCCGATGACGAGTACATCGGGATCGTCGTTTTCGTGCCGTCGCATGGCGTCGCGGTTCTGCTTCCATGTCTGACCGGGGAAATCCGGCGTGTAGCCACGTCCCCGTGGATGGGGCGATTGGCGTTTGATCGATTGCAATCCCTCCAGCCGCGTAAAGAGTGCGCGCCCCTTCATCCCTCCTGGCGCGTTTTGGCCGGGCGCCGCGTTCATCGTCATCACCCCCGATCCATGCCGCGTGTCGAAGTCGAAGAATGCCTCGACATAGGCAGACTCTCCGGCTCCCATGAGCTGCGGCGCGGGCCAAATCTCCGACAACCTGAAACGGCTGGGCTGTATCTCGTCTGCAACTGAAAGCAGGGTGGCCACAACTTCGCCCGATCCACGAAATTGCCGAAAGTCCCAGGTCAACGCACCGTTATCGCGAAGGTAGGCGGGATCGCACAGCAAGCTCATCAGGCCCGCAGCGTCTGCGTTTTTAATGGCCGCTTCGAACGAGGCGACCCATTCTCGTGCGCCGGTCTGAATGTCGGTTTCGCTCACGTCGGCACCTCAACCTGTCCGCTGGAGCCGTACACGGCTTTGGCGCGTCCGGCAGGTTCTTGTAAGACAGAAGCCTTGGCCTCCCAAATCCCGCCGAACTGAATGTCCACGACGAAAATATCATAATCACATTTCGAAAAGCCGGAGTGGCAGGAATGTTCACACCGCGAACATTGCCCGGGTTCGCGTTGTCTGCGCGCGTTCGGGGCGGCTACTGGTCGGCAGGATTGTCGCGCTGGAGCTCGATGCGTATGGAGCAGGTGATTTACTCGAGCCTAGCCGGCAGGGTTTGCTGGATATCGGGTGGCGGCAGCGGCATCGGTCGTGCGATATCCGAGGCACTGGCGGTGAGCCGCGCCAAGGTCGTTATCGCCGACATCGATGAGGCCGCGGCAGACGCCGTTGCCCAAGCCATCACATCAAGAGGCGGGGACGCGGCATGCGGCCGCGTTGACGTTCTAGACGACACCTCGGTCAAAGCCAGCATCGAGGGCGCCGCGGCGCGTTTCGGCCGGCTCGACGTCATCGTCAATTCGGCGGGAAGGACGAGCACCGGCGCGTATGACGATTTCGAGCGCAACGTGGACATGTTCCTGCTCTCCACATGGCGCGCGATGCGCACCGCCTTGCCGCTCCTCCAGCAATATGGCGGCGGGTCGATCATCAATATCGGCTCGATCGCCGGCGTGACGGGGTCGATCGGACCAACCGGCTACGGCCCATCCAAGCACGGCGTGATCGGCGCCACCAAGGATGCGGCACTTCGATACGCGCAGGACGGCATCCGCGTGAACGCGGTCTGTCCGGGCTACGTCAGCACGCCGATGACAGCGCCGTTCAGCCCCACGAAGGAAGTGGGCGACAGGCTGATCAAGGATCAATTGCGGGTGCCCATGGGACGATGGGGACGCCCCGAGGAAATTGCCGCGGTCGTCGCATTCCTTGCGTCCGATCAGGCATCCTTCATTACAGGTCAGGCAATCGTCGTGGATGGCGGATTGACCGCGCGCTAAAGGGCGGTCAGTCGGAAGCGACGTGTTTTCGCTCCTCCCAGTCCTTAAGCGCCCGTTCGACGCGCGAGACGCAGGTACGGAGCTTGTCGAGATAGCGCTCGGCGGCCAGTTCGGGCGTCATCACGCTGCGAAAGAACACAATGTTGATTGCGCCCGCAACGGACTTGTCGGGGGCAACGACCGGAAGCGCGATTGCGCTGATTTTGCTCTCCGTCAGCCCCGCGGCACTCGCATAGCCGCGCTGGCGGACGGTCTCGGCCAGCCGACGGACCGCGTCGCGATCACGGATGTGCTCCGCATTGGGGCCGCCAAGCCGTTCCATGATTGTCAGCGAGGACTCAAGTTCGTCGGCGGACATGGCAGACAAGATAGCCATGCCTAACGCAGAGCGGGTCAGAAGGCGCTCCTTGCCGATCATGCCGCGGTGTATCGACACCGGGCTGATGCGATGCGTCGACAGACGGATTAGCACGCGTCCGCCCTCCAAGCTCGCGAAGTCGCACGGCCACAACAACTCCCTTGTCAGCTCGAACATGTTGGGCCAAGCGAACTGGGCAACGATGTCGGCGTCACGCAACCCATCAGCCAATTCGCTGAACTTGGTGGTGAGCGCGACCGCTCCGTCCTCGGTTCGCCGGGTGACATAGCCCAGTTGTTCGAGTGTGTGGACAATCCGGTAAGCCGATGATCGCTCCACCTTGGCGGCCAAGCTGAGTTTTCCGATCCGCGCCCAGCCAAGTTCGCTCAGCGCCTCCACGATCTGTAATCCGCGCATCAGTGAACGCACATCTTTGTAAGGATTGTTATCCGATGTGCGCATGCTGGACTTTTCTGCTCACTGGATGAACAGATTTGAATTGGGCGTTGCCAAACTTCAAGGGTTTATTGATCGTGTCCCGCGGCAGAAGTGTCGGCACTTCCGCAATACGGCCGAAAAGCACCCTCGGGAGTTTCGATGATCGTCGGGTCCATTTGCCTGTCTCACAGCCCCTTGAAGGACCGGAACCGCGCCGATCCGGCGGTGGAGGCGCGATTCGACGCGTCCCTGGTCAAGGCTGCCGGGTTTGTGGAAGAGACCGCCCCGGATTTGGCGGTTATCTTCTACCCGGACCACGTCAACGGCTTCTTCTACGGGCTGCTGCCGCCCTTCTGCATAGGTATCGAAGGCGCTTCCATCGGGGATTATGGAACGGCGGCGGGGGCGCTCGACATCCCGGGCGAGCGCGCGCTCGATCTGGCGCAGTCGGTGCTCGGGTCCGGCGTGGACGCCGCAATATCCTACAGCATGAAGGTTGACCACGGTGCGGCACAGCCGCTTGAGTGGCTGTCGGAACGCCACCCTTTGGCGCGCGTCATCCCGATTTTCGTCAATTGCGCAGCACCGCCGCTGCCCAGCTTCGCGCGGGCCCGGGCGCTCGGCGCGGCCGTCGGCGCCTGGGCGGAGCAGGCGCCGGAACGCGTGCTGATCATCGGCTCGGGGGGGTTGTCGCACGATCCTCCGGTTCCCGCCATCGCGACCGCGTCGGCCGACATGCGGCGCCGGCTCATCGAAGGCGGCACGCTCAATCATTCGCAACGCCACCAGCGGCAGCATCGCGCACATGTTGAGGGAAGCGCGATGGCTCGCAGACAATCGGCCTTGCTGCCCGCCAATCCTCAGTGGGATCGCATGGTATTGGACGCGCTCGCGGCAGGCGATCTATCGGTTTTGGACGATGCCAGCCACGACTCGATAGCGGCCACGGGAGGGCGAGGCGGCCACGAGGTGCGCACATGGGTGGCAGCGCTTGCGGCACTCGGTCCTGGCTACGCAGCGACGGAATTGTTGTACGAACCGGTCGATGAGTGGATCACAGGTATGGGCATCCTTCAGGCAGTGCCGGCCTGAGGCTGTCGAGCGCCGGTCCCGAAGAAGAGCAAGGATAGCGATTTGGCCGGGCGTCATTCATCAATCTGGTCCGATTTGACCAGCGTGGCTTTCGCGCAAGGTTTTCTCGACGCGGACGGCCTCAAGACACGCTTCCTCTCATCCGGGAGGGCGGACAAGCCGCTCCTGCTTCTCCTCCACGGAACCGGCGGACACGCCGAGGCCTACAGCCGCAACCTCGCGGCGCATGGTGAGCACTTTCATACCGTGGCAATGGACCTGATCGGCCATGGCTGGAGCGACAAGCCGGACAGCAGATACGAAATTGCCGATTATGGCGCGCATGTGCTGGCTGTGATGCGGGCGCTCGGACGGGATCGCGCAATCGTATCCGGGGAGTCGCTTGGAGGATGGGTGGCGGCTTGGCTAGGCCTTCACCATCCCGATAAGATTGACCGGCTCGTGCTGAACACGGCGGGTGGATGGACCGCGCACCCCGAGGTCATGGAGCGGATCAAGCTTCTGTCGATGGAGGCGGCCCGCGATCCCACCCCTGAGCGCATTCGCACCAGGCTCGAATTCCTGATGCACGATGTGACCAAGGTGAACGACGATCTGGTCGAGACCAGGCGGGCGATCTATGCGCAGCCCGGCTTTCCCGATGTGATGGAGAAGGTTCTGTGCCTGCAAAACATGGAAACGCGCCGCCGGAACATGTTTTCTGACGAGGAAAGCGGACGCATCAAGGCGCCGACGCTTGTGCTTTGGACGTCGCATGATCCGACCGCGACACCCGAGGAGGGCAGGCGGATTGCCGGGCTGATCCCAGGCGCCCGCTTTGAGGTGATGAATGGATGCGGACACTGGCCGCAATTCGAGGACGCGGACAGGTTCAACGGCATTCACCTCGATTTTCTCCTTGGTCGTTGAGCGCAGCCATCGGCACCACGCGGTGACCGTGGGTGAGGACAGACAATGATGCCGCAAGCCGAGCCCGATCTCGTTGATGTCGCCATCGTCGGCGCGGGACCGGTGGGACTGACGATCGCGAATTATTTGGGATGTCTCGGCATCCGTACCTTGGTGCTCGAGCAGCGATCCAAGCTGATCGACTATCCCCGAGGCGTGGGCATGGATGACGAGTGCCTCCGTAGCTTTCAGGCGATTGGGCTGGCCGACGCCGTGGCCGCCCACACCATCCCCGGCCAGAAGATGCGCTTTCTTACCATGACGGGTAAAACATTCGCGTTGATCGACCCGCAAACGCGCGAATTTGGTTGGCCGCGGCGCAATTCGTTCATCCAGCCCATGATCGATGAACTCCTGCTCGACGGACTGAAGCGATTCGACGGCGTTCAAATAGAATTCGGGACCGAGCTTCTATCGTTCGTGGAGGAGCGCGAACGCATTCGCCTGGAGGTGAAATCGGCGGAAGGCGGCCGGGCCGTTTTCGCAAAATGGTTGATCGGCTGTGACGGCGGACGCAGCATTGTCCGCAAGGCGCTCGACATAGAGTTCGACGGAATCACTGACGCGACCCGCTGGGTGGTGATCGATCTGAAAAACGATCCCGTCGGCCTGCCCGATTCCTATCTACACTGCGTCCCCGCGCGCCCTTACGTCTCCATCGCCTTGCCGCATGGCATGCGTCGGCTCGAATTCATGGTGTTCGGTGACGAGACGGAGGAGGAGCTCTGTGCGCCCAAAGGCGTGCAGGTTTTGCTGGCGCGCGCGCTGCCATACCCGGAACGCGCCGACATCGTGAGAACCCGCGTTTACACGCACAATGCCCGCCTCGCCCGCCGGTTCGGGCGCGGGCGCGTGCTGATCGCCGGCGATGCCGCGCACCTCATGCCAGTCTGGCAAGGCCAGGGCTACAATAGCGGCATCCGGGACGCGACCAATCTGGCCTGGAAACTCGCGCTCGCGGTGCGCGGCGATGCGTCGGCCAACTTCGTGCACAGTTATGAGTTGGAACGGCGCGAGCACGCCAAGGCGATGATCGACCTGTCGGTGACGGCGGGACGAATCTTCGCGCCGACCAACAAGGTTCTGGCCTGGATACGCGACCGGGTCGCGCTGGCGCTGAACACTCTACCGCCAGTCAAGCGCTACTTCTTCCAAATGCGTTTCAAGCCGATGCCGCGTTTCACGCGCGGCATTGTGCTGACCGCCCGGAACGGCCGGCCCGACGCACGCGCGAACGGCACGCTTTTTCCGCAGCCCGATGTTGCCACGCTCGATGGCCGGACGCGGCGTTTGGACGATATTATAGGAATCAACTTCGCGGTGCTGTCCTGGGGTTGCGACCCGCAGCTGCACATGTCGGACGAAATCCGGCGCTATTGGGCTAACATGGGCGCGGTGCTGCTGGTGGCCGTGCCCACGACCCAATTGCCCAGCTTTCGCGGCGAGGTCCGGACCGGCACGGTTTTGATTGGTGATGCAAAGGGTGCGCTGCACGAGTGGTTCGCCGGGCAGGTCAGCGACGGCTCGATCGTACTCATACGGCCCGACCGTGTCATAGCCGGTCTCGTCACGCCGCAGCTTCTAGACGAAGCGAGCCACACCCTGCGGCGGATGATCGGCGGCCGCTTCTCGTCCGAGGAGTCGATTGCGTTGGATCAGCCTGCGGGCCCCTCCGCCGATAGCGACCATGGCTTGGAACGGGCGGCATGATCGACGATGCCACAATTGCCCGCTACGCTGACGAACTTCACCAGGCGCTCCGTCAGACGCGCACGGTGCCGCCGCTGCGCAATCGCGCCGCGCTGTCGATTGACGACGCCTATCGTATATCGCTCGCGCTGCTGATGAAACGCGAGGCGGAAGGCGAGCGGGTCGTGGGCAAGAAGATCGGCGTGACGTCGAAGGCGGTTCAAGACATGCTGGGTGTGGATCGCCCCGATTTCGGTTTCCTGACCGATCGTATGCAAATCGGCGAAAAGCCGGTCAGCATCGCAGGAAACCTCATCGCGCCCCGCGCCGAGGCGGAAATCGCCTTTACCCTGAACGCCGATCTTGTCGGCCCGGGCGTGAAAGATGACGACGTCCTTGCCGCGACCGAGGCGGTGTGCGCCTGTTTCGAAATCGTCGACAGCCGCATCGCGAATTGGAATATCGGTATCATCGACACGATTGCCGATAACGCGTCTTGTGGGGTCTTCGTTCTAGGCGATCAGCGCGTCAACCCGCGCATGCTGGACCTGCCCAACCTGAAGTGCGAGGTGTTCAAGAACGGCCGGAAAATTTCCGAGGGCTTTGGATCGGCTGTTCAGGGTTCGCCGCTGACAGCGGTCGCGTGGCTCGCCAACACTCTCGGAAAATACGGCGTGCCATTGAAGGCAGGTGATATCATCCTGTCGGGTTCACTTGTGCCGCTTGAACCGGCGGTGGCGGGTGATGAGTTCTTCACGACAATAACCAGCCTGGGCGCGGCGTCAGTTCGTTTCATTTAGCATTTTAACGGATCACCAGGCCGCGGCTTCTGCCCGCGAGCGATAATCGGAGGAGAGTGGACCCAATGTGCGACAGTCACGGCGTCTCGGGCGACCGCTCCGCGGGCGTCAGCCGCCTGCTCGCGGACTCGCCACGCAACTGGGGCCGGTGGGGCGACGCCGATGAGGTCGGCTCTCTCAATTTCCTCACCTCCTCGGAGGTGCTGCGCGGCATCCGCTCAGTTCGCCAGGGCAAGGTGTTCACCTGCGGCGAGGTCATCGGCAATCCGGCGGGCGATCCCCTCTGGCCGGGCCGGGTGCATGCGAAGCGTCAGACCGTTATCGACAAAGCCAGCTACGTGCGCGGGGACCTGTCCAGCCTTCCAGGCGGCGCCGAGTTCACGGACGACAAGATCGAGATGTTCCTGCAAGGCTCCACGCAGTTCGATGCACTGGGCCATGTCTGGTATGATGATGCGCTGTGGAATGGCTATCCGGCCAGCGACACCAACGGCGGGATGAAGAAGGCGTCCGTCCTGCCGATCGCCGAGCGCGGCGTCGTCGGACGTGGCGTTCTCCTCGATATGGGCCGATTCAAGGGAAAGACATATCTGGACAAGGGCGACCTGCTGGGGCTGGACGACCTGTTGGGATGCGCCGAGCAGCAGGGTGTCTCGATTGAAAAGCATGATATCTTATGTTTGCGTCTTGGCTTTCTCCAACTTCTGCACGTTCAGGGTCCGGATGCCTTCTATCGAGACTTTCTGGAGCCGGGGCTGACCTACTCGCCCGAGCTGGTGGACTGGTTCCACCGCATGGAAATTCCTTGTCTGGCGACCGACACGATCTCAAACGAAACCGAGCTTGACCCGAACATAGGCGTGCAGATACCGCTTCACTGCGCGCTGATGCGCAACCTCGGGATAGCCTTTAACGAAATTTGCAATTTCGAAGCGCTGGCAACGGATTGCGTCGCGGACGGGCAGTGGGACTTCCTCTACGCTGCCGCCCCGCTTAAGGTCAGCGAGGCGACCGGCGCGCCGACGAATGTGTTGGCCATCAAATAGGCGATCGATGATAGACGACTCCTTCGACATCATTGTCGCCGGGTCCGGCGCCGCGGGGCTGGCCGCCGCCCTGGTTGCGCATGCCAAAGGAATGCGCGTGCTCGTCATCGAAAAGACGGGCCTGATCGGCGGCACCACGGCATATTCAGGCGGCGTCGTGTGGGTGCCCAACAGCCGCCAGATCGTCGAGAGCGGCGCGAAGGACAGTTTCGAACAGGCCGAGCTTTATCTCGACGCGACGATCGGCAGTGCGCACGAACGCGAGGCGCGCCAACAATATCTGCGGCGCGCGGCGGAGGCCTTTGCATATCTTGAGGACATTACCGGGCCGCTATTCTACGTCCGCCGCAGCAACTCGCCGGATTATTACCCCGACAAGGAAGGTGCATCTCAACAGGGGCGCGCGATGACGCCATTGACCTTCGACGGCCGCGCGCTGGGCGAACGGTTCAAGGATCTTCGTCCGCCTCTGCCGGAATTCGCCCTGTTCGGGCGTCAGATGCTGGAGCTGATGGATGTCTATCACCTGCTAAACGCCCGCAGGTCATTTCGATCTGCTATCCATACCGGCGGGTTGCTGCTGAGGGATGTCCGTGATCGCCTGCTTTATCGCCGCTTCGGCCGCGGGACGCGGCTGACCGGCGGAAACGCCCTGATCGGCCGGTTGTATAAGAGTGTCCTCGACCTGGGCGTGCTGGTCTGGCGTCATACCCCGCTCATCGATCTGATAACCGAGCACGGAGTGGTCGGAGGCGTGGTGATCGAGCGCGACGGTGAGCGGCGGACGGTCATGGCTCGCCACGGCGTCATCCTCGCGACCGGCGGCTTTCCCTGGGGCGGGGCGCTCAGGGAGCAGCGAATGCCGGAAGTGCCGATCGGCTACTCGGCCACGA
>CAXUNZ010000003.1:42846-46715 GCA_964252525.1 uncultured Acetobacteraceae bacterium
GGTGACGGCATCTCGATCGCCTTGGCGCACGGCGCCAGGCTGGACCGAAGCAATTCCGAAGGCGCCTTCTGGGCACCGGTGTCGCTAGCGAGCCGGAAGGACGGCTCACTTGCCCGCTTCCCGCACTTGATGGCCGATCGGGCCAAGCCCGGACTGATCGCCGTGAACAAGTTTGGCAGGCGCTTTGTCAATGAGGCCGAAAATTACCACGCCTTCGTCAGCGCGATGATGGGTCGTCAGAAGAACGAGGATCAGCAGCCCGCCCATCTGATCGCCGACGCCGCGTTCCTACGAAAATACGCGTTTGGGGCGGTTCCTCCGCTCGCCTCCGAACAACGCCGGGCGGTGCGGTCGGGCTATTTGATCGAGGCGCAGACGATCGGTGAGCTGGCGAGTAAGATCGGCGTCGATGCGGAGGCGCTCGGCGAGACCATCGCGCGCTTCAACCAAGGTGCGGCCGCGGGAGAGGACCCGGAGTTTGGCAAAGGCTCGACCCTGTATAATCGCTACCTCGGCGATGCCGCGCATAAACCCAACCCCTGTCTGCGACCGATCGAGAACGGTCCGTTTTACGCAATCAAGGTTCACGCCGGCGACATCGGGACGACGCACGGCCTGACAGCCGACATACACTCCCGGGTGCTCGACGGAAGCGGTGCTGCCATTCCAGGTCTTTATGTCTGCGGGAATGACCGCAATTCGATCATGGCCGGCGCCTATCCTGGCGGCGGCATCACGATAGGCCCCGCTATCACCTTTGCCTATTTAGCCGTGCTGCACGCGGTTGGAGCCGAGGGCGGCCTGACTTCCAGCAAGGCAGCGTAGGACCGATACCCATGCCGCCGAGCTTTCCGATCGGGTTGAACGTTACGCGATGACACATGTCGAAACCACGGTGCCGATCCACCGCCGCGATATCCTGGTCGATGGGCTCGAAACCAGCTTCCTCGAGGCCGGCTCGGGTGAGCCGGTCCTGCTGCTCCATGGCGGCGAATTCGGCGGGGACGCGCAGGTTTGCTGGGAAGCGACCATACCCGCGCTTGCCCGCCATTATCGTGTGTTGGCGCCCGATCTTCTTGGCTTCGGCCGAACCGCGAAGGTGGTGGATTTCGTCGACGGGCGCATGCGCCGGCTGAGGCACCTCGCCCGCTTCGCCGAAATGATGGACGCCGTGGGCGCGCCCTGCATCGGCAATTCGATGGGCGGAATGCTGCTGCTTTTCGATGCCGGATCGGACCGGCCGCTTCTCAATCCCAGCAAGATCGTCAGCATCGCCGGCGGCGGCGCGTTGCTGATGGACTCGCCCCACGTCGAAGCGCTGTTCGCTTATGATGGCTCGACAGAGGCCATGCGGAAGATCGTGGGCGCGTTGTTCCATGGCGCGGCCTGGCCCCTGGACGACGCCTATGTCGAGCGCCGGCGTGCCAGCAGCCTGCAGCCCGGCGCTTGGGAGGCAGTGGCAGCCGCGCGCTTCCGGCGGCCCGCCGCAGTGCAGGAGAGCCGTCCGCCTTCCGGCATCTCCTACGACCGGATATCAAGCAGCACGTTGGTCATTGCCGGTGCGCGTGACAAGCTCAAGCCGGAGCGGTGGTGGGAGGAGCTGACGGGTCAGATGCCGCAGACACAGGTTATGGTCGTGCCGGACGCGGGACACTGCCCGCAAATAGAACGGCCGGACACCGTCAATGAAGCCCTGATCCGTTTCCTTGGGAACAGGTAAACAGAAGTCGAACCCACCCGATCAGCCGCCCTGATACGCGGTATGAATGCCAGGAGATCAGAATGCCCAAACTCATCGTGGTGACGCGCAACGGACAGACGCGCGAAATCGATGGCGAGAGCGGGGCATCGGTCATGATGGTGATCCGCGACGGCGGTGTGGATGAGCTGTTGGCGCTGTGCGGCGGCTGCTGCTCCTGTGCCACGTGCCACGTCCATGTCGATCCAGCTTTTGCCGCGAAGCTGCCACCGATGGGTGCCGACGAGGACGGCCTGCTCGATTCAAGCGGCAACCGAGACGCGACATCCCGGCTGTCATGCCAGATCACCTTCGGGGCAGATCTCGATGGCTTGCGCGTGAGGATTGCCGAGGAGGACTAGGTTTGGGCCACGCGATACGCGCCTCTCGTGCATCTTGCGTGCATTGGCTAACAGCGGGACATTCTCGGCATGCGTCCCGCCGCCTATTTGGGACGGCAAGCAGGCCAGCCGGAGGACAGGACAATGGCCATGACGATGGCGTGCAAGCTGCTCGCCAAAGCCTCGGGTAATGCGAGCGTGGCTCCCGGGGACGCGGTGCTGGCACGGATCAGCATGATGACCAACTTGGACGGAACGACCTTCATCGACAACTTCATCGAGAAGGGTTTTAAAGTCTGGGATCCGACGCGGATGATATTCTGCTTCGATCATATGTTCCAACCCGAGTGGTTCCCGCAACAGGCAGCAAAAGAGCATCCGAAAATTCGCGCCTTCGCGCGTGATCAAGGCATTCCGGCGGAGAACGTCTATGATCTTGGCCGCAACGGCATATCTCACCAAATCCCCGTGGAACGCGGCTGGGCGCTGCCGGGGACCGTATGCATCGGCGCCGATACGCAGAGCTCGACCATGGGCGCCGCGAACTGCTTCGCGCTGCCCGCCTTGTTCGGGGTCGATCCGATCGTTTTGACCGGCGACATCTGGATGATCGTGCCAGACGCGGTCCGTGTCGATTTGACCGGCGCATTGCCGCGCGGCGTCAGCGGCAAGGACGTTGTCTATCGCCTGATCCACGATCTGGGCGACCGGGTAAGCGGTAAGGTTCTGGAGTTCTCCGGCCCAGGTGTCGCGAATTTGCCGATGGATGTGCGGCTGGCGATCGCAAACGGCGCCGTTCAGATCGGCGCGCTGACCATCATCTTTCCTTGCGACGACGTCTTGCTGGCGTATCTGGAGGGACGCGCGCGTGAGCCGTTCGAGCCAGTCGCCGCCGATCCAGACGCCGCCTATGCCGAAACGTTCAGCTACGACTTGAGCGAACTGGAACAGCTTGTCGCAGGCCCACATGAAATCGAACTCGTCCGGCCGCTCGGCGCAGTCGTCGGCCAACCGATCGACGCCGCAAACATCGGCTCATGCTCCAGCGGCCGGTTGTCCGATTTGGCGCTCGCCGCCGAGGTGCTCAGGGGCCGCAAGGTTCATCCCGGTGTGAGGCTGGTGGTGACGCCGATCTCCGCCGACACCGCCCGCGATGCTACGGCGGCCGGCATTACCCAAATCTTCCTGGACGCAGGCGCCACGGTGACGCAGCCGGGATGCGGCGGCTGCTACAGCGGCAATTTGTCGCCGTTGAAACTCGGCGACGGAGAGCGGTGCATCTCAACGTCGGTGGAAACCCTGCGCGGCAGGATGGGAAGTCAGCAATCCGAAGTCATCCTCGGCAACGCCGCTGTCGTCGCGGCGTCGGCGATCGAGGGCCGCATCGCCGATCCGGCCGCATATTTCGTCCGCACCTCGGAGCTGCGGTCATGATCCTGACCGGGCGCGTGTGGAAACTCGGCGAGAACATCGGCGCCACCGACCTGCTGCCCGCGCGCTACGACAAGCAGGGCATGAGCAGGCAGTGGGATGAGTGCGCGAAGCACATCCTGGAAGACGCGCGGCCTGGTCTCGCCGAGCGCGTGCGGCCGGGTGAGATCCTCATTGCCGGCGAAGGTTTCGGCGCTGGCCATGCGCATTACTATTCCGCGGCGGTCATGGGCTGCCGGACGGCCGGTTTTTCGGCTTTCCTGGTCGATGGCATCGGCGGATTGTTTCAGCGGGCCTGCATCGATTTCGGTATGCCTGCCTGGACAATGAGAGGCATCTACGCTTTTGTGAGTGAGGGC
>CAXUNZ010000003.1:46725-52117 GCA_964252525.1 uncultured Acetobacteraceae bacterium
GGCCACGGGCGATGCCGTAAACCTCTCGACGAAAGGAACCACGCGGTTCGCGCCTGTGGCGCCGCTGATCCTCGACATCCTTGCAGCCGGCGGCAGCGAGCCATGGGCGGTGCGCCGCGTTCGGGCGGACGCCTAGCCGTGGTCGAGATCGAGCCTGCTCCTGACCGTAAAATTGCCTATTACCGGTTGGGCTGATGGCGACGACGCACCAGACATTCTGTCGCAATTGCACGCATAGTTGCGGCCTGCTCGTCACCGTGGACAACAATCGAGTAGTGGAGGTGAAGGCGGACCGCGCCCACCCAATCACCGAGGGGTATTTCTGCATCAAGGCGTTGGCCAATGCCGAACTCCACGGCGGCGCCGACGGCCGGTTGTCGCACAGCGTCAAGCGCCGTGCCGATGGCAGGTTTGCGGCCATTGATGCCTTTGCCGCAATCGACGAAGTCGGCGACCGGCTCCGCGCCATCATAGACGAGCATGGGCCGCGCGCGGTCGGCATCTACATGGGCACTGGCGGTTACTTCAACTCGCTGGTGCAGCCGCTTGCCAAGTCCTGGCTGCACGAAGTTGGCAGCCCGAATTTTCTGACTTCGTCGACGGTCGACCAGTCCGCCGGGTGGGTCGCGATGATGCGGATGGGCTTTGTCGCGTCCGGCAGACCCAACCCGGCAGAGGTCGACGCGCTGATGATCGTCGGGGCGAACCCGCTCGTGTCGCATTGGCTGCCGGCGTTCAATCCGTCGAAACGGCTGCGCGAGTGGGGAAAGCGCGGGCAGAAGACGATTGTCGTCGACCCGCGTCGCTCGGAAACCGCGCGGATGGCCGACATTCACCTTCAGTTGCGCCCCGGCGAGGACGTGACGCTGTTCGCGGGAATGGTGCGCCAGCTCCTTGAGTGCGGTTGGCACGATCGCGCGTTCTGCAATCGCTACGTCAGCGGCATAGAGGCGATCGGCCAGGCGGTCGCGCCCTACACGCTCGATTATGTCGAAGCGCGCGCCGGCGTGCCGCGCGACCTGATCGAACAGGCGGTGCGCGTGCTGGCAACGAGCGGCAAATCGGTCGTCATCACGGGCACGGGTATCTGCATGGCGCCGCGTTCCAACTTGGCGATGCATCTCGTATCGGCGCTCAACGTGCTTTGCGGCGGGTTGCGGCGGCCGGGCGACGTCGTCGACAATCCGGGCGTGATGATGCCGCGCTGCTTCACCGACGCGGTGATTCCGCCGCAGCGCCCGTGGGAGACCGGCATTCAATGCCACGGCGCATCCACGGGGCGCATTTACGGCGAGATACCGACCGGCGCGCTGCCCGACGAAATCCTGACGCCAGGACCAGACAAGATCCGCGCGCTGATCGTGCTCGGCGGCAATCCGGTCAAGGCGCTGGGGCAGCCTGAAAAGACGCTGCGCGCGTTCCGCGACCTCGACCTCCTCGTCAGCGTCGACGTCCGCTTGAACGACACCGCGCGGTTGGCCGACTATGTCGTCGCCGCCGCGCTGCCGTTCGAACGCCATGACGTTCCCTACATCTTCGACGGGCTGAGCTGGGCGAACAAGCCCTTCGCCCAATATGCCGCCCCGCTGTTGAGGCCGCCGCCAGGCGTCATCGATGAAACACTGTTCTTTTGGGCGCTTGCGCGCCGCATGGGGCTTCAGCTCGAGTATCGCAAGATCGGTCTTTCCGTTTCCTACGCCGATGCGCCGCCGGGCCACGCGCTTGACATGGCGCGCCAGCCCGATCCCGAACAGTTCGCGCGCTGGTGGTTGGAGGGCAGCGCCGTCGATTTCGACGAACTCTTGGCCACGCCGGGCGGCATCGTGCCGATATTGCCCGAGCAGCGGGTCGAAGCCGTGGCCGATGACGGCGCGCGCCTCAAACTCTGTCCTGCCGACGTGGCGGACGAACTCGCCGCGACGCTCGCCGACAAGCCCGATCCAGCCCGGCCCTACCGGCTGACGACGCGGCGTCTGCTCGAGACGATGAACAGCGCCTATCGCGAGACGGCGTCGACCGCTCGTCGATGGCCGGCCAATCCTGCGTTCATGAATCCCGAGGACATGACCGCCGAAGGGCTGACCACGGGCGATCGGATCGAGGTCGCGTCGCGACACGGCGCGCTTATCGCGGATGTCCGGGGGGACACCGGCGTGCTTCGTGGGATGATCGCGATGGCCCATTGCTGGGGCGAAACCGATGCGGCCAGTGATCCGGAGCAGCGGCGAGGCGCCTTCACCGGGCGTTTAGTTTCGCTGGAGGACAAGGATGTCGAGCCAATCAATCGCATGCCCGTCCAAACCGGTTTCGCGGTGAGCATCGCGCGCTTGGCCAAGGCTGCTTGGGTGCCGGCATGACCGCGCGGGTGACCACCCGATTGCGCGAGCTGCTTGCCGGCGAGATGGTGGTGGCGCCGGGCGTTTTCGACGCTCTGTCTGCCCGGCTGGCGCAGCTTGCGGGATTTCAGGCCGTGCACCTGACGGGATTGGGTGTCGAGGCCTCGCAGCTCGCGGCACCTGATCTGGGCCTGATGACGATGGCCGAGCTTGCGCAGCATGCGGCGCGCATCACCGCGGCAATTGACGTGCCAGTGATGGCCGATATCGACACCGGCTTCGGCGGCGTCCTCAACGTACAGCGCACCATTCGCGAGATGGAGCGAGCGGGCGTCGCGGGCGTCCATATCGAGGATCAGTCCTCGCCGAAGCACTGCCCGCTACTCGCCGGCCGCGCGGTGGTCTCGCGTGAGGAGGCGGTGGACAGGGTCAAGGCCGCGCTCGATGCCCGAACCGACCCCGATTTCGTCATCGTTGCCCGTAGCGACGCGGACACGATCTCGTTCGATGAGCTTGTCGAACGCTGCAACCTGTTCCTCGACGCCGGCGCCGATATGGCCATGCCCGTATTGATGACGGTGGATGGCGGTTCATTGTTCGCGCTGCCGCCGGACGAGCAGATGGCGTGGCACCGCAAGCTGGTGGCGGCCATCGACGGGCCCGTGATGGGCATGGGCGCCGGCGCGCCCCGGGGCTACACGCACCACGACCTCGCGGCCGCGGGATACCGGCTGATGATGTACTCGGCTGACGCGCTGGGCGCGGCGGCCAATGCCATGGCGGCGCTGTTCGCCGAAATCATGAAGACGGGAACGACAACAACGTACACTGATGCCCATCCCGGGCCATACGCCGATCCTCTCACGCTCATGCGCGCGGCTAGGCTGGACGATTATGTTTCGGTCGAGCGTCGCTTCGCGGCCAGTCTGGCACATTGACATCGTGCCAAACTCCCAAGCCGCGCCGGCGCTTTGTTGGCAAACTCTATCGAATAATCGTCAAGGCGCTGCACCAACTCTTCTTATGGGACTCATATGGCGGACAGGGTAAAGGTTGCGATCATCGGCTCGGGCAATATCGGCACTGATCTGATGATGAAGATGGTTAAGTCTCCGCACAGTATGGAGCTGGTGGCGGTCGTCGGCATCGACGAGGCGTCGGAGGGGCTTGCCCTGGCGCGGAAACGCGGCGTCGCCACGACGCACGAAGGGTTGGCGGGGCTTCGGGCGATGCCCGCCTACCCTGACATCCGCATCGTCTTCGACGCAACCTCCGCCTACGCGCACGGAGCACACGACGCCGCGTTGCGCGCCGATGGCAAGCAGGTCGTCGACCTGACGCCTGCGGCCATCGGTCCTTTCACCATACCATCGATCAACATGGAGGCGCATCTCGACGCAGGGAACGTCAACATGGTGACCTGCGGCGGACAGGCGACAATCCCGATGGTCGCAGCTGTCGCCCAGGTAGCGACCGTGCACTACGCCGAAATCGTGGCGTCGGTGTCGTCGCGTTCGGCAGGTCCTGGCACGCGTGCGAATATCGACGAGTTTACCCGCACCACCGCGCGCGCCATCGAGCAGGTCGGCGGCGCCGCGATGGGCAAGGCGATCATTATTCTAAATCCGGCCGAGCCGCCCATCATCATGCGCGATACGGTGTTTACGTTATC
The DNA here is from genome assembly GCA_964252525.1 of uncultured Acetobacteraceae bacterium. Lineage (GTDB taxonomy): Bacteria > Pseudomonadota > Alphaproteobacteria > Acetobacterales > Acetobacteraceae > CAJCIS01. The sequence continues at coordinate 50,734 of CAXUNZ010000003.1, forward strand.
CGAAGGCGCCGACGAGGACGCCATCCGCGCTTCAGTCGAGGCGATGATAGCCAAGGTCCAGGGCTATGTTCCCGGCTACCGGTTGAAGCAAGATGTCCAGTTCCAACGTTTCAGCGGCAACAACGCGCTGAAAATCCCCGGCCGCGGAACATACACCGGCATCAAGACGTCGATCTTCCTGGAGGTCGAAGGAGCGGGCGACTATTTGCCCAGTTACTCAGGCAATCTCGACATCATGACCGCCGCCGCCAAGGCGACAGGCGAATTGCTCGCCCAGCGCATCACCGCGCGAAAATCGGCAGCGCATTGACATGGCAAGGTTCGATGTCGGGACAACTAAACTCTATATCCAGGACGTGACGCTGCGCGACGGCATGCATGCTATCGGCCATATGTACGGCATCGACCATGTCCGGTCGATCGCCGCCGCGCTTGACGCGGCGGGTGTCGATGCAATCGAGGTTGCGCATGGCGACGGACTCAGTGGCGCCAGCTTCAATTATGGCTTCGGTGCACACACGGATTGGGAGTGGTTGGAGGCCGTGGCGGATGTGCTGACGCGCTCGGTGCTGACCACGCTGATCCTGCCGGGCCTGGGCACGGTCGAGGAGCTGCGGCGCGCCTACGATATCGGCGTTCGTTCGGTGCGCGTGGCAACCCATTGCACCGAGGCTGACGTCTCCAAGCAACATATCGGCATTGCCCGTGACCTCGGCATGGATGTCAGCGGGTTTCTGATGATGAGCCACATGATCGATGCCGACGCGCTGGCGTCGCAGGCGCTGCTGATGGAGAGTTATGGCGCACATTGCGTCTATGTGACCGACTCAGGAGGCGCCCTCGACATGGACGGTGTGCGCGAGCGGCTGCAGGCTTATGACCGCGTGCTGAAGCCGGACACCCAGCGTGGCATGCACGCACACCACAATCTGTCGCTCGGCGTCGCCAACTCAATCGTCGCGGCGCAAGCGGGCGCAATACGAATTGATGCCAGCCTCGCCGGCATGGGCGCGGGCGCCGGCAATGCGCCGTTGGAGGTGTTCGTCGCCGTGGCCGACCGCAAGGGTTGGCATCACGGCTGCGACGTCAACGCACTGATCGACGCCGCCGAGGATCTTGTTCGGCCGTTGCAGGATCGTCCGGTCCGCGTCGACCGCGAGACGCTGAGCCTGGGCTATTCGGGCGTGTATTCCTCGTTTCTGCGCCATGCGGAGAGTGCCGCGAAGACGTACGGGCTAGATACACGCACGATCCTGGTGGAGATCGGCCGGCGCAAAATGGTGGGCGGACAAGAAGACATGATCGTTGACGTGGCGCTCGATCTGCTCAAGGCCCGGGCGTCCGCATAACATGCCGAGCAAAGTCATGCCCCGATCCACCTCGC
>CAXUNZ010000004.1:0-36427 GCA_964252525.1 uncultured Acetobacteraceae bacterium
GGGTGGGCCGGGCCTGGTCCTCGTCGAGTGGTGAGCCGAAACGCGCCCTGGGATGAATGCTGGAGGAAGACGTGGGGACACAGGTCAATTACACATGGATACCATCAACTGCGCGGTTGCTGGTGCTGGACGGGTTTTGCTTTACGCCGCGCGGGACGCTGACCGGTGCGCAAGAACCGCTGACATGGCCGCCGAAAGATCCGTCCGACACCCTGGATTTCGCGCTCGACATCTCGGAAGCTGTGGCTGGCAATGAGGGCGATGCCATCGCCAGTCTGGACATTTCCATATTTCCTAATAATCCCGGCGATCTGGCACTCAATTCATCAAGTGCCTATGGCGACCAGGCCATCTTCTGGTTCACGGCGGGCTTTGCGGGCACCGTCTACCAGGTGACCGTGACGATAGGAACCAATTGTGGCCGGATCATTTCCCGCACGATTAACTTGCCCGTCGTTGGCTTCGCCACTCAGCAGAATGTGCAGGAAGACCTGACCGATCAATACGGCAATCCGATCACTGATCAGAATGAGTCACCGATTGTCGTGACGTCCTGACACCAGGAGGCGCTTTTGCCTACAATTGATTCTCTTCAACAAGCCTTTTCCGTCAGCGACAGCGACGAACTGATGGTTTCACAGTCCGACGTTGCACGTAAGGCTACGCGCGCACAGCTTCTTGCAGGCGTGCAAGCGGCGCTGGCGGTGCCGTCCGGCACGGTATTGGGCCGGCTAAGTGCCGGTGTGGGAGCACCTGAAGCCATCGGTATTGGCGCAAATCTGACGGTGAGCAATGCAACGCTGAGTGCTCCGGCACCCTTTGTGATCGACGGCTTGCCTGCCGGCGGTGTGCCAATGGCCGCAGACCAAGTGCCCCTGAGCCAAGCAAATCAAAACGTCAGCGTGCCCTACGCTGCCTTTATGGGCGGTTTGAGCCAGATTGCAGGCGTGGATGCTTCCAACCTATCCGTTTCTGCGGCCGGATCGAGCGTGGCACGCAGGTTGGCTGACTGCATGGCGGATGCGGTGAGCGTGGCGAGTTTCGGTGCCGTTGGGGATGGGGCGACGGATGACACCGCCGCTTTCAATGCGGCGCTTGCGAGCGGACGGGCATTGAGGCTCGACGATAGGATTTATGTCGTCAACGGACCATTAAATGTGGTCGGCACCTCAGCGATGGTTGGTGTTGCGGGTGCAACGACGATCCGCCGTTTGCAGACCGTCTCGCCATCGATCTGGATACAAGTATTTGCGGCAACGTTCACAGCATCAGGCATCGTATTCGACGCAGGCAATCTGGCGGCAACGGATATGCCTGCGGTGGCCGTGACGCCATCTTGCACGTCGGCCATGTTTTCGCGATGTAGCTTTGTCCATGCGACTGGTCCCTCCCAGGGTGCCGGCCTGAGCGTGACCGGAGTGGCTGGCGCTTCATGTATAGTGGAGAACTGTAGTTTCAACGATAACGGCTTGCATGGTTTGTACGTTGCCGGTTCCGGTACCCTGACAGGGGATGGGTGCGAGGCAAGCGGGAATGCCGCCTGCGGCATTCGTGTGGAAGCCAGCATCGCATGTATATTGCGCAACAATTCCAGTGTAGGCAACGGGATTGGAATTAGCCTTGGTGACTGGAGCATTGGAGCCGCTATCACGGAGCCGGGCCCAAGTTGCTTGTTGAGCAACAACATTTGTAATGGCAATGGGGCGTGGGGCATTGCCGTTGCCGCCGTGGGCGCGCTGCTTACCGGCAATTCAGCACAAGGCAATGGGATGACGACACCGGGCGGCGGCGTGCTGGCGCGTCTCGGTGGATCTCGTTTGAGCGGCAATATCGTTGGTGGCGGCGGCTACGGGATCGACGCGCGGGGTTGCTGGGGCAGTGCGATTGGCAACAATCATGTCACGGGCTGCACCACCGGAATCGCCATTGGCGGAAGTCAGAACGTCCTTGTCGACGGCAACGTGCTGTTGACAAATTCCTGGGCGATTCTTGTCAGCGCAATAGAACCTGCGTTATCGGCAATCCCGAGCGGACCCGCTTCCATTGCAGGAAATTGGATCGGCTTTACCACACCCCAAGGCGGCGGCATCCGCGTGCTGGATGCAGCCCAGGGCATTGCCGTGGTGGATAACGATATAAATGGTTGGGGAAGCGCCGCCGTCGGCCAGGCATTGTGGGTCCATACTGACGGGGCTGTACTGCGCAGTAATCGTTGGAACAACCTGACCAGATGGTCAGTGCAGGCATACGTGGTGGCTGGCCTGGAGTCTTTGGTTGTTCCGGACGTTGCCGACGAAGTGCTCGTCACCAGTGCGCCGCAGGCGATACAATCCGTCATGACAAATCACCAGGCCGACACGTTGGGTCAAATCGGCTTTGTTAAGATTGTTTCGGGTGGCAGCGGATACACGCAGGCGCAAGTCAACCTTGAGGGGCTTGGAAACGGCGCCGCTGCCAGCGTGGTTATCAGCGGCGGCCAAGTGGTGTGGATCATCGTTACCAATCCCGGGTCGGGCTACGGGCCGATTGGGACCCAAGTACAAGTGACGATTACTGGTGATGGCAGCGGCGCCACAGCAACTGCTTTTGCCGGCCTACCCGTGCCGGATGGCAGGCGATTGCGACTACACTGCAATTGCCAGGTGCAACTGGCAATTGGCGGCTCCTCACCCCCACAGCAGAGCTGGACCGGCTTTAATTCAACTGTTCCGGCCTTCGGGGCTGCTGATCTGGAGGGTGTGTTCGGCGGATGGCGGGCGGTGGCCTTTCCGCCGGTCGATTACCTGGCACCGACGGGAGATGGGGGCACCGTGCTGCAAAGCGTTGGTAGCAGCAATGTTGTTCTGCGGCCAGCCAGCGGAGGCGCGTTGCACATTGCGAGTTCCGTGGAAGCAAACGGATGCACATCCTCCGTTGGCCGAGGCTCTCCTTTGGGCATGCTTTCCGCGCCACCCGGATCAGATTTCAGAAATCTCAATGGCGGGGCGGGAAATACCTTTTGGGTTAAGCAGGCCAACACCGATGCAACCGGCTGGATAGCTATCGCCTGAGTTTTTCCTCGACTCTAGACGGAGGCCTTTGATGCCGACCATTCCGCAACTTCCTCAGGCTCAGATGGCCGACCCGGGAGACGAAATTCCCGTCAGCCAGGGTGGTGTTACGCGGTCGTTGACCGTAGCAGAGGTGCTGAGCGGCACACAGCCAGCTATTGAACTTCCAAGCGGCAGTCTGCTCGGCCGCGTTTCGCTTGGCCCCGGCGGTCCTGAACCGGTGCCGGTCGGCGTGGGGCTGGCTGTCACGCAAGGCACGTTGGTTGCAAATGGGACCGATCAGGCCAGCTATGCGTTGGAAAACGTGCTTAACCTGAACGATCAGATTATCGTTAATTCTTCGGGTACTCCGTCACGCCTGCCGATTCCACTATTGCGCGGCATTTTTACTGCCGGAACAGACATCACGATTAACGGGTCAGGGGTTATTTCTTCAAATACCGACGCCGCGGTCACCGCCGAACTGGCGTCGCTTACATCCGGATTGAACACAACTGAAGCAAGCCTTGCTGCGTTGGAGGCCAAGATTCCTCCCGGCGGCTTTGCAGGTCTGAACGCGCAGGGGCAAATCACGAACCCGGTCGCTGGCCCAGTGACGCTTGGAACCGTGCAGGTGACACCAACCGCGCCGGCGCGGACTTTGCAGCAAATGGCGTTGGACACGATCAACGTCATTGACTTTGGCGCTGTGCCGGGCGGCGGGGACAGCACTGCGGCGTTCAACGCTGCCTTCGCAGCCATACCGCAGAACGGGGGTGAGATCTTTATCCCCGCGGGCGACTACCAGCTTGCGAACAGCCTGGTGTGGGCGGGAAAAGCCGTGACGATCCGCGGGGCTGGCAAGGGGATTACCCGCTTGCACCTGCAGCATACGGGCATCGGGTTCGATATCTCGCAAACCAATTCGGTCAACCGGGTCATTTTGCGTGACTTCTCCGCCTTTGCAGAAAGTCAGGCGGGGCAGACGGCAGCTGTTGCACGGTTGACCTACCCATATCAACAATCTTTCGGTTATGTGACGAGCTTCATAACGGACGTCGAGTGTTTCGGCTATCCGAACCAGAACAGCGGCAGCCCGCCGTTTCCTCAGACGTTTTTGCGAGGCTTTATACTAATCAATTGTTGGAGCACGCAGGTTAACAATGTAAGTTGGTTCGGCGCGCCGGCGGCGGCTGGCGCCACGAGCTCCGCCATCATTGAACTGAGTGGGTCAATCGACACACGCATCACGGGCCTTCAGGGGTACTATGGCGATACGGCAGTGTTGCAGAGTGATTACTGCGAGGGGATCTACTTTACAAACCCCCTTATCGTTGGCATGGATTACCTGTTCAGGCAGACCGATATTACGAAATTCCGCGGCTATACGCCCACCAAGCTTGTGCTGCTGGGATTGTGGGTTGCCAGTGGAGAGGTGAACTGCAACTTGGGCACGGTGCAGGCGTCAAACGTTGCCAGTGCCTATTTTCTTGGCCTAGATATCACGCGCGACGGTGGACCAAATACCGCTCAGGCGTTATTTGATCTGACAAACTGCTCAAGCTTTTATGTTGTGGGGTGCAACTTCGTCGGTGGTCCAAACGGCGGCAACAACCAGGATATTGCTTTTCGGTTCCAGAGCACGTTCAATTCGTCCGGCAATGTCATCGGCGGAAGCGCCTTTCAGGACATGGCGACGATAATTGACATTGGCAATGTCAATGCCACGGTCAGATTGACGACTTTTGGTTTGAATCCTGGTAATGTTCCTATAGCGACGGCCTTTATAGATAATTCCGCTGCATCGAGCGGAAACCTGCTTACCTTTCAGGCTCCGTCCACTGCCACAGCCCCTGCTGGTATTGGAAATACAAAAGACCACGTCTTTGCGGCAGGCGATGGATCGACCCTATTTCGGATTAACTCCGCGTCGGGCGCAAAAAATTACGTCCGCACTCAGGCCGTGACGAGCGGCAACCCACCCGCGATCATTTTTGATGGTACCGACGGCACCATAAATGGTGTGATACAGACGAAAGGTGGTGCGCTCTTTATCAATGCGGCTGGTGGAAACACCAATAGCGGGAATCTTGTCAGCCTGATGAATATGTCCGGCGCGACAAACTGGATTGTCATGCAAAATGCGACGTCCGGTAACCTTAGCCAGATCACGACCAACTCAGGCGGTATTGGAATACAGCCCAAAGGTCAGCTCTGGCTGTCTCCCTCGACCGGTTTGTTCGCGCCTGGCTTGCCAACCAGCAAGCCTCAGGCGGGATCTGGCCAAATTTGGAACAATGGCGGGGTTTTGAACATCGCGTGAGAGATAGGGCAATCGTGACAAATCTGGATCTTAATCCACTTTACCAGCAAGTTGGTGAAGTTCTTCAAGGACTTCGTGCACTTGCCGAGACTATAGAGATCCGGCACACGCAAGCAGAAAAGCTGCACGACTTGATGCGAGCCGACATGGTTACGTTGCGTCAGGATCAACGCGACGTCGACGAGAAGCTGGATTGCGTCATCTGTGTGATGCAGCACGATCTGGAAAGTCTGCGCACAGGAGCTTCGACCAACGCACGGTCCATCGATGAGCTGCTGAGGGTGGTGCAGGAGTTGCGTGCCCCTGTTAGCGAGATTGTGGCGCTTAGGTCCCGGGTCGCCGGCCTTGTGCTGGGACTTGGTGTTCTCGGCAGTGTCGCCGTTTGGCTGGCGGAGCCGCTTTATCGCTGGATTGTAGAACAGCACTACATTAGGCAATGACGCACCTGTTCTGCGCGTTGCCGTTTGCGATCGAGGCCGCATGCGAAAGGCATTAGAGATGCGTGTTTCCCATGGAGTCGTTCTGGCTCTTTTTTCCTGCGGCACCGCCGACGCACAGACGGGCAGTTCGTTCGTGACAAGCGATGGCGTAAATCGCGCACCGGCCGTCACATTGCACTGCGTTGGGCCGGGTAACGTCGCGGCGCCATGCGGCAGTTCCGGGCAGCCGCTCTATGTAGCGGGATCGAGCGCTTTGGCAAGCTCATCCAATCAGTCGACGCAAATCCAATCGGAGCAAGCTATCGCCGCAGCGGCGGGTACGCCTCAGGATTCCGCCTATAGTTCTGGAGCGGGTTCGACCGTGGCTATTCTGAAAGGCTTGTTTGCCGTGCTGGCCGGTGGCATCAACGCGGGACCGGCGAGCGGTGCTCTGGTGTCAAGGACGGCGACGTTACCCGCCGGCCAGAGCACGCAACTGTTTCCGTCTAATCCGACACGGCATTTGCTGGCCTTTCAGGCGCCTGCCGGCAGTGCATTGTGGGTCAATTTCCTCGGCGGGCTTGCAATACCCAACGGTATCGACTGCGTACAACTTGGTGCCGGAACGTTATACGAAAGCGGTCAGTACGTGACGCGTAGCGCCGTGACGGTCTATACGCCCGTCGCGGCCAGTGTCTCGGCTTGGGAGGGCTAGCACGATGCCGCGAGCTGTCAAATCGTTAACGAGTGCAATGCTGTGCGGTGTTGCGTTCCTGAGCATAGGTTCAGCGGTAGCCTCCACGACCTTACCGCAGAGGACACTGCGGTGGTTGGGTGGTCGGCAAGTTTGGGTGCCACTCTGTTCGCGCCGGGGTGTGAATGGTTCCGCCGCTTACTTCGATAATGTAAATACTGCATTGATGGATCAGCAGGCTTGTATTTCTCCGTCCTGGGGAACCGTCACGGCGATTAAGCTTGTTTTCGCAGCATTCGACATGCCGCAACAAGGAGAGATTGATCGGCCGGTGACGGCAACAGGCACAGCCGCAATCTTCGCGCCATCGCTCAACGCGAATACGGTGTATAGCGGACCAGGTGTCATGTCCGGCTCAAGCGTTCTGAACACGTTTTCAGCTACCGCACTGGGTGCAAACGGCATCAGCCTGGGCCAGGTGATATCCACCTCGGGCGCGGGCATCGCGAGCGGCACGTACGTGGCGGGCGTATCCAACGGTTTTGTTGCCGGAGCCGGAAACACGCCCAGTACGACCACCGTGACGCTGAGTGCACCGACAAACGGGGCGACGGCGAGTGGTCAGCCCTTCACGTTTTCGGGCTTGTTCGTGCCTGTCAAGTTTGGTGGAAGAAGGAATTTCACCATTGAGCCCGCACATGACGTGGTCACTTCCGATCCTGCCTCGATCGTACTGCCGCCGTCGACTTGGTTCATGGTTCGAACGTCCGCCACGATGTCCGGTATCGGTGTGCAGTTGATGGACCTGCCTTATACCGCCCGCCTGAGCGAGACGATCGGCGGTGTGAATTTCTTGGAGTTCGATAACCGCGGAACAAGCCCGAACGATCAGACGCTTTCTCCGCTTGGGTTGTCCAACACGGGTGGTGGCTACTGGGGGCCAGTAACGCTTCTGGCGCAGGTGACGGTGACACCTGGACAGCTGGCGCCTGGGGCTGCGCTCATCCTTGGAGACAGTATTGCGGCAGGCACCGGCGATGTTGCGGATGCATTGGGGCTTGAGGGCTACATTCAGCGCAGTCTTGAGAATGCCATACCGTTTGTCACGGCTGCGCGCGGGTCGACGACCGCCTATGGCTTGTTGGCCCACGGGGATGGACAGTATGCGCTTGCCATAGACACTGGCATTACCGATGTTTTTTTGGAGCCAGGCCGCAACGATATCGAACAATTCAGCACGTCTGCCACCCAGCTTGAGGCTACGATCAAGTCGCTGGTTTCCCGCTACGTTCTTGCAGGCAAACGGGTTTGGTGCTTTAGTATTCCACCGACGACATACAGCAACGATGGCTGGATAACGCCGTCAAACCAAAGCTTTCCAGCCGCCGTGGCGTTGACTGGTTCCTCGGCTAGCGCGAGCGGATCGACGCAAATCACGATGGCGAGCGTTGCAGGCCTGACTCAGGGACAGAGTGTGAGTTTGAACCTTGCCACACCAGGCGCAATTACGCCGGGGTCATTGGTGACGGCGGTTGATGGTGGCAGCTCGGTCATTACCATATCCAATGCTACGAGCGCATCCATTTCCGCTTCTACGAAGTTGTATTTCGGTGCTGCTTCTCAGAGCGCCTCGCCCGTCGAAGTCCAGCGCGTTGCCTATAATAGCTACTTGCGCGGCAATTGGCGTGCGGCTGGTTGTTCTGGCCTGATCGACATAGACGCCGTTGTGGAAGACCAAGTCAACATCGGTAAGTGGCGTACCGATCTGGGTCAGGCATCCGTCGATGGTGTTCACCCGGCAGCGGTGCTGCATCAGGCTGCAGTTACTGCTGGGGTGATCACACCAGGGATGCTTAGCATCCCGTAAGGCGAACGACGGCTGAGCTCAGGGCCTGCAGCACTGCCGACGAACGGTCAAGGCGTGCGAAATGCCGTCTGAATGGAAAGCCGACATATTGGAGAGACGCTATGCGAAAATTTCGTGACTGGGCGAGCGAGCCCACGAGCGTGGCTGGCTTTGCCACGATCCTTGGTACCTTGACGGCAATGCTTTCTCACCAGCTTTCCTGGGCTCAGGCGATACCGCTGCTGGTTGGTGCCGTCGTGTCCGTTGCCCTGCCGGACAACACGGGTGCCAGAGCCGGTGCCGTGGCGCTTGCAGGCGCGGTCGTATCTGCCATCAACATTGAAAAGGAAAAGGCATGAAACTGAAGGTCATTTCCATTGGCGCCAGCATGCTGCTGATGGCGGGATGCGCCATGACGCATCCGCAGGCTGCTGCTGACCTAAACGCAGCTTTCAACGTCGCGGCAGCTGGTGAGGCTGTCTATGCTGCCCAGCCCAATGCCAGTCCGAAGACCGTTGCACAAATGAGCCAACTGCTTGCAGCGGCTCAGGCGGCCCTGATTACGTGGACAAACTCACAGAGCGCGGGCGACCAGGCGGCGTTGAATGCGGCAATCGCGGCCCTGGTTGCCTATGAGGCGAGCCTCAAGTCGGCCTAGCCCCTCCTTGTCTGCCCCTGCTGGCATTGACGGCCGGGGCAGATGCCGAAATGGTAAGGTCCCAAAGAGGGGAGCACGCCATGTCGGAGAAGGCACAGCAGCGCCGGGTCGTCGCAGCCTGCTACCTGGGTTGGACACTCGACGCGTTTGATTACTTCATTATGGCGTTTGCCCTGGATGATGTGGCCCGCGAGTTCCACACAACTCGTACGGTCGTCACTTGGGCATTTACTTTAACCTTGGCAGCGCGGCCGATTGGCGCCTTTGTATTCGGACGGCTGGCGGACCGCTATGGGCGCAGGCCGACGCTCATGGCCAACGTATTGATCTACTCCATTCTGGAGTTTGCCTCGGGCTTTGCACCTACGCTGACCAGCTTTCTCATCCTGCGTGCACTGTATGGCATTGCCATGGGCGGCGAGTGGGGGGTTGGCGCCTCGCTGACAATGGAAACGGTGCCGGCTAATTGGCGCGGCGTGGTGTCGGGTTTATTGCAAGCCGGCTACCCGAGCGGATTTTTGCTCGCGACCTTGCTGAACGCCGTTGCATACCATCATGTCGGCTGGCGTGGGATGTTCATGCTTGGGGTATTGCCGGCACTTCTTGTGTTGTTCATTCGTCAAAATGTGCCGGAAAGCCCTGAGTGGGCCGAGCATGGTGCTGCGGCTCGAAACGGCAGCTTCGTCGAGGTGATCAGGCGGCATTTTGGCCTGGTCGTATATGCCGTCGCGATGATGGCAGCCTTCAACTTTTTCAGTCACGGCACGCAGGATCTGTATAAGTCGTTTTTGTCGGTGGAACACAAGCTGCCATCCGGCACAGTTACGACCGTTCTCATCTTTATGAACCTTGCCGCGATGTTTGGCGGCCTGACCTTTGCCTCGCTGTCACAGCGGGTTGGACGACGCCGTGCAATCGTCTCTGCGGCGTTGCTGACTTTGCCGGTCCTGCCGCTGTGGGCATTTGCGCAGGACCCGCTCTATATTGGCGTGGGAGCCTTCCTGATGCAGCTGTTTGTGCAAGGTGCCTGGGGTGTTATTCCGGCTCATCTCAATGAACTATCGCCTGCTGAAGTGCGGGGCACATTTCCCGGGCTGACTTATCAGTTGGGAAACCTCATCGCTGCCGGCAACAGCACCATCCAGAGCTCGCTGGCCGATTCCTACTTCCATAAGAATTTGAGTTGGCCGTTGGCAATTGTTGTCGGAACAGTGGCGATCGTCATCGCGGTTTTGGTCGGGTTCGGGCGCGAAGCACGCGACGTCCGTATGGGTCGGGAGCGGGACGAGCCGCTTCCAAGATTAGGTGGCCTGAGTGCATCTGGCGCGCGGTGATGGCGGCCGATAGGGCGAAAACGGGGTGCTACTGGCTTGCCCATATGATTCTGTGCATCCAGGCGATCTCACGCAGATCAAAGCTGTAGTTTGGATGTTCGGCGTTGAAGCTGCGTAGATCGATACGACGTGCCGAGCGGCGGGCGAGGTGTTTGGCCATGACCTCCCCGCGGTTTGTTCGAACCACTACCCGATCGCCGCGTCGAATGGATGCTTCGGGCGAGACGACGATCATATCGCCGTCGCGAAAGACGGGCTCCATCGAGTCGCCCGAGACTTCCAGCGCATAGGCATTGGCGTCTGCAATGTCGGGCAGACTGACCTCATCCCAGCCGGCGCCGGCGGGATAACCGGCGTCGCCAAAAAATCCCTCTCCCCCTGCTTGGGCCATGCCGATTAGCGGAATGCGCTGGCCAACGGTTCTTTGCGAACTGATCGCCCGGCCTCCGGCGAGCAGATGCGCAAACGACTCAAGGTTCGTGCCCGCAGCTTCCAGCGCCTTGGCTAAGCTTTCGGTGCTGGGCCAGCGGGCCCGCCCGTCGGGCATAGTGCGCTTGGACCTATTGAACGTTGTGGGATCCAGTCCAGCGCGCCTTGCCAACCCTGAAGGGGACAATCCCGCTTCCGCGGCCAACGTGTCCATGGCCCGCCAGAGATCATCGTGCTTCATGGGCGCAGAGTCCTATCTTTCGCAACAGTGACAGGACGGTCGCGCAGTTGCAATAGGAATAAATTACATTGAGATCTTGATGCCAGTCCGCTTTGCCGCCTAGGTTGCGCTCCCCAAGACACGCAACCTGGAGCTGTATAGACCATGAGAGTGTGCGGCCAGAAGCCTGTAGCGGGAGAGCCTTTCGGCAACGTTGAGGACGCGTGGTTTTGGACTTGCGGGGCGCTCCGCTCCCGTCAACAAGGCACTCGCCATGGAGGTGCTGGCGTGAAAAGGCCGTGCGACCCGGACGACGTGCTGCTTTGCGTGGAACGACTGCTACAGATGGGTCGGATGAGCATGCACCATGCACGGGTACTTGGCCGATGGGGCAAGCAGGGTGTTCGCCCGACAGTTCCATACGGCGGCGGCGAGGACCAGGCGCCTTGGACTGAAGCCATGATGATGTTGGATGTGGCTTTGAAGAAGAAGGGAATTGTTAATAGTAGCACTAAATAGGAAAAAAGGCCTTGACCGTGTGAGCTCTGGGGGTCAAAGTCTCACCACTCCCTGGGCGAACTCTGCCCGGTTCAAGCCGCCTTCTGGGCGGCTTTTTTTTTGTGGAAGGAATGCATTATGGCTTTTTGTGCCCGCAATCTCTCCGTTTTGGCCTACGCGAACGGCTTCACCCTATGGCACTACAAGGCCTACTCTGAGGATCAAAAATCCGTTGCCAACTCGGGTTTTTTTGATGCCGCAAACGACATGTTGAGCGTCGGCGACATGATCATGGTCTCAGCGCCTGAGGGCGGCCGGCTTATGTGCCTGGTTCCTGACCGGACGGGTGTGCGCGCGGCGCAGCTTTGCTGAAAGGCGCGTGCTATCGAGTCGCTTTCAAGGGAGGCAAAGGATTTCCGTGCGATGCCGCAGGACGCCGGTGGCAGTCCGTTCGTAACGCCCATCTGCTCTTCGCTCCGCCAGGTCGAGAGCCATCAATCTGTGGAGACACGGTTCGTCGCTGAGCGCCGGCGGCCGGCCTGCTTCGCCGGCAAGGGCCAATCTGTGTAGCGCTGAGCGACAGCACGTCTCTAGATAGGGTTCTCGCCACATGGGAAGTTCCATCTAACAGGAGCGCATGCGGGGCAAGGCCGGATTTGAGGGTTGTTCGCGATAAGAGTGCGGACCGGAGGTTTTGTGCACAGAGTTTCAGAGATTGCCGCCACGGCCACAGGTCCCATCCTACGGCTTATGGACCCGGAGTTTGCCCACAGGCTTGCCATCCGCGCACTCGCCGGAGGCTTGGTGAGGGGGCAGCCGGTGTGGGATGACGCAAGGCTTGCCGTGCACGCGTTGGGCCAAACCTTCAGCAATCCCATCGGCCTTGCAGCGGGCTTTGACAAGAATGCGCAAGCCGTGCTGCCGCTGATGCAGTTGGGATTTGGTTTTGTCGAAACCGGCACGGTGACCCGGCTGCCGCAGACTGGTAATCCACGGCCCCGACTTTTCAGGCTTGAGGAAGATCGGGCCGTCATCAATCGCATGGGGTTCAATAATGATGGCATTGAGGCCTATTGCGCGCGGTTGCGGGTAGCCGCCGCCCGGCCGCACCCGTTGGGCGCTAATGTGGGCCTCAACAAAGAGGGGGCCGAGCCCGAACGTGACTATCCTGCGCTGGTGCGGTCCGTTGCACCCCATGTCGACTATGTGACGATAAATGTCTCCTCGCCCAATACCCCAGGCTTACGCGACTTGCAGGGCGCGGCAAGGCTAGGTGCCATCCTGCGTGCTGTTGTTGCAGCCGTGCCGGTGCGACCACCGATTTTGGTCAAACTGGCACCTGATCTTGACGATCAAGCAATTGAAGATGTCGTTGAAATTGCTATCGAGGCCGGTGCCACGGGGCTGATCGTGAGTAACACGACGGTGGCGCGTGCCGCGACGCTGAAAAGTCGCAATGCCGGCCAGGTTGGAGGCTTGTCTGGCGCGCCGCTGTTCAGGCAATCCACCGAGGTCCTGCGGAGGGCCGCAACATCGGCCCGTGGGCGCTTGCTGCTGGTGGGCAGCGGCGGCGTGCGGAACGGTGCCGATGTCCTCGCCAAGATCAAGTCCGGTGCCACGCTGGTCCAACTCTACACAGAGTTTGCCTATGCCGGCCCTGCATTGATACGACGACTAAAGAAGGAATTGCTCGCGGCGCTGTGCAGGGAGGGTTTCCGAGGTGTCTCCGAGGCCGTTGGAGCGGCACTTTAAATGCGGCGTGTCGAGGGTGTAGGCGAACTTGCCGGTTTGTATGAGGCCTTCATCGTTGATCTTTGGGGAGTGATTCACGATGGCGTTGCGCCCTTTGCCGGTGCGCTGGACTGCTTGGCGCGTTTGAGGGGCAAACCGGTTCTTCTGCTGTCGAACGCGCCGCGGCGGGTGTCGGCGGTGCGGGAGAGCTTACGCGTCTTGGGGGTGAGGGACAGTCTCTACACGGACCTGCTCACCAGCGGCGAGGCGACGTGGCTTGAGCTACGCGACCGGTCGGATGCCTGGTTTGCCGCCCTTGGCACCCGCGTCTATCACCTTGGGCCCGAACGGGATCGCGGCGTCATGTCGGGTGTCGGCCTGACGTTGGCCGTTGATCCACGCGACGCCGAGTTCGTGCTCAACACTGGGCCGGACGATCTGCGTGGCGGGGAACGCCTGGAGAGCTTCATCCCCGAACTAAGCGCCTGTCTCGAGTTGCGCTTGCCGATGGTTTGCGCCAATCCGGACATGGAGATCGTCAGAGCAGGTGTGCGCGTGCTTTGCGCCGGCGCACTGGCGGAGTACTACAAAAGCCAAGGTGGAAACGTCCGTTTTATCGGCAAGCCGGATCCTGTGATCTATAACCAGGCATTGGCTATATTGGGCGTGCCGCGGCAACGGGTGCTGGCGGTCGGCGACTCGCTGCGAACCGACATGGCCGGCGCGGCCGCGGCGCATATCGATGCGCTATGGGTCCTTGGCGGCTTACACGCTTTACCGCACCGCGGCGACTGGAGCAGGGTGCCCGCGATGGCTGAGCAGGCGGGATTGCGCCCCATGGCGGCGGTGGCATCGTTCACCTGGTAGCGGCCGGTCAGGCGTGGCCCGCGACGTCCGAAAGGAGCACGGGGTCGACGCGAAGAAGGGCCAGCGCACGGCGCCACTTTGTGCCATGTTCATTATCGAAAATGAGATCGATTGAGGATGCGGGGGCTGAGAGCCAGACATTCTGCTGCATCTCGCGGTCGAGTTGCCCCGGTCCCCAAGCGGCGTAGCCCAGAGCCAACATCCCTTTTGACGGACCGCCGCCGTCCGCAAACGCCTTCAGTATTTCGAGGCTGGCGGTCAGAGCGACCCGGCCATCGACGTTCAGGCTTCCATCACCGGACCAGTCAGTCGTATGAAGAACAAAGCCACGGCCCCTGTCCACCGGACCACCCCGCAGCAGCTCTATGCGGCGGAGCGGCGGAGCGGGTAGCACATCCAGTTGGACGAGCAGATCATCGAAGCTGGGGGTCGCCAGAGGGTGATTGAGCACGATGCCCATAGCACCATCCACCGTATGGCCGCACAGGTAGATGACAGCCTGGCTGAACTGAGGCGTGTTCATGGCAGGCATAGCGATCAGCAACTGCCCCGTCAGCAAACCAGCGGTCTCGTCCATCTTTGTTCGTGCGCGCCTAGCCATCCAACTTATCCGTGATCGTGGTTCGCATGATGAGTGGCTTACCCCGCGATGGTGACAACACGATGCCCTCCCGCTAGAGCTTTTCCGATTCGAATGAGGATACTGGGTGACATGATCAAAACGGGCGATACTTTGCCATCGATGAAGCTGGCGGAGGCTACGCCCGAGGGTCCCAGGGAGATTACCACGGACGAGATTTTTCGGGGCAGGCGAGTTGTGCTGTTCGCCGTCCCAGGTGCGTTTACGCCGACTTGTTCAGCCCAACATTTGCCGGGATTTACTGAGCACGCCAAGGCATTCAAGGCCCATGGCATTGACGCGATCGTCTGCATGGCCGTTAACGATGCCTTCGTGTTGGGCGCCTGGGCAAAATCTCAAAACGTGGGATCTGATATTCTGATGCTCGCGGATGGATCTGCTGCCTTTACGAAAGCGCTTGGGCTGGAATTGGACTTGGTGGCGCGGGGCCTTGGCATACGCAGCCAGCGTTTTGCGTTAGTCGCTGACGACATGCGAGTGACGTACGTCGCTGTTGAAAAGGCTGGCGATTTCGAAGTCAGCCGGGCCGAGGCAGTGCTGGCACAAATCTAGTCTTTCGTCTCTGTCAAACCTTCCGTTTTACTGGGGCATGCCCTGAGGCACGATAGTCTGAACAATGGAAGCGTCCAGCGCTTCATAATCGTGCAGGCCGATGAGGTCGTATAACTCGGCGCGCGTCTGCATCCGATCAAGGAAGGCGTGCGTGCCGCCATCGCGTTTGATGCCTTGATAGAGATCGTCTGAGGCTTTGGCAGCCACCCGAAGCGAGCTTACCGGCCATATTACCATGGCATATCCCATCGCCTGAAACTCCGCGGCCGTAAAGAAGGGCGTGCGTCCGAACTCCGTCATGTTGGCGAGGAGCTTGACGCCTGGCAAGCGAGCGGCAAACTCTCGGAACATGTCTGCCGTGAGAAGCGCTTCGGGAAAGATCGCGTCCGCCCCTGCATCAAGATAGCGCCGCGCGCGCGCGACGGCACCATCCAATCCCTCGCTCGAAACGGCATCGGTCCTAGCAATGATGAAAAGATGGCGGCGGGCTCGCGCGGCCGCGGCGATCTTCGCGGCCATATCCTCAGGTGCCGCCAGTTTCTTGTCGTTGAGGTGGCCGCATTTTTTGGGAAGCAGCTGGTCTTCAATGTGGACCGCGCCGGCGCCTGCGTCCTCAAACGCGCGGACCATGTGCATGACATTGAGCGCCTCCCCATAGCCTGTATCCCCGTCGGCCAGAACCGGCAGAAAACTGGCGCGCGCAAGCTGGCGGATGAAAAAACAGACTTCATCGACCGTAATGATGCCAAGGTCGGGCAAGCCCATCGAGGCTGTCATTGCAGCGCCGGAGAGATAGAGCGCCGAAAATCCCGCGCGTCTGGCCTGAATAGCTGCCATGCCGTTATGCGCCCCGGGAAGCTGCAGGATGTGGCCTGGGCGGAGAAGCTGCGCGAAGCGTTGCCCTGCAGGCTGGTCAGGCAAATCAGCGGCGGCGAGGTATGGCATGGCGACTCCGTGGTTAGACCGATTGGACTTGACGCGTGCAAGTGGCAAGTCAGCGTTTGTTTGTGCATCGCTCCATCGTCGATCGTTTCAAACATCTTTTTGCAGCGTTCTATGTATGATCTTCTCAAACTCCTTCAACACCGCTCCTATTCTACCTGAGGTTGTGGAGGCCAGGCAGGATTTTTGCCGCGTGCCGGGAGCGGTGTATGCAGCAAGGATGGGTTTATGTCTTGGTCAATCCGACGTTCCCTGGGCTGGTCAAGGTGGGACGGACGACGAGGCTCCCCAGCACACGCGTCGCGGAACTGTCGCAAGCGACAGGTGTACCGACGCCTTTCATACTGGTTTTTGAGCAAGCGTTTGAGGATTGTGTCGCGGCAGAGCGGGATATCCATGCGGCATTAGACCGTTGCGGCATGCGCGAAGCCGCTAACAGGGAGTTTTTCCGAGGCACAACCACGGAGATCGTGCGCCTTATTTCGCGATACGCCGGCCAGATGTCAAACGAGGACGCCGACGACGCGCTGACGACGGGCGCGGCGCTGCTTCAGCAAGGAGACAGGCGGCTGTTTGGCGAAGGTTCAAACCTGCAAGACCTGACAGACGCCATTCGCTACTATCAATTGGCGGCCGCGCGAGGTTCGCTCCTGGCGTTTGAACGCTTGGGCGTGATCTTCGCCCAGACACAAGGTGCGACGCGATCGGGTCGGGCACGATCAACTGCGTTTCTCAGGGAAGGCGCGCGGCGAGGCAATTACTATTGCTACTGCGATCTCGCCGCGGCAGCGGCCGAAATAGGCGATACACCAAATTTCAGCAAAGCGTGGGATCTCTTTTTTTCGTATCGCCAATCTGCCCGGCTTGCCGAAGTTGAGAACGGCGATGATCGCTACCCGACTGCCCTAAGGCGCTACGTGGTAACGTGCTTTGCGCTCGGCCAGCGTCCTGCTCATCTGCCGGCTTTGACCGCCGAGGCCGACGCGCTGGTGCGCACGCTGACAGAGACCCTCCAGGGCGTTCGAAATCCGCCGGCGGCCAGACGTATGTTGATCGTCTCGCTTCAGTGGGCGAGGAGCGCGCTTCTGCACCTACCGCAATCTGGTCGGGTTCGGGAGCTGCTTGGAAGCTGGGTGCCTCGGCTGGCGGAGGGATGGCGCGGCGTTGCGGCATGACGTTGGTGCAAAACGCCACGGCAGAGGGTTCTGGCTTGGCGCCGAATGGCACCGACCTATCTGATTGGCTTGTCTCAGTTGGGCTGCCATGGAAGCCGACGATGTTCTTGAACAAGCCGCTGCCTGGCGAGAGGCAGGCGAGGCGGTGGCGTTGGCTACCGTGCTGGAGACGTGGGGCAGTTCACCCGTGCCCGTCGGCAGCAGGATGGCGTTCACGCAGTCCGGCAAGATGGCCGGTTCGGTAAGTGGGGGCTGTATCGAGGCGGCCGTGATAGAGGCGGGCGTTCATAGCCTGGGAAGCGGAAAGCCTCAGCTTCTTCGCTATGGCGTAACTCATGAGCGCGCGTGGGAGGTCGGCCTAGCCTGCGGGGGCACCCTTTCGGTCTTTCTGGAACGCCTTGGGTGAGCCCGCAAATTTTGGCTGCACTGCTGTCGGCTAAAAGGAACGGGTTGGAGAAGGTGCTCGCAACGAGCCTGGATGATGGCGCGCAGTTGTTGCTCCCCGACCCGTCGGCGTCGCTTGCGTTCCGGCAGGCGGGCGACGAGGCGCTGGCTTGGGACAAGTCAGGTATCGTCGAAGTCGACGGGCGGCGCTGGTTCTTTCATGTGCATGCGCCCGCCCACCGGCTGCTGATCGTCGGCGCCGTGCACATTGCTCAATCGCTCGCGCGTATGGCGATGATGATTGGCCTTGCCGTGACTGTCATTGATCCGCGTCGTGGTTTTGCCAGCGAGGAACGGTTCCCGGGGGTTGCGCTTCTGCATCAATGGCCGGATGAGGCGCTGTCCGAACTAGCGATCAACCGCAGGACGGCGATCGTGGTGCTGACGCATGATCCTAAGATCGATGATCCGGCCTTGGATGTCGCTCTGCGCGGCGAAGCCTTCTTTATCGGCGCGCTCGGATCGCGCAAATCCCATGCACGGCGTCTAGAGCGGTTGGCTGCACTGGGACATGCACGGGACGCGCTGATGCGCATCAGTGGGCCAGTCGGGCTGCCTATAGGCGCGCTGACCGCACCTGAGATCGCACTGAGCACGCTTGCCGAAATCGTGGCAGCCCGTCGCGGGGCGCGGGCACGCTTTGGTTGATGTCGCGGCCGTCGTTCTGGCTGCGGGCTTGTCTCGGCGGATGGGGGCGCAGAACAAACTGCTTTTGAGCGGTGCATCGGGTCGGGCCATGGTGACCCAGGTTGTGGACACGCTGCTGGCGAGCAAGGTGGCGAGCGTCTGGGTCGTGGTAGGTCACCAGGCGGAACACATTGCCGCGGCATTGGCACCACGACCGGTTCGGCTGGTCCATGCACCTGATTATGAAGCTGGAATTGCCGCGAGCCTGGCGCGTGGCATCGAAGCCTTGCCCAAGGAGGTGAGGGGGGCGCTGGTTTGTCTCGGCGACATGCCTACCGTCAGCGTGGACGTGATCGACGGTCTGCTGGACGCTTACGAGCCTGATGGCGGCTCGCTTATCGTTGTCGCCACGCATGCAGGACGGCGCGGTAATCCCGTCCTATGGGACCGCCGCTTTTTCGCCGACATTCTGGCGCTCAAAGGCGATCGCGGCGCTCGCGGGCTGTTGCAGCGCCACGAGCAATACGTTGGCGATGTTGAGGTCAATTCTCCATCCGTTCTGACCGACTTCGATACGCCCGATACTCTCAGCGGACTGACCTGAGCAGACACACGGCTCTTGAGGGAGCCCGCGGCAACACCCACATTCGCGTCCAAACGGCCATCGCGCTGCCTGCTGAGGGGCGCGGTAGAGGCTGTGTTGCCTGTTAGGGACAAATGACACATGGACATGCAAAAATTCACGGAGCGTACACAAGGCTTTCTTCAGGCCGCTGGCACAATTGCTATACGGGAGTTTCATCAGAGGCTTGCGCCGGAGCACTTTTTAAAGGCGCTGCTTGACGATGAAGAGGGTGCGGCAAGTGGTCTGATCCGCGCTGCCGGAGGCCAGCCGCAGCAGGTCAAGGAGGCCATTGACGCCGAGATTGCGCGTATTCCGAAGGTGCAAGGCAGCGGCGCAGGGCAGCCACAGGTGACGCCGGAGTTGGTGCGCATTTTGGACAACGCGCAGCAAGCCGCAACCAAGGCCGGCGATCAATACGTGGCGCAGGACCGCGTTTTGGCCGCATTGGCGGCCAGTGAGACAGCGGCAGGACGCGCCTTGCGGGCATCGGGAGCAAATCCGCAAGCCATCGAGCGTGCGCTAGAGGCTGTGCGCAAGGGCCGGAAGGTCACCAGCCCGAATGCTGAAGCCAGTTTCGATGCGTTAAAGAAGTACACGCGCGACATCACCGAGCTTGCGCGCGGGCAGAAGCTCGATCCCGTCATCGGCCGCGACGAGGAGATTCGCCGTACCATCCAGGTGCTGGCGCGGCGCACAAAGAACAATCCCGTCCTGATCGGCGAGCCTGGTGTGGGCAAGACCGCTATCGTCGAGGGATTGGCGCTGCGCATCATGCGCGGGGACGTGCCCGAGGCGCTCAAGAACAAGCGTGTCCTATCGCTCGATCTCGGCGCGTTGGTTGCCGGCGCGAAGTACCGCGGCGAGTTCGAAGAGCGGCTTAAATCGGTGCTGAAGGAGATCGACAGCGCCGAAGGCCAAGTCATCCTGTTTATCGATGAGATGCACACGCTGATCGGCGCTGGGCGCGCGGATGGGGCGATGGATGCGTCCAATTTGCTCAAGCCCGAATTGGCGCGCGGTGCGTTGCACTGTATCGGTGCGACGACGCTGGATGAGTATCGCAAGCATGTGGAGAAGGATGCCGCTCTGGCGCGGCGCTTTCAGCCGATTTTTGTCGGCGAGCCCAGCGTTGAGGATACGATCAGCATCCTGCGCGGCATCAAGGAAAAGTACGAGCTGCACCATGGCGTGCGCATTGCCGACAGTGCGTTGGTGGCGGCGGCGACTTTGTCCAACCGTTACATCGCCGATCGGTTTTTGCCGGATAAGGCGATAGATTTGATGGACGAGGCCGCGAGCCGGCTTCGCATGCAAGTCGATAGCAAGCCTGAGGCGCTCGATGAGCTCGACCGGCGGCTGATGCAGCAGAAAATAGAGCGGGAGGCGCTGCGGCGGGAGACGGATACGGCGTCCCGAGACCGCCTGGAGCGGCTGGAGCGGGAGATCGCGGAGACGGAGGAGAGATCCAACGCCATGGCGGCGGCCTGGAAGGCCGAGACTGAGCAAGTGGCGGGCGCGCAAAAGCTGAAGGAGAAGCTGGACCAGGCCAAGGGTGATGTCGAGGTGGCGCAGAGGCGCGGTGATCTGGGACGTGCCTCAGAGCTCTTGTACGGCGTCATTCCCGATTTGCAGCGCAAGATTGATGAGGCACAGTCCCAAGGGCGGTTGGTCAATGAGGCGGTGACCGCGGAGCAGATTGCGGGTGTGGTCAGCCGGTGGACCGGCGTGCCGATGGAGCGGATGCTGGAGGGCGAGCGGGCCAAGCTGGTGCGCATGGAGGATGAACTTCGTAGGCGCGTCGTGGGGCAGGAGGAGGCGCTGCGGCACGTAGCCGATGCGGTTCGCCGGGCGCGCGCGGGACTGAGCGATCCCAACCGGCCGATTGGCAGCTTTCTGTTCCTGGGCCCGACCGGGGTTGGAAAGACCGAGCTGACCAAGGCGCTTGCCGGGTTTTTGTTCGATGATGATCGGGCGATGGTGCGCATCGACATGAGCGAGTTCATGGAGAAGCATGCGGTTGCGCGGTTGATCGGGGCGCCGCCTGGATATGTCGGTTACGAAGAGGGTGGCGTGCTGACTGAGGCGGTCCGCAGGCGGCCTTATCAGGTGATTCTGTTTGACGAGGTGGAGAAGGCGCATGAGGACGTGTTCAACGTGCTGCTGCAGGTTCTCGACGATGGTCGGCTGACGGACGGTCAGGGACGTACCGTTGATTTCCGCAACACGATCATCGTGTTGACGAGCAATCTGGGGAGCGACTTGCTCGCGGCGCAGCCGGATGGCGAACCCACCGCATTGGTACAGGCGCAGGTGATGCGCGTGGTGCGGGATCATTTCCGGCCGGAGTTTCTCAACCGGCTGGACGAGATCGTGCTGTTCCACCGGTTACAGCGTGACGACATGGCGGTGATCGTCGATATTCAACTGGCGCGGCTGCGTGAGTTGCTGGCAGAGCACAAGATCGTGCTGGATTTTGATCGGTCGGCGCTGGATTGGCTGGCCAATGAGGGGTACGATCCAGTTTACGGCGCGCGGCCGCTGAAGAGAGTGATACAGCGCAGTTTGCAGAATCCGTTGGCGAGCAAGTTGCTCGACGGCAGCGTGCACGAAGGGGAAACGGTCCATGTCACGTCCGGCCTGGATGGATTGGTATTTGGCACCGCGGTCTCGAAGGCAGCTTAATAGGAGGACAGGGGGGTCTGGGGAGAGTGGCGCATTCTCCCCGGCTCCTAAATTCTCGGAATTGCCGAAGCAATCCGGGCAGTAGCAATCGTCCTGGAGCGGCGTCTCAAATCCCGGTTGCAGATCGGCATGGACGGTAAGGCGCCACGCCCGACAGTCGCTTAGAACATAGCGGCTGTCGGATAGACGAAATCGTCTGCAGGAACAAGGTAAACGCATCGACCTGCCGCTGCTGAGGACAATCCCCCGCTTATGGAACGGCCAGCGCGTCGATGGCATGGGCCATCTTTACGTCGCGTGCGGAGAGACCACCGGCATCATGCGTGCTCAGCGTAATGCTGAGCTTGTTGTAGACGTTGGCCCAGTCTGGATGGTGGTCTTGTTGTTCGGCAAGCAACGCCACGCGCGACATGAAGCCCCAGGCCTGCGAGAAGTTGGTGAAAACAAAGTCGCGCATGATGGCGTCTTGGGTCTGATGCTTGCGCCAGAGGGGCAATGTCGCCGCGAGAGCGCCTCGCGCCGCTTCGTCCAGACATTCGGTCATTACATCGCCTTCCTTGTTCTGCGACCCCGTTTGAGGGTCTTGTTGGTCGCCTTGACGCGGGATCATGTGGTATGGCGCATGCCAGGCTGGGCAAGGGCGCGGCCGATAGAGGAGGATACGATGGCCAAGGGTCAGCAAAAGAGCAATCGCGAAGCGAAGAAGCCGAAGCAGACGAAGAAGCCTGCCGGTTCGAGCGCCTCATCGATGCTGCAGACGAATACCTCAGCGCCGGCAAAGCCAGTCAAGAAATGACGGGGACACTGGGGGCGTGGCACATTCCCCCAGTGTTTCCTCATGCCGCGGCTTTTGCCATGCCACGCAGCACATACTGCAAAATCCCACCGTGCCGATAATAGTTCACTTCATCTAACGTATCAACGCGGCAGAAAACCTGCACATCCTGGCTGGCGCCGCCGTTTGTCACGCGCATTGTCAGCATCATGCGCGGGCGGAGATCCTCCAAGCCCAGGATGTCGATCGTCTCATTGCCCTTCAAATCCAGCGAGTGGCGTGTTGTGCCTTCCTGAAAAAGAAGCGGCAACACGCCCATGCCGACAAGGTTGCTGCGGTGGATGCGTTCGAAGCTTTCGGCAACAACCGCCTTGATGCCGAGCAGCGCGGTGCCCTTGGCGGCCCAGTCGCGCGATGATCCCATGCCATATTCCTTGCCGCCGAAGACAATCAGCGGGATGTTTCCGGCCGCGTAGCGCATGGCGGCGTCGTAGATCGGCATGATTTCGCCGCCTGGGTAGAATTTGGTGAGCCCGCCTTCGGTGCCGGCCGCCATTTCGTTCTTGATGCGGATGTTGGCGAATGTGCCGCGCATCATCACTTCGTGGTTGCCTCGCCGGCTGCCATAGGAATTGAAATCCCTTTGCAGCACCTGGTGCTCCCCCAGATACTCGCCCGCTGGACTGGTTTTCTTGATGTTGCCTGCGGGGCTGATGTGATCGGTGGTGATGTTGTCGCCAAGGATCGCCAGCACGCGGGCGCCTTTGATGTCACCTTTCGCAGTTGGTTCCTCGGTCATGCCCTCGAAATAAGGGGGGTTTTTCACGTAGGTGCTGCCGCTGTTCCAGCGATAGGTCTCGCTTCCGGTCTCCACACGCAGCGCCTGCCATTCCTTGGTGCCCTTGGTGACGACGCCGTAGCGATCGAGGAATTGGGCGCGCTGCACGCTGGCGTGCACGGTCTCGGCAATTTCTTTGTTGCTGGGCCAGACGTCCTTCAGAAACACCTTCTGGCCATTGACGCCCATGCCGAGAGGCGCAGTGGTAATGTCCTCGCGGATGTTGCCGAGCAGGCTGTAGGCAACGACAAGCGGCGGGCTGGCAAGATAATTGGCGCGCACGTTGGCATGCACGCGGCCTTCGAAATTGCGGTTGCCGGAGAGTACGCTGGCGACGATCAACTCCTCGCCCTCAACCACGTCGACAATGTCGTCTTCGAGCGGTCCCGAATTGCCGATGCAGGTGGTGCAGCCATAGCCCGTGGTGTTGAAACCCATCGCGTCCAGATCGGCTTGCAGACCGGCGCGTTCGAGATACTCGGTTACCACTTGGCTGCCGGGCGCGAGCGAGGTCTTTACCCACGGCTTGGGCTGGATACCGAGTTCGCGGGCACGGCGCGCGACGAGCCCTGCCGCGACCATGACGTAGGGATTGGAGGTGTTGGTGCAGCTCGTGATGGCGGCAATCACCACATCACCATGGCCGATGTCGTGCGATCGGCCGCTGACGGGGAAGCGGTGGGAGGCACCTTCCCCGCTAACGCCCTGGGCGGCCAGTTCCTTGAGGAAGGCCGGTGAGGCTTCGGTCAGGCTGACGCGGTCCTGGGGACGCTTGGGGCCGGCCAGACTGGGGACGACCGTTGCCAGGTCGAGTTCCAGCGTGTCGGTGAAGACCGGGTCGGCGGCGCCAGGCAGGCGGAACATCCCTTGCGCCTTGAGGTAGGCTTCGACGAGCGCCACGCGCGATTCCTCGCGGCCGGTCAGCCGTAAGTAATCCAGTGTCATCGCATCGACGGCGAAGAAGCCGCAGGTGGCGCCGTATTCGGGGGCCATGTTGGCAATCGTTGCGCGGTCGGCGACAGGCAAATGGTCCAGCGCCTCGCCAAAGAACTCGACGAACTTGCCGACAACGCCCTTACGGCGGAGCATCTGCGTGACGGTCAGAACCAGGTCGGTTGCGGTCGCGCCTTCGGGCATGGCGCCGGTCAATTTGAAGCCCACGACATCGGGGATCAGCATGGCGATTGGCTGGCCGAGCATCGCCGCCTCCGCTTCGATGCCGCCGACGCCCCAACCGAGCACGCCCATGCCGTTGACCATCGTGGTGTGGCTGTCGGTGCCGTAGAGGGTGTCAGGGTAGGCAAGCGTTTCGCCATCGGCCAAGTCGGCGGTCCAGACGGCTTGGGAGAGGTATTCCAAATTGACCTGATGGCAGATGCCGGCGCCGGGCGGGACCACGCGGAAATTCTGGAAAGCTTCCTGACCCCAGCGCAAGAAGGCGTAGCGTTCACCGTTGCGCTCGAACTCGACCTCAACATTCTTCTGCAGCGAGTCGGCCGTGCCGGCGAAATCGACCATCACGCTGTGGTCGATGACCAAGTCGACAGGCACGAGTGGGTTCACGCGTTGCGGGTCGCCGTGCAGCTTCAGGATTCCGTCACGCATGGCAGCCAGATCGACGACCGCGGGCACACCGGTGAAATCCTGCATCAGGATGCGGGCGGGGCGGAAGGGGACTTCCTGGCTGGATCGACCTTCGCTCAGCCAACCGGCAATGGCATGTGCGTCACGGACATTATAGCTGACCCCGTCTTCGTAACGCAGCACGTTCTCCAGCAGGACTTTCAGGCTGACGGGCAGGCGCGAGACATCGCCAATGGTGCGGGCGGCTTCCGGGATGGAGAAATAGGTGTAGGTCTTGCCGTTGACCGGGAGGGTGGCGCGCGTCTTCAGGCTGTCCTGACCGGTCATCTTCATCGGCGTGGTCCTTGCGTTCGGATATCGGGGGGTTGGGCGTGTTCTGTGCGCGGGCGTTATACGCCGCGAGCCAAACCGGGCAAGAAAGGCTGCAGCCGTGCGCCTGAGGGCGGCGCAGGTGAGCTGCCTGCGCGGCGAGCGGCTGGTGCTGGACCGGCTGAATTTCGAGGTGTGCGCCGGCGGCGCGCTGCTGCTGGCCGGGCCGAATGGTGCCGGCAAATCCACCCTTCTGAGGCTGCTTGCCGGGCTTATACGGCCGGATGGGGGTAAGATCACCTTCGACGGTGTGGCCGATTACGCCGGGCGCGCCGCTTATCTGGGACACCAGGATGCCATAAAGCCGGCACTGACCGCTCTTGAGAATCTGCGCTTCGCCGGACAAGTCGGGCGTGGTGATCCGGGCGCCGCGCTGGCGGCGGCCGGGCTTGCGGCGCTGGCGGACCTGCCGGCGCGGATGCTTTCGGCGGGACAGAGGAGGCGACTGGCGCTGGCGCGACTGACGCTGCTACGGGCGCCGTTGTGGTTGCTGGACGAGCCTACCGTGGGACTGGACACCGAAGCGGTTGATCGCTTCGGGCAAATGTTGCAGGCGCATCGGCTGGCCGGCGGCGTTGTCGTGGCCGCCACGCATTTGCCGCTGCCTGCCCCTGGCGCGGCGACGTTGGCGCTGGGATGAGAAGCGGTTTTTTCGCCGTTTTGGCGCGCGAACTGCGTCTTGCGTTGCGCCATGGCGGCGATACGGCGGGCGCACTGCTGTTCTTTTTCGTGGCCGGCGCGCTGTTCCCTCTAGGCATTGGGCCTGTTCCGCAGACGCTCTCGCGCATCGCGCCGGGCATTGTCTGGGTGTGCGCTCTATTGTCAGCGTTGTTGCCGCTGGAGCGTCTGTTCGGTGCGGATTTCGAAGACGGCTCGCTGGATCAGCTTCTGACCACTGCAATACCAGCAAGCCTGGTCGCACTGGCCAAAGCAACCGCGCATTGGCTGACGACGGGGCTGCCTTTGCTGATGGCCGCAGTCCCGCTTGCGGTCATGCTGCAGATGGCACCGGTCGCGCTGCCCGCACTGCTGCTTGGTTTGTTGGCGGGAACACTGGCATTGTCGCTGCTGGGGATGGCCTGTGCGGCGGTTGTGCTGGGGGCCAGGCGGGGAGCGGTGCTGCTGCCCGTTCTGGTTCTGCCGCTCTCGATGCCAGTTTTGATCTTTGGAACGGCGGCGGCGGATGCGGCTGCCGCGGGTCTGCCAAGCAGACCGCATGTCTTGCTGCTTGGCGCGCTGCTTGCCGCCAGCCTGCCACTTTGCCCATTGGCCGCGGGGATAGCGTTGCGGTCTGCTGTTGAGTGATGCGCGGCCAGAAACGCTATCAAGTTAACAGACACTTAACAGGAGAAAAGGTCACAACTTCTTGCATGTAATCACGCGACCGCGAGCAATCCCCAGGTAATCTTTATGTGCGAAATTGATCCATGCTGCGCTGCACGCACAATTTTGTGATTGCGCGGCTTCGTGAAGGCTTCTACCGATAGCCTGTTGGGAAGAATGACATGCAAGAGCACGCCTGGTGGCGGGGTGCCACGATCTACCAGATCTACCCGCGCAGCTTTGCCGACAGCAATGATGACGGTATTGGTGACTTGCCCGGCATCACAGCGCGGCTCGATCATGTCGCTGGTCTGGGCGTGGATGCGATCTGGCTCAGCCCGGTTTTTCTCAGCCCTCAGCGCGATTTCGGTTATGACGTGTCCGATCACACGGCTATCGATCCGCATTTCGGCACGCTCGCCGATTTCGATGCGCTGGTGGACAGGGCGCACGCGCTTGGGCTGCGCGTCCTGCTGGATCAGGTGTGGAGCCATACCAGCACGCAGCACGCCTGGTTTCGCGCCAGCCGCGCAGGCGCGGCGATGCAGGATTGGTACGTCTGGGCGGACGCGCAGGCCGATGGCACCCCGCCCAATAATTGGCTGTCGGTCTTCGGTGGCAGCGCCTGGACGTGGGAGCCACGGAGAAGGCAGTTCTACCTGCACCATTTCCTCGCCGACCAGCCGCAACTGAACCTGCACAATTCCGCGGTGCAGGATGCGCTGCTCGACACTGGCCGATTCTGGCTGGATCGTGGCGTGGACGGTTTCCGCCTCGATGCGGTGGATTTCTTCGCCCACGATCCGGCCCTGATTTCCAATCAGGCAGCGCCGGCGAGGTCGGTTGCCAAGCTCTTTGGCCGGCAAGTGCATGAGCACGATATGCTGCATCCCGCGCGATTCGATTTTCTCCGGCGCATCCGCGCGCTGACCGACCAATATCCTTGCGCAGTAACATTGGGCGAGGTCTCGAGCCAGGACGGCGCCTTCGAGCGCTGCCGGCAATACACCGGCAGCGGCGATCAATTGCACATGGCCTACACGCTCAAGCCTCTGCGCGAGACGTTTTCCCACGCGGCAATGCAGGCGCTGGTCGATGAGGCTGCCAATGGCCGCGGCTGGTTGTGCTGGTCGTTCAGCAATCATGATGTCGAGCGCGCCATCAGCCGCTGGAACCCGACGCCCGGGCAGCGGCCGGACCCGCGCTTTGCCCGTGTGCTCATGGCTTTTCAGTTGTGCCTGCGCGGCAGCGTCTGCCTTTATCAGGGCGAGGAGCTTGGGCTGGAGGAAGCCGAGCTCGATGAAGCCGACCTGCGCGATCCGTTCGGCATTGCCTACTGGCCCGAGTTTCGTGGCCGCGACGGCAGCCGCACCCCGATGCCCTGGGTGGGCGCGCAAGCGCATGGCGGTTTTTCAGGCCAGGTTCCCTGGTTGCCCGTTTCGCAAGCCCATCGCGAGCAGGCGGTTGATGTGCTGCACGCCGACCCAAATTCCCTGCTGCACGACTGGCAGCGTTTCCTACGCTACCGTGCCAACCACCCCGCGTTGTCACGTGGTGACATGCGCAATTTGAATCTGCCAGCGCCGCTGCTGGGCTTCGTACGCGAGGATGCGCATGAGCGCATCGTGTGCCTGTTCAACTTCTCGGCCGAGACCGCTGCCCTGCACGGTGCGCGTTTTCTGGGCACGGGCCTGCCGGACAAATTGCCGCCCTACGGCACCGCCTTCGCCGCCCGGGCCATGGAAACGACGTCTGACATGGCCTACGCGGCCGATTGAGGCGACGTTTTTGAGCAGGGTGTCGGGGGATGTGCCGTCCTCCCCACCTTCCCGTGCTAAGCCTCCGCTTTGTCGTTGCCCCAGCCAGGCCATTTCGGCCAGAGTGCCACCGGAGCGGCGATGGCATTCACCTCGAGACACGCGGACATATCCTATGACTTGCGTTGCCTTGTGTGCCGCGCGGGCCTGGATCGTGCGGGCCGCTACTGCGCAAGATGCCTGCGCAGCCGCCGCCTGAAGCTGTTTTTCGGCACCTTGGCCTTTGCCCAGTGCGCGGCGGTTGCCATTTTCGTTTCTCAGTCCAGGGGCGTGGATCGGGTCGTGCCATCTGACGGGCTGCATACCGTGGCTGTGGCGACGGCAGGTCCCACGGGTTGGTATTATTTCGACGTGACGGACCCGCTGATCCAGGACGTGTCTCATCACGCGCGCATCATTGCCGACTTGCCATTGCCCTCTGGGGATGCGTCTGCCTCGACACGGGCGACTGGCGGGACGCTGGATGTCTCCTTCAGCCGCCACTATGGAAAAAGCGTCGTCTTGACGTTTCCGCCTGTGCAGCGCGCCTGCCTGGCTAATGTCTGCGAGTTGCGGGTCGTTTTCGACAGGGTCGCGCCGCAGACCGTGCCCTACCAGGATGTGTCGGATCGCCGTGCCACGGTCTTGATGCTGAGTGAGCCTTCCGCGTTTCTCAAGCGCCTGCCAACGGCGCACGGATTGACGTTCATCGCCTCGCTCGGCACCGCCACCGACACAACTGTTTCCTTCAACGTAGAAGGCTTCCACCTGCA
The DNA here is from genome assembly GCA_964252525.1 of uncultured Acetobacteraceae bacterium. Classification (GTDB taxonomy): domain Bacteria; phylum Pseudomonadota; class Alphaproteobacteria; order Acetobacterales; family Acetobacteraceae; genus CAJCIS01. The sequence continues at coordinate 29,194 of CAXUNZ010000004.1, forward strand.
AATGGCCGCAAATGGGCAAAGCAGAAGATTAGCCCTCAAAAATGACCTGGGACCTGGGGGGGATGGGACATCCCACCCAGCTCTTCCTGCGGCGCCGTCACGCCAAGCCGGCCCGCCAGATCCTGCATGAACTGCCACGCCACCCTGCCCGATCGCGCGCCGCGCGTAACCGACCACTCGACCGCGGCCGCGCGCAGTGCTTCCGCGGAGATCGGCAGAGACCACGCCGCCGCATAGGCGCCGATCATGCGCAGATAGGTTGGCTGGTCGCATTGGTGAAAGCCGAGCCAGAGGCCAAAGCGGTCGGAGAGGGAGACTTTCTCCTCGGTCGCCTCAGCCGGGTTGATGGCGCTGCCCTGTTCGTTCTCGATCATGTCGCGGGGCATGAGGTGGCGGCGATTGCTGGTGGCGTAGAAGAGCACGTTGGCCGGCCGGCCTTCTATGCCGCCATCGAGGACCGATTTGAGCGCCTTGTAGTCCTCGTCCTGCCGCTCGAAGGAGAGATCGTCGCAGAAGACGAGGTGTCGGCGCGGGCTGGCCCGCAGGAGGCAGAGCAGCGCGGGCAGGGTGGCGATGTCCTCTCGCGCGATTTCGATCAGCACAAGCGCGCCCGGCGACTCGGCGCAGATGGTGGCGTGGACAGCCTTGATTAGGCTCGATTTACCCATGCCGCGTGCGCCCCAGAGAAGCGCGTTGTTGGCCGGCAGCCCGGCGGCAAAGCGGCGCGTGTTTTCGACCAGCAGGTCGCGCGCGCGGTCGATGCCCTGAAGGAGGCCGATGTCCACGTGTGCCACTTGCGGCACGGGTGTCAGCTGTCCGCCGCGTCGGCGATCGGGGTGCCAGACGAAGGCATTGGCCGGGTTGAGCGTGGAGGCGGATTTGGCCGGCGGCGCGATCCGTTCGAGCGCATCTGCGATGCGTGTCAGCACGGGGAGCAACTCGTCCATAGGTGGCTCATGCCGCCGGATGCGCCGCCGAGGCAAGCCCGGGCCGCTTGACGGGCAGGGGGCGCAAACTATGGTCCGCCCCTGCCAACCCGGCACCGGATTGATGTATGCGACCCTTTATACCGACCGACATCGGCAAAGCTGGAGCAAAAGAGCCGTCCTGCCCGAGCCACTCGTCGAAGGCTGGCGGGCTCGTCAATTATGACAGGGGGTTTGGCGGGGCAGGCACGGCTCTCCCGGTTTTTGTCGAAGGTCAGCCTTTATGCTGAGCGGTGTTGTTGCCTCCGTCTATGCCCAGGCGTCCGGCGGCGATGGCGGCATCGCATCGGCGATCGGCGGTTCGCCCATTGGACAATTCCTGCCGCTGATCCTGATCTTTGTCGTCTTCTATTTCCTGATGATCCGCCCGCAGCAGCAATCGGCCAAGGAACTTAAGGCCAAAATTGCCGCAGTCAAAAAAGGTGATCGCGTGCTGACCGCGGGCGGCATCATCGGCGTGGTGACCCGCGCGCGGGCGGATGCGACGGAGGTCGAGGTGGAAATCGCGCCGTCGGTGCGTGTCTCGGTGCTGAAGGAGACGTTGACCAACATCCTGACCGGCACCGCAGTTGCGGCCAATGACAGCAAGTAGCGGCAAGGAATTCTTATGCGTATAAGGACATTGGCCATGATCTCCGCAGGTGCCCTTGCCGCCTTGGCCGTTTGCGGCATCGTCATCGTCGCCTGCACGCGCGAGCACGCCGATCTCCCGCTCGAGGCGACCATCGGTCCGGCGCCGCGACTTGCCGTGGAGAAGCACAATGCGATCCCGACCGTAAAGGTCGCGGACGTGGTGGGATGGCGGGGTGACGCCATGCCGCAGCCGGCGGCAGGGCTTACCGTCACCGCATTTGCGCGCGGGCTGGACCACCCCCGCTGGCTCTATGTGCTGCCGAATGGCGACGTGTTGGTGGCTGAAACCAATTCGCCGCATTTTCCCGCCGATACCAAGGGGCTGAAAGGATTTGCGGCGAAATTGATCATGGGCCGCGCGGGTGCGGGCGAGGCCAGTCCCAACAAGATAGTCCTGCTTCGCGCGACACCGGCCGGCGTGCAGAAATTTCCGTTCCTGGGTAATTTGTTCTCGCCGCTGGGCATGGTTCTGGTGGGCAGCGACCTCTACATCGCCAACACCGATGCGTTATGGCGCTTTCACTATCAAAGCGGCCAGACAAGCATTTCTGCGGCCGGCGTGAAAGTGACCGATCTTCCTGGCGGACCGATCGATCATCATTGGACCAAGAACGTGATCGCCAATGCCGATGGCACCAAGCTTTTCGTTTCCATCGGGTCCAACAGCAATGTCATGGACAACGGCCCCGAGGCTGAGGAGGGGCGCGCCTGCATTTGGGAGGTCGATCGCGCGACGGGCGCGCATCGGGTATTTGCCAGCGGATTGCGCAATCCTGTGGGGATGGGCCTGGCGCCGGGTAGCGGCGCGCTGTGGACATCGGTCAACGAGCGTGACGAACTCGGCAGCGATCTCGTGCCCGACTACATGACGCACGTGCAGGAGGGCGCGTTCTATGGCTGGCCTTATAGCTATTATGGCCAGCACGTGGATGCGCGCGCCCAACCGCAGCGTGCGGATCTGGTGGCGCGCGCCGTGGTCCCGGATTATGCGCTCGGTGCGCATACGGCCTCGCTCGGGTTTACCTTCTCGCGGGAGGGGGTGCTGCCCGCGGCCTACACGCAAGGTGTCTTTGTCGGGCAGCACGGGTCGTGGAATCGCAATCCGCCGAGCGGATATCGCGTGATTTTCGTCCCCTTTGCGGATGGCAAGCCGAACGGCATGCCGGAGGTGGTGCTGTCCGGCTTCCTTGATGCGAGTGGAAACGCGCAGGGGCGACCGGTGGGCGTGACCATGGATCGAGACGGCGCCTTGCTGGTGGCTGATGACGTGGGTGGCGTGGTCTGGCGCGTGAGCGCGGCGGCGGCAAAGAGCTGAGACCGCCATCATGCTGAGCAACGCACCGGCGTTGGATTTCGATCTGGGCGAGACCGCGGATATGTTGCGTGCGCAGGTGGCCGCCTTCGCCGCCGATGAGATCGCGCCGCGTGCCGCCGCGATCGATCGGGAGAACGATTTTCCAGCCGATCTGTGGCGTAAGTTTGGCGATCTGGGTGTGCTCGGCATTACGGCCGCCGAGGAGTATGGCGGCGCGGGCATGGGTTATCTCGAGCATTGCGTCGCCATGGAGGAGATCAGCCGGGCCTCCGCATCCGTCGGGTTATCTTACGGCGCGCATAGCAATCTTTGCGTCAATCAGATTTCGCGCAATGCCACGCCGGAACAGAAGCAGCGCTATCTGCCCAAGCTGATCAGCGGCGAGCATGTCGGCGCACTGGCGATGAGCGAGCCGGGCGCCGGCTCGGACGTGGTGTCGATGCGCCTGCGAGCGGACAGGCGTGGCGAGCGTTATGTGCTGAATGGCACAAAAATGTGGATTACCAACGGGCCGAACGCCGACACGCTGGTCGTTTATGCCAAGACGGACGCAGAGGCCGGCTCGCGCGGGATAACCGCCTTTCTGATCGAGCGCGGTTTTAGCGGGTTTTCGACGCATCAGAAGCTCGACAAGCTGGGCATGCGCGGGTCCAATACATGCGAATTGGTCTTTGAAGATTGCGAGGTACCGGCGGAAAACGTGCTGGGCGCGGTCGGCCGTGGTGTAGCCGTATTGATGAGCGGGCTGGATTACGAGCGCGCGGTGCTGGCGGCGGGACCACTGGGCATCATGCAAGCCTGCCTGGACGCGGTTACCCCTTATGTGCACGAGCGGCGGCAATTTGGCCAGGCGATTGGCGAGTTCCAGCTGATTCAGGCAAAATTGGCCGATATGTACACCACCATGAATGCGGCGCGCGCTTACGTGTACACGGTGGCGCGGGCGTGCGACCGCGGGCGCACCACGCGCAAGGATGCCGCCGGCGCCATTCTGTATGCCGCCGAGCGCGCGACCTGGATGGCACTGGAGGCAATCCAGTGTTTGGGCGGCAACGGCTACATCAACGATTACCCGACCGGACGGCTGCTGCGGGACGCGAAATTGTATGAGATTGGCGCCGGAACGAGCGAGATACGGCGTATGCTGATCGGGCGAGAGTTTTTTCAGGAAACGGCGTAGTGTTCACCGGAATGGCGAGTTCCCGCGGCTGCGTTTTATCTCCTCAGGCCCACGAGCCGCTCCGCCTCGCAAATGATCGGCTCGGCGAGTGCCTGGGCCCGTTCTGCGCCTCGTGCCAGCACGTCATCGAGGTAGCTTCCCTCCGCCATTAGCCGCTCTGATTGCGCCGCAACCGGACCCAGCCGGTGCACGAGCAAGGCCGCCAGGCTTTCCTTGAACGCGCCGAAGCCGCCGCCGCCAAAACGGTCCAGAACCTGAGGCACGGTTGCGCCCTCGATAGCCGCGTAGATGGCGACCAGATTGCGCGCTTCGGGCCTATCCGTCAGTTCGGCCTCCTCGGCAGGCAATGGCAGCGGATCGGTTTTGGCGCGCTTGATTTTGGCGGCGATTGCATCGGCTTTGTCGGTCAGGTTGATCCGGCTCTGATCGGACGGATCGGATTTGGACATCTTGCGCGTGCCGTCACGCAAGCTCATCACGCGCGCCGTCTCGGCCAGGATCAACGGCTCGACGCGCGGGAAGAAATCGACGCCGTAATCGTGGTTGAACTTGGCCGCAATGTCGTTGGCCAATTCCAGATGCTGGCGCTGGTCGTCGCCCACCGGCACGCGCGTGGCGTGGTAGGTGTGAATATCTGCCGCCATGAGATTGGGATAGACGTAAAGACCGACGGACGCGGCTTCGCGATCTCGTCCCGCCTTGTCCTTGAACTGCGTCATGCGATTCAGCCAGCCGAGACGCGCCACGCAATTGAATATCCAGGCCAGGCGCGCATGGGCGGAGACGTGCGATTGGGCAAAAAGCGGCGTCTGCGCGGGATCGATGCCGCAGGCGATCAGGCAGGCCGCCATTTCGCGCACATTGGTGCGCAGCGTGGCAGGGTCTTGGAACGCGGTCAGCGCGTGCAGATCGACGACGCAGAACAGGCATTCGTGGTTGGCCTGCAGCGCCACCCAATTGCGGATGGCGCCCAGGTAATTGCCGAGAGTTGGCACGCCCGAGGGTTGGATGCCGGAGAAGACACGTTGCATTAGAGTCGAGTGCCTGGATTAAGACAAAACGCACTTCCTTTTCTGAAGAAAAAGAAGTAAAAGACTTTTTGTTGTTGGCTTTTCGGCAGGGTGAGTTGGCGCTTTTATCAGCCGTAATCCGGCAGCCGGGCGAACGCGATGCCGCCATCGACGGTAATCGTCGTGCCAACCACATAATCCCCCGCCCGCGATGCCAGATAGATCGCGGCCCCCGCCATATCCTCGTCGCGGCCAACGCGCTTGACCGGCACTTTCGCCGCCACTGCCTCCGATTGGTCGCGCGCGGCACGGTTCATGTCGGAGGGGAAGGGCCCCGGCGCGATGGCGTTGACTACGATGCCATCGGAGGCAAGCCTTGCGGCCATACGTCGGGTCAGGTGGATCAGCCCTGATTTGGACGCGGCGTAGGAATACGTCTCCAACGGATTGAGCGTGATGCCGTCTATGGAGGCGATGTTGATCACCTTGGCCGGGCGGCCCGTGGAGACTCCGGCAAGCAAGGAGCGGTGCAGCGCCTGGGTGAGAAAGAAGGGCGATTTGAGGTTGAGGTTCATCACCTTGTCCCAACCGTTCTCAGGGAATTCCGCAAACGGTACCGCCCAGGCGGCGCCGGCGTTGTTGACCAAAATGTCCAGGTGTTTTTCCTGGGCGGAAAAGGCCTCCGCCAGCGCGCGGCAACCTTCGACCGTGGAGACATCCTGCGGCAGGGCGCGGCAGACGCCACCGTCACGCGAGAGTTCATCGGCGGTCTGGTGGCAGGCGACGGCCTTGCGCGAGGAAACGTAGACGGTGACACCGCGGGCGGCAAAACCTGCTGCAATCATCCTGCCTATGCCGCGCGATCCGCCGGTGACCAGCGCGACGCGGCCCTGCAGCGAGAAGAGATCGTTCATCCGTTCCATCCATTGGTTTGGCCGCTTTGCCTGCGGCGGCGTTTGGTGGTGTTTGACGCACAAGAGGTGGCGGGTCCAGCCGGCCCTTTCCCCGCTTGTGGCTGACATATATGTCGGTCGCCGCCCAGACGCGCGTCATCCGTTCGGCCTCGGGCGCTGCTCCCCCAGCCTTGCTTCAGTCCTGCCCCTTCAACGCAGCCAGCCCGATCCTGATCGTGCAAATCAGCCCTGATACGGCATAGTCCAGGTTCGCCGTGCCGCCGAGCTGACCCGAAAGCCCGCGCTCGATCAACCTGCTGCCGAAGCCGCGGTGCGCCGGCGTCTGCACGGGCGGCCCACCATGCTCCCGCCAGATCAGCACCAGCGCGGGCTCGGGCTTTTCATGCTCAACGGTCCAGGAAACATCCACGCCGCCGGCGTCGGTGGACAACGCGCCGAACTTGGCCGCATTGGTCGCCAGCTCATGCACGATCAGCGCGAGCGGCAGGCCGGCGCGGTGGCCAACGGCCACATGCGGGCCGCGCAAATCGAAGCGGTGCGCGCGCCGGTCGTCATGCATGCGCAACGCGCCCTCGATCACCGAGGCCACATTGCCGCCGCTATGGCCGCCGCCGAGCAGAATATCGTGCGCCTTGCCGAGCGCGGTCAGCCGACCGCTCAGCACCTCGGTTGCCGTACCCACGTCGGTTGCCACGCGCATGGTCTGCAGGGCGATGGCCTGCGCCATGGCCAGAATGTTCTTCATGCGGTGGCTGAGTTCGGCGTTTAGAAACACCTGACGCGCCTCGGCCTCCGCCTTGTCCAGCGCGGCGGCGCAGCGATCGGCCACGCCGCGCGCAAAATCCTTTTCCGTGCCGCTCCAGATGCGCGCTATCGTGTCATGCACCAGAAACGCGCCGCGCCATTGGCCATCCATGATGAGCGGAATCGCCATCAACGCGCGTAGCTGCTCCGCCTGACCCTTGCCTATTGCGGCAATCATGCCGAAAGGATCGGCGACATCATTGAAGGCCACAACCTCGCCGCGCGCCAGGCGCGCGAACTCATCGCCGAAATCTTCTTCCCTGATAATGCATTCTGCGTGTGAAAGCCCCTCGTCACCCCAGTTCGGATTTATGGCGAGTGTGCCGGGTTCGCCGCCTTTGGCGTAGGCCACGTGAGGCAGAATCTCGCAAATGACCGACCCATGGAAGTCC
>CAXUNZ010000004.1:36437-45327 GCA_964252525.1 uncultured Acetobacteraceae bacterium
CTGCAAGGCGCCGCCGAGAATGCGCGCGGCCGCGGCGGTAATATCGGCCGGTGCCGAGAGCGTACGCAGCGTGTCGCCCAGTTCGATCAGCGCGGCTTGCCGCCGATCAGCATTGCGGCGTTCGGTGACGTCGCGCGATATCACAAGCAGGCGTTCGGGCCGGTGCGTCTGATCCAGGATCGGCGCCACCTGCACATCCCACCAGCGCGGCACGCCGTTCTCGCCCCTGACCGCACCGGTAAAGCGGCTTGACTGACCCTGCTGGGCGGCGCGCACCGCCTCAACGGCCTGCTGGGCATCCCCGCCCTCCCAGCCGGCGGCCCAGTCGCGCGCAGCCAGGCCTGCGGAAACCTTCAAGGCGGCTTCCTGCTCGCCGCCCGTGCTCCAAAAGGTCAGCCGCCCGCTCAGGTCCAGGATCTTGATGCTGTCGCCGGATACGGCCAGCAAGGTTCGCAAGAAAGGCGGATCGTCCAGCATCCGCGGCGAAGCCGGCGACTGAGCGTCGCTGGGCGGAACCAGGTTGCTCTCGACCATGGGCGGAGCCTTCGCCCGGCCCACGGGAGCCTGTCAACACGCGTTTCCGCGCGCAAGCTGTGTTCGCTATACCACCGGCATGCGCCATCCGCTCCTTCTTGTGACATTGCTTTGTTGCCTGTTGGGCGCGGCCGCACCGTGGCCAGGGTCTCCAGCGTTTTCGGCCAACGGCATGCAAATCTACGCGTGCCAGGCCGCCGCCACCGGGCCGGCCTGGCACTTGCTTGGACCAGAAGCGAAACTGACCGAGCTTGGCGGCAGCCTCCTAATCCATCATTTCGCCGGACCGAGCTGGCAGGCGCCGGACGGCAGCGCGGTTGTCGGCGAAATTCTCGCTTCCAGCCCCGGCGCCGCCGGGTCGATTCCTTGGTTGTTGTTGCATGCCAGGACGCATCGCGGTGACGGGGTGCTTGCGTCAGTAACCTATATCGTGCGCAGCCAGACCGAGGGCGGCGCGGCACCGGCATCGGGATGCGATACGTTCCATTTGGGGGCTGAGGCGCGGGTGCCTTATCGGGCGATCTATACGTTCTTTGAGGGACAGCCACACCAAAAGCAGAAAGATTGACTCTCATGAGACTTGGGGAGCAGTGCCCGCGGATAGCACATCTCGCCAACCTTTTTTTCCGTTGCCTATATGTCCGTCTCAACACCGCTTGGTATCAGATGTTGTTACCTTCACTGAGCTTGCTCCAGCGCTTCCTCGGCCGCCATCCACGCTGCCTCGGCCGCTGCCGTTGCGCGCGCAATTTCGGCCAGGCGCGTATTTGCCTGCGTGATTTTCTCGGCTTGCCCCGCTTCGTATAATGCTGGATCGGCGAGCCTTGCTTCGATGCCCACACGCTCGCGTGCGAGTTTTTCCATCGCCGCCTCAGCCTCCCGCGCCTGTCGGCGCAGCGGCGCCACCGCCTGCCGGGCCTCGGCGCGCGCACGCCGATCATCCGTGCGCGTGACAGTAGCTGTTTCGCGCGGCAGGCGGGCGCGTTCGGCGCTCAGAGTTCGATACTCGTCCAGATCGCCGTCATAGGCGCGCACCGTGCCATCGGCGACCAGCCACAAACGGTCCGCCACGAGCTCGACCAGATGCGGATCGTGCGTGATCAGAAGCACGGCACCCTGAAAATCGGCGAGTGCGCGCACGAGCGCCTCACGCGCATCGATGTCGAGATGGTTGGTCGGCTCGTCCAGGATCAGCAGTTGCGGTGCTTCGCGCGTGGCCAGCGCCAGAAGCAGGCGGGCCTTTTCACCGCCCGAGAGGCTAGACACGGGTGTGTCGGCACGATCGGCGTCCAGGCCGAAACGCGCGAGCTGTGCGCGCAATTGCGGTGGGGTGGCGCGTGGCAGGGCGCGGGCGATGTGGTTCACGGGGCTGTCCGCGACGATCAGTTCCTCGCTCTGATGCTGGGCGAAATATCCCACGCGCAATTTGCCGCTGCGGCGGATATCGCCGGAAATTGGCGCAAGCCGGCCGGCAAGCAGCTTGGCCAGCGTCGATTTGCCATTGCCGTTACTGCCCAGCAGGGCAATGCGGTCATCCATGTCCACGCTGAGGGAGAGGCCGGAGAGCACCGGTTTGCCGTCATAGCCGACGCTGACGCGCTCGAGCGCCAGGATAGGCGGGGCGAGCCGCGCGGGTTCGGGGAAGACGAAGCGTGTCGGCGCGTCCTCGACCACGTTTTCAAGCGGCGGGAGTTTTTCCAGCGCTTTCAGGCGCGCCTGCGCCTGGCGCGCCTTTGTGGCTTTGGCGCGGAAGCGATCGACAAAGGATTGCATGTGCGCGCGCTGCGCGGCGATGCGCTCGGCCGCGCGCGTCTGCTGCATCGCCTGCTCCGTGCGGATGCGCACGAATTCGGTGTAGCCACCCGGTGTCAGGCTGAGTTTCTGGCGGTCGAGATGCGCAATGGCTTCCACCGCGCGATCGAGCATGCCGCGATCGTGCGAAACGATGAGTGCCGCCCCTGGGAACTTGGCCAGCCAGGATTCCAGCCAGAGCGTGGCTTCGAGGTCGAGATGGTTGGTCGGCTCGTCCAGCAGCAGCAGGTCTGGATTGGCGAACAAGGCGGTGGCCAGCGCCACGCGCATGCGCCAGCCGCCGGAGAATTCCTGCACGGCGCGGCTTTGGGCCGCCGTGTCGAAACCCAAGCCGGCCAGGATCGCCGCGGCACGCGCGGGGGCCGCATCGGCGCCGATGGCGCGCAGACGGTCGTGGATGCCGGCCAGGCGCATGGGCTCGGCGGTTTCCGCCTCGGCGAGCAGGGCAAGGCGTTCTGCGTCGCCCTGCAACACGGTTTCCAGCAGCGTGGCGGGGCCGGACGGCGCTTCCTGCCGCACCTGCGCCATGCGCGCACGTGCGGCCAGCCGGATTTCGCCGCCATCGGGCGCCAGCTCGCCGGAGATGGCGCGCAGCAGCGTGGATTTGCCGGCGCCGTTGCGGCCGACGAGCCCGATGCGCATCCCCGCCCCGACAGTGAGGTCCGCCTTGTCCAGCAAAACGCGGCCGCCGATACGCAAAGTCAGCGAGGAGATGGAAAGCAGGCTCATGGCAAACAGATATAAGTCTTTTGGTTCTTTTCTTCAGAAAAGAACAGTTCTTCTTTTTTGAAAAAAAGAAGCAAAAAACTTTTGTCAGTTTGGCGGTCGTTCAATGCGGCACCAACGTGTATGTTGATGATGGAGGAAGCACTATCCCAAGGAAGGCGGCGAAGTTGTCGTATTTCGGGGCGTCGAGTTCAAGCGGGTCGGCGGCAAAATAAGGTAGTGTGGCTTGCCAGGCTTGGTGGTTGAGCTCGTCGTTCAGGTCGGGGTGCGCTTGCGCGAAGGCCGCCCAGCTTTCGGCCGGGTGGGCGCGCAGATAGGCGGCACCCTGCGCGGTCGCGCGCAGAAAGCGGGCGATGCGCGTATCCGCGGGTGCACCGGCTCGCGCCACGAAGATCAATTCATCGAAGCTGGGCACACCGTAGGCCTCGTAATCGAAGCCGATCACCTGCGCGCCGTTGGCCTGCAATTCGAACGGCTCGAAGTTGCGATAGACGGTCACTGCATCGACCTGGTGGGTCAACAGCGCGGTTACCAGTTGTTCGCCCACCTGGACCATGTGCACATCCGCCAACGACAAGCCGGCTTGGTGCAGCATGGCGGCGAGCATGGTGCGCTCGACGTTTCCCGAGCCATAGCCGATGCGCTTGCCCTTCAGATCGGATAGCCGCGCAATGCCGGACCCGCGCAACGCCACGAGAGTGGAGAGCGGACGATCGATCAGCACGCCCACGCGCACGAGCGGCAGGCCGGCGGCGACCTGTTCGAGGAATTGCGGCTCGGCGGTGAGTGCGAGGTCGCCATGCCCGGCCGCGACGAGCTTGGGCGGCATGGTGGCGTCAGCCGGCGCGATCAGCTCGACATCCAGGCCGGCCGCTTTGTAGGCGCCGATCTGCTGCGCGACCATGATCGGGGCGTGATCCGGGTTGATGAACCAGTCCAGCAGCACGCTGATGCGGTCGGCCGCGCACGCGCGCGGCGCCAATGCCAATAGCAACAGACCCGCAAACAGGGTGCGCATCAAAAGGACGAACCGATGGTGACGACCGCGGCAAAACCCGGGCCGATATAGTAGGTCGGGGCCGCACCCGTGATGAAAGTCCCATGAGCACCGATCGCACCGTTTGCGGTGGGTTGCACCGCCGCCACGCCGGAGAGGAACTTTGCGTCGGTCAAATTGATCAGGTTCAGCCGCGCCTGGGGGTTCTTGATGAAGCCGTAATCGGGCAGATGCACGCCGATCGCCGCGTCGGCCTGGGTGTGCGACGGCATGCGCTGATCATCGGTAAAGGTTGCGTATTGCGCGCCGACATATTTCACGGCCAGATTGCCGAAGATGGCGCCGCGGTCATATTCCACACCTATCGCGCCTTGGAACGCCGGGCTTCGCGGCGCAATTTTACCTGCAGTGCGCAGGTCATCGCCGTCGATCGGGAAATTGTTGTCCAGCGTTGCATGCAGGTACTCGCCGGACGCAAAAAGCCGCCAGGATTTCACCGGACGCGCGCCGAATTCAGCATCCACGCCGCGGGAGGTTTGTCCGCCCGCATTGATGCTGCTGCCGATATTGCCGGTGACGAGCGTCGCAACCTGCCGGTTGGTGAAATTATAGTTGAACGCGCTAATCGCGCCATCCAGCGCGGCGCCCCGGTAGCGGTAGCCCACTTCCTCGGAAATCGAGTACTCGTCGCGCTGCGCTTCGCCGCGGCTTAGCCTGTCACCGAAAACGTCGTAGGTGTCGTAGAGCACGTATTCCGTGGCCGAGCGGAAATTGGTCGACACGCTGGCAAACACCTGGCTCGCTGGCGTGATGTCATAGCGAATGGCCACGCGCGGCAGTGGCTCGGCGCTGTCCAGACCGACGCGATATTGCGGGCCTGGCAGGCCGTTGGTGCCCTCGCGGTTGACCATGGCGTATTTCAGGCCCGCATCGATCTTGAGCCGGTCACCGTCCAGGCTGATCGTGTCGCCCACGAACAGCACATTGGCCTGCTCGCGCGTATGCGCTTCCTGCGCAGAGAGCGTGCGGCCATCCGGCAATTTGATGGTGTAGGGAAAACCCCAGATCGAGGACGGCTCGCCCGAAGGTCCGACGGGCGTGAAGGGCTGCGGGTCGTAATCGTCGGCATAATCGTACCACCAGCCGCCGACGAGGCGGTGTGCGCCGGTCTCATCGATCAGCTCGGCCGTGTTGCCGGCGCGATACTGGTTGCCGATGTAATCGGCCAGCACCAACGCGTTGCCGCCTTGCGCGTAGGGGATGTTCACCGGCCGGCCGATCGGTTGCGTGCCTAGGTACAGCCCGGATGTCGGAAGCACGGTGCCATAAGGGGAGTTGCCGAACCCGTGCTCGAAATAGGGCGTAACCTGCAAGGTCAGCCCTTCGGCAAGTATCAGGCGGGATGGCGCGCTGATTTGGAAATCGTGCCAGGTCTGCTGATAGAGCTTCCAGTAATTATAGTTGAACGGGCTGAATGCCGCATCGTAGTTGTTCGACCGGCCGTATTCCTGCCAGTCCGGCAGCGTTGGCATCGGATAGCCGCTCAACACCGCATCATGATACGATCCGGCGAGTGCCACACGATTGCCATCGCCCCACTCGCGCACGAATTTGAAATCGACATGCGTGCGGTGGTCGCGTCCCGGCCCGCGGTAATTATCCGCCTCGGTATTGGAAAACGACACGAAGCCGCGCGTCAGGCTGGCGCCGATCAGGCCGGTGTCGAGGCGGAGAAATTCCCGGTTCTCGTGATAGGAGCCGATTGAGGCGGCCACATCGCCACCGGCGCGCTCGGCCGGGTCGCGCAGATCCAGGTTGATCAACCCGCCGCCCGCATTGATTGTGGGCGTATCCAGATCCACGCTGCCCTGTTGCAAGGCCACGGAATGAACGTTTTCCGCGTCCGCCCATTGCGAGGGGTAGCCGGCATAGTAACCGATATCGTTCAGGGGCGCGTCCTCGACGAGATAGGCGATTTCGTCCCCATTCAGCCCGCGCACGGAGATATTCACGCTTGGCGATAGTCCATACGGGTCGGAAGTGGACACGTTGGCGCCCGGCACGAAGCGCAGCAACTCGAACGCATTGGACGTTGGCGCCTGCTGGGCGATAAAGGCCTGCGAGACGACGCTGCGCGACAAGGCGCCGCTCTCTGCGATTGGCCGGACCTTGGCGCGAACAAGTATTTTTTCGATGGCCGGCTTCTTGGTGGCAGTCTGCGCCCAAGCCGGGCCCGCCCACAGCACGCAACACGCCCAGATCGTCAACCGCATCTTCCGCCTCTTCAACATGTCGAAGAAACGGGTGGGGAAGGGCGGCGCGGGTGGCTTGCTTCCGAACCAGTCCCTCCGCCGGCATGACCCGGATCAGGTTCCCCGGCGCGCGAGCGTAAGCTCCGCACCGGCAGGGTCTCCGCGCTGCGTCCGTGCGACGCTTGCGGTGTCTCAGCCCCTTGTCGGGGCACCCCTTGGTTCATTCAGCATTGCGGCGCGGGTGCACGCTGTCAAGACAAGGAGGGCTGGAGGAAGCATGGCTGACGTATATGTCAGCTCTTCCCGCCGCCGCGACGCTTGGCGATTTGCGCCAGAAGCCGCTGCCCATCACGTCCCGCAAACCACGCGGCGTGGCCAAGCAGGAAATCGGCATACGCCATTTCGGCATGCGCGGCGTTGCCCGTAATACCATGAAAATAGCTCAGCTCGGTCAGTGCGAATTCCACATGCACCACGGGCAACATGGCGCGCACACCGTCAGGCACAGCGGCAATCCCCGCATAGCCCTCGATGACGGCACAGGCGATCCCAGCCTGGCCGATATCGCCCTCTCCCAGCCGCAGCCAGGCAATCGCATTGCGCTCTATCGCCGTGGCCAGATCAAAAGCCGCGCTCGCCCGATTGCACAGCCCGAAATCCAGGACGCTCGCCACGCCCTCGCGCCCCCAAAGCAGATTGGACGCGTGAAAATCCCCATGCACCCAAAGCGGAGGCGGCGCCGCATCGCGCGCAGCGCCATAAAACGGCGCCAGCACGCGTGCGAAATCCGCCCGCCAGTCACGCCCCGCCAGCGCACCACGCAGCATTGCATCCTCTGCCACCCAAGCCTCCAGCGCCGCCGCGGGATCCTCCGCCCGCCACAGCCAATCCCCCGCCACAACCAGCCGCGTGCGGCGCGCCGGCGCATCGAAGCCTGCTGCGGCGCAATGCAGCCGCGCCAGCGCAACCCCCGTCTCGCGCGCTTCCTCAAGGCTGGTCAGCGGCGTCCAGGATGGCGCATCCCGGTAGCGGTCCTCGCCCGCGGCAAGCGCATGCACCTCGTAGGTTCCCGCGGGTCCGGCGATGGCCGTGGCACCCTCGCGCGTCGCCAGCACCACAGGCACGGCGCAGCCGCGCGCACGCAAATGGGCGATAAATTCGTGCTCCTCGGCAAGGTCCGCCACGTCCCGCACCCGCGCATCGTGGCGCTTGACGAAGACCGATCCGTTCGAGCACGAGACGATTCCGCTGGCGGCAAATGGGCGCGGGCTGCGCCAGACGACGCGCCGCGCTTCCCCCAGGGTTGGGTATTGCGCCAAAACCGAAAATAGCTCGGAAATCTCTAGCAAGAGAAAGGCAAGGCGTTCTTTCTTGAAAGAAAGAACCAAAGAACTTTTGTCAGTTTAGGTAGCGGCGAACAAACAAAGGTTTTTTGGTCCTTTTTTTCAAAAAAGGACCGCTTCCTTCCTACCAATTCCACCACCGCCGCACCGCCCGATCCACCACCCACCACAATCCCACCGTCATCACCGAAAGCACCGCCAGCGCCGCGAACATAACATCCGTCCGGCTGCGCACATTTGCATTCACCATCACATAGCCAAGCCCGGAAGACGCCCCAACCCACTCGCCTATGACAGCGCCGATCGGCGCCCACGCCGCGGCCAACCGCAACCCAGACCCCAGCGCCGGCAGCGCCGCCGGCACCCGCAGGAACAGCAGCACGCGCCACGAGGGCGCCCCCATCGTCCCGGCCAGGTCAAGCCACGCGCCCGGCACCCGGCCCAACCCGTCGGCAAAGGCGGACATGACAGGAAAGAAGATCACCAGCGCCGCCATGGCCACCTTGCTGGCAATCCCAAAGCCCAGCCAAAGCACCAGCAGCGGCGCCAAGGCGAAGACCGGCACCGCCTGGCTCAACAGCAGCACCGGCAGCAGCCAGCGCCGCAGCGCGGGCGAGAGCGCCATCAGCAACGCCGAGGTCACACCCAGCGCCGCCCCGCCCGCAAGCCCCAGCAACGTCTCGGCCACCGTGGTCACGGCACTGGCAGACAGCACGTCCCGCTGCGTCCAGAGCGCCCGCGCCACGGCTTGCGGGCTGGGCAGCAGATAGGGCGGAATGGCAAGCCCGGCCTGCACCAGCCACCAGGCCGCGATCAGGCCGGCGCCAGTAACCAGTGCCCTCATGCCGCGCTCTCCAGCAGCGTGCGCAACAGCGCGCCTTGGGCGGCCAGCAGCGCGGGGTCATCGACGGCGCGCGGGGTGGGACCGCTCAGGTGCAGCGGTTCGGACAGCGCCGCGGGGAATCCCGACATGACCAGCACGCGATCGGCCAGGCGGCACGCCTCCATCGGGTCGTGCGTGACCAGCAGCACCGTGCGTCCGGCCAGCACGCGCGCGGCCAGGCCCTGAACCTGTGCGCGCGTCAGCCCGTCCAGTGCGGAGAAGGGCTCATCCATCAGCACAATAGGCCGGTCCTCATACAGTGTGCGGGCCAGAGCCACGCGCTGGCGCATGCCGCCCGAAAGCGCGTCCGGCCGCGCCGCCTCGGCACCGGTCAGGCCAACGG
>CAXUNZ010000005.1:0-44241 GCA_964252525.1 uncultured Acetobacteraceae bacterium
TGTTCGCTTATCTGCCTCAGAGCTCTGTATCGCAGGTTTTGAAAGGTGTTCTTAGACAAAGCGCAGCGAGTTCAGCCACTTGCATCTAGATTCCCTAGAACATCAAGCAGGGAAAATCGCTGATCGAGCAGGGAAAGGATCGTCCGCCGCAGTGTGGTTGATGGGATTTGTGGCGAGCGATTTAGAAGCAACTAAGGTGATATTATGGCGCTACGCCGCATCACATAGGTCTGTGATCGGCGATCACATAGCTACGTGAGTTGGAGCCAGATGGCCCCTTCGCTCGGGTTCAACGTCGTAGGAAGCCCTCGGCTGGTGGGCCCACGATGCTCCCGTGTTGAACGAGGGCCTGTGTAGATGGTCACGATGAGCTGAGGTGCCTTTTTGAGTCGAGTTGCGTCAAAACGGGTAGCCGGTTGATGAGCGTGCCCGCTGCTTCGGCCGCGACCAGACCGTGTTCAACCCCTTGCATTACGCGCCGGTCCTGGCCCGAACCCGGCGTACTCCCTGATGGCGCCCCTTCAAAGGACTGGGGACTGGTTTATGAGCTTTATTTGGAAGTGGGTGTCGCCTCAGGCTCCAACATGGTCAAGGGCGTGCACCTACCTTTACCGAACTCGACGCTGAGGGGCGAGGCTTACTACCAATCGGCGTCGCCCACCCGGTCGGCTCTGGGCCTATGTACGCGATGATCGGCCCTTTTGCGGCGATGCCCTCCAGCGGTCGCCTACTTCTACAGTCCCGATCGCACCAGTGCGCATCCTGCTGCACACCTGGCGGCCTTCATTGGTCTGCTCCAGGGAGATGCCTATGCAGGATTTGAAAAACTATATGGCCAGCCCGCACTAAGCCCGGTCCCATTACGGAGGTGGCGTGTTGGGCGCACACACGCCGCGGATTTTTCGACGACTGGGAGCGACACAAAATCCCCAACGGCCAAGCAGGCGCTGGATGGGATTGCCGCGATTATGCCATCGAAGCGCGTGCGGCCTTTGCTCCCATTGCCGAGCGGGTAGAACGGCGCTACGAACTGGCCCCTCTGTTGGACGACTTTTTCGCCTGGTCCGGCGCCACGGTCGCAAAGCTATCGGCAAAGCCAACCTGGCCGAGGCGTTCCGCTACGCGCTCAATCGGCGTGAAGCATTGTCGAAGTTTGTCACCGACGGACGGTTGGAGATCGACAACAACATCGCCGAGAACGCCATGCACTGCATTGCCGTGGGCCGGAAGAATTACCTGTTCGCGGGGTCCGATTCAGGCGGAGAAAAAGCCGCTTCCATCTACACCATCGTACGCACCGCAAAGCTCAACGGCGTCAATCCCGAAATCTACCTGCGCGATGTACTTGCTAAAGTTGCCAGCGGGCATCCGATCAACCGTATCGATGAATTGCGGCTATGGGCGCGGCCGATGCCTGACACTTCAACAGTTTTTTCTAGGCTTTAATGATACAAAGGTCAGACTGTTGATTTCCATGCGGAACTGACCCGGCTTTTCCATCGGGATTCGACCCGGGCTAATTTATGGTTTGCGGGTCATGTTGAGGTCAAGTTTCTCCCCTTCTCCTTCCGGCCTTTCGAGGCGGCGGCGCTGGCTTTGAAGCGGAAGCTGTCGTTGCCGGGCTCCACAATGTGGCAGTGATGCGTCAGGCGGTCGACCATGGCCGTTGTCATCTTGGCGTCGCCAAACAGGCCCGCGCACTCGCTGAAGCTCAGATTGGTGTGATGGCGACCGGGGCCTTCTCGTACAGCTTGCTCAGCAGATGGAACAGCAGAGCGCCGCCGGAGGAACTGAACGGCAATTACCCAGCTCATCGAGGACCACGAGGTCGCACCGCATCAGCCTGTCGGACATGCGGCCGACATTCAGGACCGCGATGGCGGTGTGCTGCTGATGAGCACGCTCTTTGGGCTGTATCCGTTCCTGCTGAAGCTCTATGCCGATGGCGGCTACCAGGGACCGCAATTCCAGCAGGCCTTGAAGCGCGTCTGTCGCGGGATCAACGTCGAAATCGTCAAGCGCTCTGATGCGGGCAAATTCGTGGTTCTGCCGAAGCGCTGGATTGTCGAGCGCACCATTGCCTGGCTCAACCGGTGCCGCAGACTGGCCAAAGAGTGGGAATGCCTCAACCGCAGCGCCCTTGCGTTCCTGACGTGAGCTTCCGTCCGGCTGATGGTGGGAAAGCTATGTCAGTTAGTACCTTGATTTCGAACAGACTCTTAGAAATGATGGGGTTCTGGGGGGAATGGCTAGTCACCGGGTACGGCGGGTGGCAATCCCAAAGGCGACGAGATGAAGCGCGAGCAGAACGCAAAGGCCACCAGGTACGACCTGTTCAGCAGGACGGCCCCATGTGAAACTGTAAGAGGTATCCTCTCCCCAAGCGTTTACTTTTTTTTGCGTCGAACCAACGACCCTCCGGTGTCTGGCTGTCCTTCGCCACCCTTGACTATGCGTGCAGCGCCGGTTACATACTTGTGAAAGAGCGATGGCCCACATCAGGCTGTCTATCAGCGTCGAAGCACTTCCCTGTTGGGCGTGTATGCCAATATGGCTGTTCTAGATACAGCGCCCAGCAAGGATAACCGCTGATCCTAAAGAAAATGCCGTGCACTCCGTGGGTCCAGTTAAATTAAGAAAGAGATTAGATCACCAGAAATGGCTCCTGCTACCAAGTCATTAAACGCCGCTGGCGCAAGCGTGAAGTCCGCGGCACGCGTTTTGTCAATTTTTGAGTATTTTGAGAAAACGCGGGTGTCACGCACGCTCTCCGAGATATCGCAAGATCTGAATTACCCGGTTTCAAGCACGCTTGCGTTACTGCGCAGCGTGCAAGCAATGGGCTATCTCAATTACGACCACGGAGCAAAGTCTTACTCGCCTAGTATACGCTTTGCATTACTGGGGCAGTGGATACATGATCGCCTGTTCGAGCGCGGACCCATCAAGCACATGATGGAACATATCTCCACATTGACGCGCGAAACGGTCCTGCTCGGCATCCAAAATGGCTTTCACTCTCAACATATTCATATCATCGAGACGTCCCAGCCGCTAAGATATCACCCTTTAGTCGGGACGTTAAGGCCGCTGCTGCGTTCGTCAGTGGGCCGTGTGCTCCTCTCCCGCCAGCCGCGGGCGACAGTGCTGAAGATCATCGAACGTATCAGCGCGCTGCACATCGATGAGGGTCGCATCTTCAATCCATCCGACGTGTTTAGCGATTTGGAGCTGGTGAGGAAGCAAGGATTTGCGTTTTCAGCAAACCTGTTCGAGCCGGGCGCCGCAATCGTGACCGTTGCGCTACCCGCAGGAGTCGGCGACATCCCGATGGCGATTTCAGTCGGCGGCCCGGCTAACCGCGTCACTGAAGAAAACGTGCATGCCCTTGTTGACCAGATCAACGGCGCCATCGGGGAATTCTTTCCTGACGGTGGCCACGGGGCGCAGCAAAGCGAGAAGGCTGCGGTCGAGCGCTGACTGACCCCGCAACGTGGATGCGGGCCTCCGTAACGCTTGCCGCGGGAGTTACTTTCCACATGTATGGAAAGCGTTTTCATGTGGGAGAAGCTACATTGACGAGGTTCATGTCCGTGGGTAGGGTGGATTGTGGCCGGAACTCATACCTCAGGCATTAAGGCCTATGAACTGTGGCACCGCCAGTGATGCAGGAGAAGATAATGCTGCAGTCAGCACCCCCGGACAGCAACTCGGCCGCGGAGCGGACGGGCGGGCAGCTGCTCGTTGATTGTCTCCTCGCGCATGGCGTGGATACCGTCTTTTGTGTTCCAGGCGAGAGCTTCCTTTCGGTTCTGGATGCGCTCTACGACGTGCGGGACCGCGTACAAGTCATCGTCGGGCGACATGAGGCAAGCGTTGCCAACATGGCCGAGGCTTACGGCAAATTGACGGGTAAACCCGGCATTTGCTTTGTGACCCGGGGGCCCGGCGCTACACATGCATCGATTGCGCTGCATACGGCAGCACAAGACTCAACCCCGCTAATCCTGTTTGTCGGGCAGGTTACCCGCAATCAGCTTGGCCGCGAGGCCTTCCAGGAAATGAATTATCGTGACCTATTCGGCAAGGTCACGAAATGGGTGGCCGAGGTCACCGACCCGCAACGTTTGCCCGAACTTATCGGACGGGCGTTCCATACCTCTGTGAATGGACGCGCGGGCCCCGTCGTCGTCTCGATCCCAGAGGATATGCAAGACGAGATGTGCACCGCTCCCACACCCGCGCGTTACATGCGTGCCTCATCCGCCCCGAGCGTCACAGCACTCGCAGAGCTGCGGGACTTACTTGACCGTTCGGAACGCCCCCTTATCATACTCGGTGGCAGCGGTTGGTCGCCAGAAAGCGTGACCGACATCCAACGCTTTGCTGAGACCTTCGCCCTGCCGGTCGCAGCCGGATTCCGCCGTCAGGACCTGTTCGACAACAAGCATCCCCACTATGCCGGCGTGCTTGGATTAGGCACCAATCCCAAACTGGTCGACATGGTCGGCCGCTCGGACCTTTTGCTGGTCGTCGGTGAACGCCTCGGCGACATGACCACCGGCGGGTACACGCTGGTCGAGTTTCCAAGGTCCCGCCAGCGTCTCATCCACGTCCATGCCGGCGCCGAAGAACTCGGCTTGCTGTATGAGGCAGACCTGCTGATCAATGCGACCGCGTGCGACTTCGCTCAGGCTGTCGCCGCGCTCCGCCCGCTTAGAACGGTTAAGCGCTCGGCTTGGATCGCAGAGGGCCACGCAAACTACGAAAGCTTTTCCGTGCCGCCGGCCAAGGGGCAGCCGCGGATTAACGTTGCGGAAATTATTCATTACCTGAGCGACAAGCTTCCTGCCAACGCCATCATCACCAACGGTGCCGGCCTCTACACGGCCTACGTTCATCGCTATTACCAATTCCGCAGTTATGGGACCCAGCTTGCCCCAACCAGCGGAGCAATGGGTTACGGATTGCCCGCGGCGCTTGCCGCCAAAATTGTCCATCCCGATCGTCCCGTAATCTGCTTTGCCGGGGACGGGTGTTTTCTGATGGCCTCGCAAGAACTGGCGACAGCCGTCAGGCATCAGGTTGCCATAATTATCGTGGTTATCGACAATGCCAGTTATGGTTCTATCAGAGCCCACCAGGAACGGTATTATCCTGGGCGCGTGGTTGCGACAGATCTTGTGGGTCCGGATCTTGTGGCATTCGCCAAATCGTACGGAATCTACGCCGAGAAGATCGAGGCGACTGAGGATTTTGCCGGCGCCTTCGACCGTGCGGCTGCCTCGGGCCTGCCCGCGCTGCTAACCTTCAAGCAGGACGTGACCGAAGCCATAGCGAGCCTGATCGGCAAGCCGCAATCCGCGCCGGTGCCGGCGGCACACGATCGCCATTTGGTGGATTGAGGCGCTTGCCCGCCATTTACCAAAGCCGACTTTTCGGCGGCGATTTGATTGCGGAGCTTTGAAAGAAATACGCTGCGGGACGGTTAGGCCCAAGCAGTGCAGGGAGGGATTATGAACATCAACCTGGCTCTGAAGGATCCGGCGTGGGCGGAACGCGCCGTGCGATCGATCCAGGAGATCGCCTCGGACCATCGCGAGGAGGTTGCGGCGTGCCATCGCGACGCAAGATTTCCAAAGGACGCCTTCGAGGAGATGGGGCGGCGTGGACTGCTTGGGGTCATTACGCCAGCGGAGTTCGGGGGTTATGGTGGGGACGCGCCTGAGTATTGTCTAACCACCGAAGCGATGGCGCGTTACAACCTGGTTTCGTCGCAAATTCAGATACAGGGGCAGCGCTGGCTGGTGGACTGGGGCACGCCCGGTCAGAAGGAGCGCTACCTTCCTGGTCTTGTGGCCGGAACAATCATTTTTTCCGAATCAATCTCCGAGCGGGGGGCCGCATCGTCGTTGAAGCAGCTAAAGGCGAGCGCGCGGCGCTCGGCTGGCGACTGGATTATAAACGGCGACAAGATACACATCAATTTGGGAAAGGAATCCGACGTTACCTTGGTCTATGCAATGGCAGAGCAAGGTCTGACCGCATTCCTGTTGGACACGCATCTGCCCGGCGTCAGCAGGGAGCACAGCAACCCGATCGGAGGGCGCCTGCTGCCGACGGCCGACATGTATTTCGACAATGTCCGCGTTCCCGATGCCGCTGTCCTCGGCGCGCCGGGTCAGGGACTTGCGACGTTCCTGAGTACGTTCAACGTCAGTCGGCTTGGCAACGCCTCCGAACTCCTGGGCGCGGCGCAGCGTGGATTGAGTGATGCGCTCGATTACGCGCGCCAGCGGGAGGTGGGCGGCAGCTTCGTCACGGACTTCCAAGGGCTGCAATGGCAGATAGCGGACGGCTACGCACTGCTGTACTCGGCATCGCTGGTGCGCGATAGGGCAGCCAACCTCGTGGCTGAAGGCAAGGAACACGCCTTCGAGGCGAGCCTAGCCAAGAAATTAGCCATCGATGCAGCGGAAAAGGTCATCAACGACGTTTTTTCCCTAGTCGGAGGGCACGGCCTATACCACGTCCAACCGTTTGGCCAATTGCTGTTCGACATAAAGACGCTGCGCGTGGGCGGTGGATCGATGGAGATTTTGCGCAACTACATGGCCCAGCAGATACTGAAGAGCGGCAGCTTTAGGGGTTTGAAATGAATAACGTCGCAGGGCTTATCCGTGATGCCGCCCGTTCCAATCCTGCTGCAGCCCTTGGAACCTTCCAGCAATACGACTCTCTCGAGCAAGCCGTGGCGCGGGCTCGCGAGGCCGCCGATCGCCTGCGAGCTGCTGGTTTGGCGCGGGGAGACATTGTTGCCATCATCGGCAGCAATTGCGCATCCTATCTGATTACATGGATGGGCGCACAGATTGCCGGCCTGCAAACCGCGCTGATCAATCCTACCTATCCGGATGAATTCCTGGCCGGTATGCTGGATGATCTAAGGCCGCAGGCGATAGTCTGGCTCCTCAGGCGTCCCGGCCTGCTTGCCGATCGCGAAATTATCCAGATCGACGCAACCTTTGCCTGGGACGGCCGGATCGTCCTGATGCAGCAAACAGGGCGCGTTTCCGCCGGGACCGGTGTAGGCGAAGACTGCTCCATGGACGAAATCGCCGCTTACATCCACACGTCCGGCACGACGGGAAACCCCAAATTCTGCGCGCTGAGCCACGGCTACTTCGCACGGCTGGGGCGGTATTTCGCAGACACCATGTCCCTGTCCCGCCACGACGTGGTGATCAATCCCCTGCCGCTGTTTCACATCAATCCAATCGGTAACGGCCTCGTTGGCTCGCTCACGGCAAGCGCGGGATTTCTTTCGACCGAGAGGTTCTCGACTGCGGACTTCTGGCCGATGGTCAAACTGCATGGCGCAACCGCACTGATCCTGCACGGCGCACCAGCCGGAATGCTGAAGGCCAGGACAACGCGCGAAGATGCACGTGGCCACAAAGTCAAGATCGGGTTCTTTTGTGATCCCGCCTTCCTGGAGCAATTCGACGTGCCGATCGGCATTGGCGGCTACGGTTCGACCGAGGCGGGGGGCTATTGCCACAGCTGGAAATTTCGGCCGAAAGATCAGGATTTACCAGCCGAAGGCGCCACCCACCTTTCCGGGCAGCCCAGGTTCGATATGGAGTGCAGCCTTGCCGAGGACGGGGAAATCCTCGTGCGAGGCAAGGAGGCTTGTGTGCTGTTCTCGGGATACATGAAGGGTGGGAGCATCGATCCGCACCTTGATGGGAGCGGCTGGTTCCACACTGGAGACCGGGGCCGGTTTGACGAATATGGTCGCCTGGTATTTATCGAAAGGACAAGCGAGTCCATACGGGTCAACGGCGAGTACGTGCCAATCGATTTTCTCGAGGATCGTCTCAAGCGCGCCAGATCTTTGGGCGATTTCGCACTTTGGCGGGAGGATTCGCCGGCTCGCGGGCACGAAGCAGTCATCTACACGACGTCTGAAACTGCGGACGGCGACGAGCTGCGGAGCCTGGTTGCGGATCTGCCGAGATACATGCATCCCGCCAAGCTCATCCGCATTGCGGCGATCCCACGCGATGCCGGGGTCGGCAAGGTGCAGCGCCGGCTGCTTTCGGCGCAACCAGCACTGGACGTAAGGCTGCTACGATGAGCGAAGTTTACCTTGACCGAAGCGGGTACGTGGCTATCGTCGAAATCCGCCGCGGCCCGGATAATTTCATAGACGAGCGCTCGCTTGGCGAGCTCGCAAGCGCCTTCGAGGCGTGCGATTCGGAACCCGAGATCCGGTGCATCGTGTTATGCAGCGAGGGCAAGAATTTTTGCGCCGGCGTCAATTTCGCCAGCACGGCTGGCGATCCGACCAGCGAGATAAGCGGTGCAGCCATCTACCGTCAGGCGTTACGGCTGTTCCGTTGCGTCACGCCCGTTGTGGCCGTGATACAGGGGGCGGCCGTCGGCGCGGGATTGGGCCTCTCGCTGGTGGCCGATTTCCGACTCGGTTCGCCACAAACGCGGTTTACCGCCAATTTCAACAGGCTTGGGATCCATCCCGGTTTCGGACTGTCGGTGACATTGCCCAGGATTGTCGGTGCACAGCATGCCGCCATGCTGTTTTACTCAGGCCGCAGGGTTGGCGGAGAGGAGGCCTATGCAATCGGACTGCTCGACCAATTGGCGCCGCACTCCGAGTTGCGCGCCGCCGCTCTTGCTTTGGCTGTAGAGATCGCCCAGTCTGCGCCGATAGCGGTTGTCTCCACCCGTCGCACGTTGCGCCGTGGTCTGGCTGACAGCGTCTCCGCGGCGCTTGACCGTGAACTGGCCGAACAGGAGGCGCATTTCCGTACGGAGGATTTCAAGGAAGGCGTTAAGGCAATGAAGGAGCGGCGCGCACCGGTGTTTGCGAGTCGTTGAGTGTTTCATGAAGACTGGAGGAGCAGTGCCTGTCCCCCAAAACCCCCATCCTCGGTTAGGTGGAGCCGAGTAATAGACGGGAAGTTTGGAGGAGATGGCACAACTCCCCAACCATCCCTCAATCAAACGCACATTTTGTACTACCGCGCGCTGGCTTCCGAGAGCGCATTCTTCTGGCGCTCATCAAGCCTCAGCCGCGCGAAATTCTTGATTTCTTCGAATTGTTCGACGCTGGTGACAGCGGCGATCGGGGCAGTCACCCCAGCCTGCGCCGTCAACCACGCCAGAGCGATTTCAGCCGGCGCCGCACCTTGCTCCAGCGCCACATCTTGCAGGACCGCAAGGATGCGGGCGCCACGATCGTTCAGATACCGCCGCATGACCAATTCGGTAAGGTCCGGCCCCCAAAGATCGACTGGTATATCCGCTTCGCTCCGATACTTGCCGGTCAGGTAACCCTTGGCCAGTGTGCTGTAGCAAAGTACACCGACATCGTTGCTTATGCAGGCGGCCTGCACGGCACCTTCATATTCAAAGCGGTCGCAAAGATTATAGCGTGGCTGAAACGTCTCGTAGCGTGCAAGGCCTCCGGACTGGCTGGCGTCCAGCGCAGTGCCGAGACGCCCCGGATCGTAATGCGAGGCGCCGATCGTCCGTACCTTGCCCAACCTCACCAACTCGTCCAAAGCGCCCAGCGTTTCCTCCAGCGGCACATCAGGGTCGTCGTGATGTGCCTGGTAGAGATCGATGTAATCGGTTTGCAGACGGGCCAGTGAGCCGTCGACCGATTTCTTAATGTGCGCTGCCGACAGGCCCTTGCCCACGTTCGGCATCGAGGCCCCGAATTTTGTTGCAAGCACGACGCTATGCCGTGCGCCGCGAGACTTCAGCCATTGACCGATGATCATCTCCGATTCGCCGCCAACATGGTCCGGCACCCAGCAGGAGTAGACGTCAGCAGTGTCGATGGCATCAAAGCCTGCCGAAATGAATGCATCCAGAATTTTAAACGATGTTCTGGTATCGGCGGTCCACCCAAAGACATTCCCGCCGAGGACAAGAGGCGCAATAGTGATGTCGGAGCGGCCCAATTTTCGCTTGTCCACAGCGCCGACCCCCAGCCCGGTCCTATGCTGTCTTTCTAGCTGGCTACGCGGCCGTCAAGCAGCCCTGCGACTCAGAAGATCGATAATGTCCCGTGTCTTGCCGGTCTCTCCCATTTTCGGAAAAACCCAAGTCAGGCTATTGGCGTGAGCATCGGGGCTCAGGTCGGTCATTGCATCCGTGGCCAAGGTCACGTTGAAACCAAGCTCGGCGGCTTGGCGCGCGGTGGATTCGACACCCAGGCTTGTCGCGACTCCTGCGACCACGACCTGGGTAACGCCCTTGCCCCTGAGATATTCATCAAGGCCGGTGCCGGTGAAGGCGCCCCAGGTCGTTTTTGTCAGCGTGTGATCGCCCGGCTGCTGATTGAGCTCCGGCACGAGGTCTGCAAACCCGTCGGGACGCGCACCACCGCTGCCGCCCTGCTCCTTGCGACCCGCGGACCCGCTTTTGACGTTGACGAGCACGACGGGCAGGTGATGGGCGCGAAACGCGCCGGCCAGCTCACCGGCGCGCGCAATGACCTCGCTCAGAGGATGAACCGTGGGGTAGCCCAACATACCATTCTGCAAGTCTATGACGATGAGGGCGGCAACTGGATCAAGGGCGGTGATAGGCATCAATTTCCCCTATTGGATGTGCGCGTGGCGCAGTGGTGATATCGAGCGGCTACCATTTGTAGCGTAGCTGAACGGCAAAATTAATCGGCTCTTCCTTGCCACCGACGCTATCGCCGGTTCCGTATGACAGGGGGATGACTGCATCGGTGAGATTCTTGCCAATAAAATCAACTGCCCATCCTTTGATCGGATCTTCCAGCGTCATTTTAGCATCCAGCCGGAGGCTGCCCGGTACCAAGAACAGGGAATCGTCCGTTCCGAGGCTGTTGTAGTACTTCGTCGTGAAGATCGGTGTCACGCTCCCATCAAGAACAAGGTTGTCGTTGAGATGAATCTTGAACTCGCCTGTGACCGAGCCGCTCCAGTTAGCGGCAAAGTCCAATGGCCTTCCAGCGAGGTTCTGAAGCGGGATGCCCTCGTAGGTTTGCAAGACGGTCGGCGATGCGTTTGGGTATTTGGTGTAGTCGGCATTTAAATAGGTGACGTTAGCTGTCACGCGAAAGATCTTGCTGATCGCCCATTCACTTTGCAACTCGACACCTTGCGACACCGCGGTAGCCGCGTTCTGCGGTATCGTCGCGGCGTTCAGCGCCAACTCGACACGTGAGTTCAACTGCAGGCCAGAATATTGCTCGTGGAAGTAGTCCAGGTTGATGAGCAAGCGGTCGTCGAGCCACTTCGTCTTCACGCCGCCTTCAAAGGCGGTCACGAACTCCGGCCCGTAGACGGGATAAATATTAGTGCCGGACGTTGTTGTAAGCGGTGCCGGGGCCGTGCCAGAGAATCCTCCCGCAAGAAAGCCCCGCGTGTAGGTCGCGTAAAGCATCTTGTCGGGCGTGAGCTGGTACTGCACGCCGGCGGATGGCGTCACGGCCCTATCTTCCCGAGTGTAGGGATAGGTGCCATATTCCCCAAGGGCGATAGAGGCAAGTTTTTGCAGGTTCTCCGGATAGCTTACCAATCCGCCATAGGTCTGCGTTTCCCGGCCATAATTCACGTTGCCTACGAAATTCTTGTCGTCCCATATTCCGCGTATGCCGAGGTTGAACTTCAGTTGATCGGTGGCGTGCCAGCTGAGCGAGTCGAAAAGCGCGTAAATTGATTCGGCCTGCTTGTATCCGATAGCATAGCCGAGCGGCAGTTCGTCGGCAGGGAAGCCCAGGGCGTGCTCAAGCAACTGGTTCGCGAAAGCAGCGTTGCCGTTTAGGAGCTCCGTGCCGTTGTCTTTCTGAAAATAGCCGCCAATCATGTTTTCGACCGGCAGATTGGCGGGCGTTGTGGCCCGGAGCTCCTGGCTAAATTGCGAAAACGTCTCTCCGTATTGAACAGTCGTGAGCACGTGGTTTCCCACGTCACCATTATCCTGTTGGGCAGCGTAGTTATAATCGTAATAGCCCGTAACGGACGTGAGCTTCACGTCCCCCAGGTTGTAGTTCAAGGTGAGTTCGTTTGTGTTGGTCTGAAGGCGCGAGAACTGGCCTGCAAGCGTCGAATCGACATCGTTGTGTAAGCCCAAAGGAACATCGAACGCCAGGGCGGCGGGGCATTGCTTGTTGATCGCACTGTCGGGCAGCGGTGCCGGAGGAGGGCAGTTGGTCCATTGTGACGGCGTTTCATTATAGGCCCCGGTGATGAGGTTGGAGCTATCCTCAACTTTTAAGGTCGCATCAAAGTCTTCGCTGGGTTTCCAGGAGACGGTGATACGGCCGGCATAGTTTTGTTCACCAGGCGCGGTCTTGTCGGTGTTCAGGTTCTCGATCCAGCCGCTCATGCCGTTGGTGGTTCCGGCAACACGAATCGACAAGGTGTCGGCCACTGGTAGGCTGGCCGCCCCTTCCAGGGCATAGGCCCCATAAGACCCGTAGAGGGCGCGAACGTAGCCGTCATAGTGGTCGTCGGGCTTTTTCGTGGAGATGTTTAGTGCGCCGGAAATGGCATTGTTGCCGAAATAGGTGCTTTGGGGTCCCTTCAGCACCTCCACCCTGTCCACGTCCAGAAAGGTGTCCTGAATCATTTTGGACCGGCCGTAATAGATATCGTCTTCAAACACCGCGACCGACTGGTCGAACGTGGGGTTGTTCGCGCCTGAACCTACGCCGCGCACGGAGAGAGAGTTGCCGATTTGATCGCCTGATGACTGGATATGAAGGTCCGGCAGCACCTGCGACAGGTCCTGAAGGCTATTAGTGTTCTGGCCGCGTAACGCCTGACCCTGAACCACCTGCACGGTGATGGGCACCCTCTGAAGTCTTTCGGCCCTTTTCTGCGCAGTTACGACTACATCCTCTATCTTGCCGCCCACAACGGCCCCCGGCACCCCTCCAGGAGCTGCCGATGTTGCCGCGGCATTCCCATCCTGGGTCGGCGCTGCTGCGGCAAGGGAGAGCGATGGCCTATAGCTGAGCGTAACCGGCGCGACTGTGAAGGTCAATCCGGCCGTCGATGCAGCGACCATTAAGCGAAGCTTGGAACGCATAGTACTCCCCGCTTTTATTGGCCCACCTTCGGTGAGATGCCGACTTGTTTCGGCGATTACTTACCGCGCGCGCCTTTGTGCGAGAGCGCGGCGAGATCGTTCTTAGCTGCGCAGCATTCAGCACGCAAGGCCTATTCACGCACTGGGAAGAGTCTTTCACGTATGCGAAATGCATTGCTGCTTCGGTCGATGGCAAGCGGCCACCGTTCTCCGCGCGGGGGTTAGTGTCCGTCCGGGAACCCCTTGGGTCGTTTGAGTCACTTGTGATTCGCTGCTGTGTGCACCGATTCGCAGGAGGGCTTGCATGTGGACCGATGAGAACCGCGCCCGCTACGACCGCAGCAAACTTCGCTATCTCAGTGACCTGACGGATGAGGAGTGGGCGCATGTTGCTCCCCTGATCCCCAAGGCCAAGCGCGGCGGCAACAAGCGCACGGTTGACGTGCGCGCCGTCCTGAACGGCCTGATGTATGTGCTCAGCAGCGGCTGCCAGTGGCGCTACATCCCCAAGGACCTGCCCCCACGCAGCACGGTCAACGACTATTTCCGGCGCTGGACTACGACGGCATTTTTTGGTAGACACACTGGGTTTGCTGCTGCACGCGATCATCCATGCGGCCGACATTCAGGACCGCGATGGCGGTGTGCTGCTGATGAGCACGCTCTTTGGGCTGTATCCGTTCCTGCTGAAGCTCTATGCCGATGGCGGCTACCAGGGACCGCAATTCCAGCAGGCCTTGAAGCGCGTCTGTCGCGGGATCAACGTCGAAATCGTCAAGCGCTCTGATGCGGCAAATTTGTGGTTCTGCCGAAGCGCTGGATTGTCGAGCGCACTATTGCCTGGCTCAACCGGTGCGGCAGACTGGCCCAAGATTGGAATGCCTCAACCGCAGCGCCGTTGCGTTCCTGAAGTGGGCTTCCGTCCGACTGATGGTGAGAAAGCTATGTCGGACAGTAACTTGATTTCGGACAGACTTTTAGGCGCCGCGGCAATTGCCTCTGCTGTCAGCGGCTGGTGAAAAGCTAGATCAATGCCGAAGACGCGGCGCTTTAAAGAAGACCCGGCTCGCGTCCGGCATCAGGCTCTTTTCTAAGAATGGAGCCAGCGCCAAAATGCAGGCGGCCGACCCGCAAAGCGCAGCAATCATAAGGGCGAAGCCCGCGGCGAAGGTGCCTGTGGCGCCTACCAGAAATCCGATGGTGGCTGGCGCGACAATACCGCCCAATTGCACAACCGTGTTGAACACGCCCTGGTAGGAGGCCCTGAAATGCCTTGGTGCCAGATCAAGGATGACGGAGCTGAGCGTGGGCTGGATGCAGAACAGGAAAGTAGCAGCGCCGCATAGCCCCGCAAGCGACATGGGCAAGGAGCTGGCCTTGTAGGCCGCCAGAAGCGAAAGTCCCGCGCCAAGACAGGAGCCGGTGATCAGTTCCAAACGGCGATGATACAGTCGCGAACTGGCGAGCCAGCCGCCGAGCAGGATGCCGAACAAGCCGAATAAATAGGGCACACTGCTGATGGGTCCGAGTCTCTGCAGGTTGATATGCCGCTCCAGAGCAAGGTAGCTCGGCATCCACCCCGAATAGCCCCAGTTGGCTGTGGTGAACGCAAAGCCGCCCAACGAGGCAATCCACAAGCTCGGCAGTTTCAGGACGCTGGTGAATGGGATCGAATCGTGTGATGCGCAACCATCGTTTATGGAAGCCGCAGGCGGCCGTTCGGGCAATAGGAGCAGGCAGATCAGGGCAGCCAGCACCGACGGTGCCGCCACGATCACGAACATCACGTGCCAACCGTAGCCACTGACGAGCTTGCCGATCAGCGGCCCGGCGAATGCCGGCGCTAGCGGTATGGCGGTGCTGAAGATCGACAGCGCCCGTGCACGCTGCCTGGATGAGAAGTTCTCGCCTATCGCCTTGGATGTCGATGTGGCGAAAAGGCCCTCGGACACTCCGAGGAGCGCACGCACGACGCACAATCCCAAGACGGTGGCAACGAGTGCGGTTGACCCGGTGAATATGGCCCAGAGCAGCGGACCAGCAACGAGCATCAACTTCGCACCCCACCGATCCGCGATCATTCCGCCCGGCAACTGCGCCACCAGATGGCCGATCCCGAAGGCGGAAAGCACGATCCCGAACTGGGGCGCCGACATCGACATTGACTTCATCATTGTAGGGCCGGCGAAGCTTATTGCAACGCGATCGAGGTAGGCCACGAGCAAGAGGAACCACAGAGCTGACAGGATCCGTCGTTTGGCGCTCAACGATCGTCTCCTTACCTGCTCACCCTGAGATACGGCATATGCGACCAACTCACGGCTCAATCGACGAGGTTATGCTGCCTGGATGTCTTCCGGACGCCCATAAAGTCGGACTGGATTTTCCACGAGGATCATAGGTTGCGATTCCATATCGTCACTCCACCCCGTCAGCAGCTCTAGCAATGCATGGGTTTGCGGGACTTCATCGGCGTCAATTAATGCAACATGGGGCCAATCACTGCCCCAGAGGACCTTGTTGGGACAACTCTCGATCAGAGCTTTCGCCAGAGGTTGCATCGCCTGCCACGATGGTCTGGCCATGCGGTACTTGCCTGAAAGCTTCACATAGCAATTGTCGTTGTTTAGCAGCTTCAGCAAAGCCTGGAACTGCGCGCCTGGCCCTTCGGCGGGATCGCAGCCTCCGAAATGATCAATCACCAGGGGAACAGGAAGCCTAAGCAGCGAATCCAAATTCGCCACCAGTTCGTGCCCTTGCAGCGCGAATTGTATGTGCCAGCCGAGCTGCACAATGCGTTCAGCCAATGGTGCGGCCGCATGCAGCGGCACGCCACCGGGCAGCGCTTTGAGGATGAGCACGCCGCGAACGCCCGCGGCGTGCATCCAAGTCAATTCAGCATCTGACACATCGCGTGAAACGACCGCTACGCCGCGCAGGCGGCCCGGGCAGGCCTGCAGCGCGCTCAATAGAGCACTATTGTCGGTGCCATGCACGCTGACTTGGACCAGAACACCGCTTTGCAACCCGAGCGTATCAAGAAGCGCGAGGTAGGCGTGCAGCGTTGCTTCCGGCGGGTCGTAGCCGCGCGGACCCACCCAAGGAAATTTAGGTGGTGTTTCAATGACGTGTGCATGAGTGTCCCATACCCCGGCGGGACAACAATCCCCGAAGGCCTGCGTGGTGCGTGTGGGGGAGCGCAAGCAAACGGTGCGCCAGCCGAATTCTTCACGCGCGTTGCCGTTCACGCATGCAAATCACCATCCGCCAAGCTCAATTGCGGCATTTGGCAAATCGGCCAAGCGTGCAAATGATCTCGCTGTTGGCGCCTATCCGATTGTGTTCGGCTACATGACGATAGAGCCTCGCCGCGCCGCTCAGCATCTCGGATGCACCGCGCTCCGGTTCAAGGAACTTGGCGATCTCCTGCATTTCATCATCCCAGCGATGCGCCTTGGCAAACATCGCGGGCAGCGTCTTGCAGAGCCACGCATATATGGTTGGCTGGGTATCTTCCAGTTCTGCGACAAAGGCTTCCGCCGCGCCGGCACGCGCAGCGCCGAGCGCCATCGAGGCGCCGATGGCCTGAATGCCCTTCGTCACACCGGCATAAGCCATCTTCAGGGCTGAGGCGTCTCCCAGGCTTGCCGATAGCACCTGCGTCTCGATGCCGAGAGCTTTGAGGCTGAGCGCCTCCCGCTCGGTCGGCCCGGACATGTAGACCCGCGGGCTATATCCATCAGGCCGCGGCGCGAAACCAATGATTGAAGCATCGCCGAAAGAAAGCGCGCGTCGCACGAAGGGTGCCGCCATGTCATGCAGGGTCTGGGGAGCGATGGCATTGCAGTCGAGGAATGTCGGCTTGTTCGCGGAGTGCTCGATAACGGGCAGGTAGCGCTCCGAAATTGCCCGTGCGGAGGCGGGCGGCACTATCGAAAGCAGCATGTCGGCCTGGCTGATCATGGCCGCGTCGCTCAGCGCTTCGACACCGGCTTGCCTGGCACGATCGATGCTCGCTGCACTCCGCCCTTCGAGGGAGGTCAGGACGCGCGCGCCCCGTTCGACTAATCGCTGGGCAATGCCTGATCCCATTTCACCCATGGAGACGATGGCGATGGTAGGCACTGGGAATCTTCCTCTTTTGATACAGGGCGCCACATATGGAACGAGGGTCGGGCTGGTTATCTAAACGGTCACGTGTCATGTTCCGCGCCCATCCTTGTAAAAGCTTTTTGATGGATGTAAACTGCCTTTTCACGTGCAGGAAATAACACGGCGGAACATGGACAGTGTTCGTGTGGCAGGCGTCATCGGCGCTGGCGTGATGGGCGCCGGCATCGCTGCGCTGTTTGCCAATGCCGGCGTCGGCGTCATCCTGCTCGATCTGGATCCTTCCCTTGCGGCCGCAGGCCTTGCCAGGCAGGTCAAGCTGGGAGCGTTCGACGATGCAACCCTGGTCGATGGTATTCGGGTTGGATCGAGCGTCTCCGACCTGGCGCTTTTGGCTCAAGCAGATTGGATCGTCGAGGCCGCAATCGAGCGGCTGGATGTGAAGCGGCAGATATTCGGCGCGCTTGACGGTGTGCGGAAGCCGGGATCCATCGTCTCCTCCAATACCTCCACGATCCTGTTGGCCAAATTGATCTCGGGGATGGATCTCGCCAAAGCCCAAGACATTCTGATCACGCATTTTTTCAATCCGCCGCGCCTAATGCCGCTGATGGAACTGATCGCGGGCCCGATTGCGCGGCCCGAAGCAGCCGAGCAGGTCGCCGAGTTCGCGGAACGCCGGCTTGGCAGGTTCGTCGTGCGTTGCCGGGACACGCCGGGCTTCATTGCGAACCGCATCGGAAATTACTGGATGGCGGTCGCCCTGCACGAGGCCGTTGCCAATGGCCTGGACGTCGAGGAAGCGGATGCCGTCATCGGCAAGCCCTTTGGCCTGCCCGCAGGCATATTCGTTTTGCTGGATCTGGTGGGCATCGACCTGCTGCCAGCGGGCTGGGCCAGCCTGCAATCATCTCTGCCAGCCGAAGACCCGATACAAGCCTACCCGGCCGAGCCACCCCTCATAGCGCGCATGATTGCCGAGGGCCGTATCGGCCGCAAATCCGGAGCAGGCTTCAGGCGTCGCGCGCAGGACGGAACATTCGAGGTGATCGACCTGGCGAGTGGAGAATATCGACCGTCGCGGCCGGTCGTGTCTGCGGCGTTGGACGCCTCGCAGAACGATTTGCGTGCCCTCATGTCGCATGAAAGCCCAGGCGGCCGGTTTGCCGCGACGGTTATGGAAAGCACTCTGGCCTATGCAGCATCGCTTGTCCCGGAGATTGCCGACTTGCCACAGGCCATCGATCAGGCGATGCGGTGGGGCTATGGCTGGCAACAGGGTCCGTTCGAGCTGATCCAGCGCATTGGCGCGAAATGGCTGGTGGACCATCTAGGCCTACGGCACTTTCGGGTTCCGCAACCGCTTGTGAATTTGGCGTCCGGGCTTTCGCCAGGCTAGACCGACCTCTTGCGCAAGTGCGCGGTTCAATGCGCCGCTTGCGCGATCTTGTCAGCGGCGCGCTGAGCCAAAGTCTTTGCGGCGATCCTGAGAAGGCCCTGCTCGTTGCCGAAAACAAAAAAATTGGCGCCGGCGGACAGCCACGGCGCCATCTCGGCCGTGTCCCCGATCACGATGGCGCCCAGCTTGCCGTTGGCGCGCGCCGCACCCAGCGCGTGTCGCGCACCCCGTAGCACGCTATCCGCC
Organism: uncultured Acetobacteraceae bacterium; assembly: GCA_964252525.1. Taxonomy (GTDB): domain Bacteria; phylum Pseudomonadota; class Alphaproteobacteria; order Acetobacterales; family Acetobacteraceae; genus CAJCIS01. Next base: position 18,857 of record CAXUNZ010000005.1, read on the forward strand.
TCCATCGACATCAACCCCATCGCCAACGCGAGATCGGCCCGCCCCACGAGCAGGCCCGCCACACCCGGAACGGCGGCGATGGCGTGCGCGTTTTCTACGGCGGCGGAGCTTTCGATCTGACAAATGATTTCGGCACGGTCGCCGATCTCAACCGCCTCCTCGATCATGGTCGCCCCATAGCGGCCGAAGCGGGCTGAGTTGGAAAAACCCCTCTCGCCGCCCCTAAAGCGGGCTCTGCGCACAATGGCCAGCGCTTGCTCCGGCGTATCCACGTGCGGCACCACCAGACCGGTTGCGCCGAGATCGAGGGACTGCAGGATCGTTGCGGGCGCGTGGTCGCAAATGCGAACGAAAAGCGGGAATTGGGCCGCCAGCCCGCCAAGGATCATCATATCCAGGCCCGCGCGGTCGAACGGGGCATGCTCGGCGTCGAGAATGCCGAAGTCGAGACCACTCAACGCGAGCACCTCGACGATCTGAGCAGAGCAGGTCTTGATGAATACGCCTGATCGGATCGTTCCGCGATCAGTCAAGGCGGGGGAACTCTACCACATAAACCTCGATGCCGTCGGCGCCGGACATCTCTCCCGCCTCGCCGCGCGGACTGTAAAGACAGGTGAGTTCGGGATAGCTGCGCCCCTGCACGTGCAAGCCGGGCGTCAAGGTCCAGGCAATCTGCGGCCGATCGGGCCGTAGCGTATAGGTGCCGCCGTCCGACAACCGCACCATCGAGATGCGAACATCGCCATTCGGTCCGGGCCAGTCGTAAAACTGGCCGAGGTGTTTTAACTCGACGCCGCGACCGGCCTGGAAATAGGAGAACGCCTTCGGGTGCATCACGATCGGGGCTTCGTATGCGGCCGGCCCGATCACCAGCCGCTTGCCCGTGAGCATCTGGTAGCGCTCGTCATAAAGCGCGTCGACACTGTCGCGTTCCCGCGTCTCGCCTGTGACCGGATCGGTTTCGATGAAAATGCCCTTCTCGATCCGTCCCCGTGACTTCAGGCGGTTCATGGCCTCGGCGCGATGCTCTTCCCAGCGTTTGCCCCTTTGATGCTCGCCATTGAACCCGAACTGAACACCCAGGATGGTGCAGCTTTCCTTGTGCTGCGGCCCGTAATAGGCACCGTGAGGGAAGTAGCCGATGTCACCTGCGTCAATCGATTGACCAAGGCCGAGATCGGAGGAACCCCTTTCCGTCATCTTGACCTGTGCGAAGGTGTGATGATGGCGAGGCGTCTGGAAGGCGTCCTCGCCCACATTGACGTGGTCACTCCTGACAAACCAGAAGTTGAAACCATCGGGCGCATCGTCCTCCAGCAGACGCTTGATGTTCTGCGCGCCGTCCCGCACCGCCAGACCGCTATTCTGATCCTTGTTCTGAATTTCTTCGGCGATAGAGATGATCATCCGCATTTATCCTTTTATGCACTTGGCAGCCACATGGGCTTTCCACGGCCGGGATCGCCAGCCAGTCGCGTCTCACCCGCTAATCCAGCCGGGGAAATTCTACGACGTAAACCTCGACGCCATTGGCGCCTGATAAATGCCCGGCCTCGCCACGCGGGCTGTAGAGACAGGTGAGCCCGGGATACTCGCGCCCCTCGACCTGCAAACCGGGCGACAGGGTCCACGCGATGTGCGGACGATCAGACCGCAGCGTATAGTCGCCGCCTTCGGACAAGCGCACCATCGATATGCGCACGTCGCCGTTCGGCCCGGGCTGGTCATAGAACCGCCCGAGATGCTTCACCTCTACCCCAGGCCCCGCGCGGAAATAGCTGAATGCCTTTGGGTGCATCACAATCGGTGCATCATACCCACGCGGGCCGAGCACAAGGCTCTTCCCCGTCAGCATCCTCAAACGTTCGTCATAGAGGGCCTCGACGCTGTCCCGCTCCGTCCGTTTGCCTGTCGCTGGATCGGTCTCGATGAACATGCCGTCCTCGATCGTCCCTCTAGTTTTCAGGCGCCTCAGCGCCTCCGCCCGGTGGTCCTCCCACGCCTTGCCTCTCTGGTGCTCTCCATTAAAGCCGAACTGAGCGGTAAAGGTCGTGCACGTATCTTTCGCCTGAGGTCCGTAATAGGCCGCGCGGGGGAAATACCCGATGTCGCCCGCCTCGATATCAACACCTGGAAAAAGGTTGGACGCGCCTTTTTCGGTGAACTTGATCTGTGCGAACGTATGGTTGTGCCGAGGCGTCTGGTGGGCGCGGTCTCCCGCGTTGGCGTGCTCGCCACGGCAGAACCAGAAATTGAACCCGTCCGGCGCATCATCATCCAGCAGCCGCTTCAACTTGAACGAGCCAGGCCGCACTGGTTCACCCATCATGGCGCTGTCCTGTGTTTGAACGTCTTCCGCTACCGCAATCCTCATGGGCGCTCCCCTGCACAGGAGTTCATTTTCTTATGGACAAAGGCCACGCCCTGCGCGCGGCAATTGGTCAATGCCGCGCGCGAGCTTCACTCGCCCGAGCGTCTATACGATCTGCAAACGCGCCAGACAACGGAAAACACAAGCGTGCATCCACAATTCACGTATGTAAATCTTCACTAGCCGGGGTAGCATTGCCAGCATCGGGCATCCAAGGTACTACCGGGCCGTCCCTCCTGTCAGCCAGCCCCAGGTACCTAGCCAACGCACGCGCTTGCTGTCTGCGTGCGAGCTCTATGCTGGCGTGCTTGACATGTCCGAAGCCCTTTATCGACTGCACGGCGCTTGCGAGTTCTACTGCCGCTGTATGGCTAGCTGGCGACAATGTCGGCAAAATCTCATCAACGACCAAGCTCACATAATTTTCGATCAGCCGCCGTTCCAACCGGCGCTCCATCGTGTAGCCGAACGGGTCCAGGCGCGTCCCGCGCAGGCGCCGAAATTTCGCCAGAGCTACGAAGACCCGCAGCACCCAGGGACCGAATACTACCTTGCGCGGCAAACCACTCACCGGATCGCGCCTGGCCAGCAGCGGCGGCGCAAGGTGGAACGCCAGCGTGAACGGGCCGTCGAAGCGTTCGCGCAGCGATGCGAGAAAACCCGTTTCGCTGTATAGCCGCGCGACTTCGTATTCGTCCTTGTAGGCCATCAGGCGGAACAGCGACTCGGCCACGGCCGAGGTCAGCGCCTCGCCGCGCGTACCAAGGCGGGCCTCGGCCTGCCGAACCCGCCGCACGATGTCAGCGTAGCGCTGCCCATAGGCGGAATCCTGATAGCCAGTCAGGAACACGATCCGCCTATCTATACGCTCATCAAGCGTCCATGAAAGGATGTGGTGGGGCAGCCGTTCGCCCCCGGCCGCCGCCATTACAGCCGGCAGGTCAAGGGCTGCTCGACGGCCCCACGTGAACGCATCCCGGTTGAGGGCGATGGACACGCCGTTCAGTTCGATGGCCCGCTGCAGCGCCTCAAGCGAGACCGGCAGCAGGCCGCGCTGCCAGGCGAAGCCGACCATGAAGAGGTTTGCACCGACCGCATCGCCAACCAGTTTGGTGGCGAGCTGTGTGGCATCGCAAAAATCGATGCATCCAGGCCGGACCGCTGCGGCAAGCGCCGGCTTCAGGAGCGCATTTGGCACGGCAAAGCCCGGATCGCGCGTGAACAATCCAGTTGCCGTCTCATGGTCGTTGGCAATGATGTGACCCGCCGTGCGCGAGACGCGGCCAAGATGTTCAGGTGTAGCACCCACGACGAGGTCGCAGGCAAGGAGCAGGTCGGCAGCCTCGGCGCTGATCTTGGCTGCAGCAATTTCGCCAGGCTCGGCGCCGATTTGGATGTGGCTAACCACCGCCCCGCCTTTTTGCGCAAGCCCCGTCATGTCCATCACGCGGATCGCTTTGCCGTCCATGTGCGCCGCCATGCCGATGATCGCGCCGATGGTCACAACCCCTGTGCCGCCTATGCCGGCGACGATAAGCGAGAAGATGCCCTCGGGCGCCGCAGCCCGGGGTTCGGGCAATGCTGCCCTTGAATCGGCGGCACGCACGGCCTTGCGCGGTGTGCCATTCAGGACGGTGACGAAGCTGGGGCAAAACCCATTGATGCAGGAGCGGTCCTTATTGCACGTCGAGAGATCGACGGCGCGCTTGCGGCCGAACTCCGTCTCGACCGGCACCACAGCCAGGCAATTGGACTGTCGCGAACAATCGCCGCAGCCCTCGCAGACAAGATCGTTGATAACGATGGCCAGCTTCGGATCGGCGGCCTCACCGCGCTTGCGCAGGCGGCGAAGTTCGGTAGCACAGGCCTGGTCGAAGATGAGGACGGAAACGCCCTCGACCTCGCGCAACTCCCGCTGCACCTGATCGAGGTCCTCGCGCGCACGCAGCCCAACGCCGGCAGGCAGCTTGCCCTCGCGGCGGGCAGACATATCGTCGGTCACAACAACCACCCGCGCCACGCCCTCGGCCATGACCTGCGCCACGAGGCGTTCGAGCGAAAGCTCGCCATCCAGGGCTTGGCCGCCAGTCATGGCAACCGCACCATTGAACAGGATCTTATAGGTGACGTTCACCTTCGCTGCGATCGCCGCACGGATTGCCAATGACCCGGAATGAAAATAGGTGCCGTCGCCGATGTTCTGGAACATATGCCGGGTCGTGGAGAACGGCGCCAGCCCAAGCCAGTTGGCGCCCTCACCTCCCATCTGCGTGAAACCGCCAGTCTGGCGTTCCATCGGCAGCACCAGGTAATGGCAACCGATTCCCGCAAAGGCGTGGCTGCCTTCAGGCACCTTCGTCGAGCCGTTATGCGGACAGCCGGGGCAGAAATGCGGCGGCCTGACCGCATGTGACTGGAGTTGCGCCATGCGCTCCACGCGCCCTTGCATCACCGCGAGCCTCGCCCGCACCGCCTCGCTGCCGGTCGTCTCGACGATGCGCCTGCCAAGCTCCACGGCGATGGTGTTCGCCCCAAGATCACCATTGGAGGGAAACAACCAGCCGCCGGCCGCATCGCGCTTGCCGAGCACCGTCGGCGGATCCTGGGTGCCATAGAGATGCGCGCGAAGCTGGTCCTCGACCAGCCCGCGCTTCTCCTCAACAACGACGATTTCGCGCAACCCCCGCGCAAATTCGCGCAAGCCTTGCGGTTCGAGCGGCCACGGCATGGCGACCTTATAGAGGCTGATGCCAAGCGCGGCCGCCTGCGCCGCATCGATGCCCAGATCGGCGAGCGCTTGCAACGTGTCGGGATGGGCCTTGCCGACCGTGACGATGCCGAGGCGAGCGCCCACCTCGCCAAGAACGATATGATCGAGCCGGTTCGCCCGGGCGAAGGCCAGCGCCGCCGGCAGCTTGAAGCGATGGAGCCGTTCCTCCTGCGCAAGCGGCGTGTCGGGCCAGCGCAACCATAAGCCGTCAGCCGGCAGAGGATCGTAATCCGGCGCGGCAAGGTCGATTATCGGATCGGCGAAGATGCTCTCGCCGCTATCCATGATTTCCGTCACGACCTTAAGCCCGACCCACAGCCCCGCGTAGCGCGACATTTCCCACCCAATCAGGCCGAACTGCATCTGCTCGGCAATCGATGCGGGTGCCAGCACCGGGATCATGGCATCGGCCAACGCGTATTCGGATTGATGCGCCGTGGTCGATGACTTGCATGTGTGGTCATCGCCGGCGATCACCAGCACGCCGCCCTGGCGCGCCGTGCCGGCCAGGTTGCCATGCTTGAAAGCGTCCCCGCTACGATCGACGCCGGGACCCTTACCGTACCACGCCGCCGACACGCCATCGTAATGGCCAGCGCCGAAGGTGCCGAGCTGCTGCGTGCCCCAAACGGCGGTGGCTGCAAGGTCCTCGTTAATCGCCGGCCTGGCTATGATGTCCCCACCCAGGAATTTCGCCGCGCGCTCCATCGTCTGGTCCAGCCCACCAAGCGGCGAACCGCGATACCCTGTCACATAGACGGCCGTGTGGCATCCTTGCGCCGTCCTGCGCCGCTTCTCCAACTGCATCATGCGGACGAGCGACTGGGTCCCGTTCAGGTAATAGGGCCTCCCCTCAAACAAGTAACGATCGTTCAGGGTCGCCTCGAGATGCTGCATTGGCCGGCGCGCCTCAGGCGAGGCCGCTGGCGGCGACAGCTTCGCACAAGCCGTGTTCGGGCGCGCTGGCGGCGGAAAGGGCGTCAAGATGCCGTTCGTCGAGGACCAGGCCGACCGCGCCCAGGATTTCATCCAATTCCGGCACGCTGTTCACGGCCGCGATGGGTGCGGTAATGCCGGGCTGGGCCATCACCCAGGCGAGCGCCACCTGGGCGGGCAGCGCGCGGAGTTCATCGGCGACCTCTTCCAACGCCGCGAGGATGCGCAAGCCCCGTTTGCTCGCGTAGGCTTTCAGCCTGGCCTCCCAGGGGCTGGCCCGATAATCCTCGCCGGTCCGGTACTTGCCCGTGAGGAAACCCCTTGCCAGCGAGGCGTAACAAATCACCCCTACATCGTTTTCAAGGCTGACGTCGCGCAACGCGCCTTCGAATGCATCCCGGTCACAGAGGTTATAGAGCGGCTGCAGGCTCTGGTAGCGGGGCAACATCTGCCGATCACTGACATGCAGTGCGTCGGCAAGAGCCGTGGCGTCGTAATTTGACGCACCAATGACGCGCACCTTGCCGGATCCAATCAGGCGGCCATAAGCCTCGAGCGTGTGTTCCACAGGCGTATCGGGGTCGTTCATGTGCGACTGATAGAGGTCGATGTAATCGGTCTGCAGACGCCGCAATGAGTGTTCGACGGCCTGCACGATGTGGCCAGGCGAAAGGTCGCCGCCCCAGCCCCGGCCGACACCGCCCCGGTCATGCGCACGCGGCCGCGCACCCACCTTGGTTGCAAGCACGATCCGATCACGGCAGCCGCGCGCCTTCAACCATGCGCCGATGACCGTCTCGGACTCCCCGCCGACATGGCCCGCGATCCAACTCGAATAATTATCGGACGTATCGACCGCGTTCAATCCCGCATCCAGGAACGCATCGAGGATCCGAAATGACGTGTGCTGGTCTGCTGTCCAGCCGAACACGTTGCCGCCAAGCACCAGCGGCGCAATGCGCAACTCCGAGCGGCCGATCCTTCGCCGTTCCATCTGCGGGGACTTCACCCACCCGATCCCGCAAGGAGGCCAATGATCTCGCGCGTCATGCCGGTTTCGCCGAGCCTGGGAAATATGCGCGTGGCGCTGTTGACGTGCGCCTCAGCACTCACATCCGACATGGCATCGAGCGCCAAGGTGACGTTGAGGCCGCAGGAATAGGCCTCGCGCGCGGTCGATTCGACACCGATGCTGGTGGCGCAGCCCGCAACCACGACCTGCGTCACGCCACGTTCCCTGAGCAGCTTCTCCAGGCCAGTGCCCGAAAAAGCGCCCCAGTTCCTCTTTTCAATGACGAGGTCTCCTGGCCGGGGGGCCAAATCGTCGATAAAATCCGCATCGCTGGCAGAGCGCTGCGCGCTTGCCGCGCTGCGCACCTGTTCGGTGCGGCCTGCCGGCCTGCCCACGACCTTGACAAGCACCACCAGATGCCCGTGGTGGCGGAACGCATCGGCCAGCGCGCCGGTATTTCTGACCACCTCATCCATCGGATGTGGTTCGCGCGGCGTGGCCAAGCTGGCGTTCTGCAGGTCGATGACGATCAGCGCGGTTCGCGGGTCCAATTTAGTGACGGGCATCTCATCGCTCCAGGCGCCTTGATGGACATGTTTTCCGCAAGCCTGCGCGGCCTTTCACGTCGGCACGGAGGTTCGGGCCGCCGTGCCGGCGTGATCCCAGTGTCCGCTTCTGGCGAACCGCAGCCGCTCTACTCGGCCGCCTGCATGATTGAAACCGGCCGTTGCATCAAGTCCATGCTCGGCAAGCCGAGAAGCAGGATGTCGGACACCTCGTCGGCGGTGAAAATCCCCTGCTCCCCGTCTTCGAGATACAATGTGGTGTATTGCCGGAACGGCTCGTTCTCCACCGACCCGTTACCGGAAAGAACGATATAGACGCCTCGCCCCTTAGCGCTAAACGTCGAGTTCGGATCAAGTTTGAAGCGGGCAGCGCGGAATTGGCAGCTTGTGAATGTTCCCAACGCCTTCTCGTACACACCAGCCGTCCCTGCCACCGGCATCCAAGGGTAAGCGTTCGTATCGATGAGGATCGGATCGGCATATTGCGGCTTGGGATAGTCCAAGGGCCGCTTGCGGACATGCTCCCACTGCACCTCGTAGGCATCCTGGATCTTCTCTCCGTCACCGCCGGCAGTGCGGCGGAACATCCCGTCTTCGAACACGCCGATGTTCAAAGCCTTGATCTCCGCGTGCGCCTGGACGATCTGGTCGCGGCTGACATAGCCCGACCCGCTCGGGCCGCCGAATTGCGCGATGATTACGGTGCCCACGACGTTCTCCTGCGGGCCGTAATAAGCGCCCTCCGGAAAATAGCCCAGCATGCCGGCGGTTAGCTTGCCCGTCGTGAAATCGGCGCAGCCCTCGATCATATAGCGCCACTGGTCGAAATTGTGGTGATGGCGCGGCGTCGAGAACTCGCCTTCCTCAACGCTGCTAATACCGACATAGAAATTGTCCGACCTGTTCGGATCCCGGCCCAGAACCTTGTCGTTCAAGAGGACGCGGGATTTATGTCCTGAACCGCCGCGGCCTGCCCGTTTGTCGCTCCTGTTTTCGAAGCTCGGATCGCTACCTTGCATGACCTTCATATTTGACCTCCCTTTCTGACATTCCAGAGAAACTCAATACCAAACTAAAGAGGGGCCTGGGGGCAGGCACTGCTCCGCCAGTCGTTCTATCAAGCGTCAAGATTTCTACGGGTTGGTATAAGAGCGACCCCCGGATCGTAGTCCGATCGCCCAAGCAGCACAACATTTTCTTTCAGTGTGCACCGGCGTTTCATGTTGATGCAAAAGTCTCGTGCAGCAACGCCACGATCTGCGCGGTGGTGCCCGTTTCCCCCAGGCGAGGAAAGATCCGCATTATGCTGTGGCTATGGTTCTCCGACGTCCCGTCGGTCATCGCATCTGTGGCCAAAGTCACGTTGAAACCGGCTTCGTAGGCCTGCCTGGCACTCGATTCGACGCCGTTGCTTGTGGAAATGCCGGCAAAAACGACCTGGGTGATCTGTTTCGACCTGAGATAGTCTTCGAGCCCGGTGTTCGAAAAAGCGCCTCGCGCCCGCTTGGTCACCCTGTAATCGTGCGGGTGCTCGCCCAAGCCGGGGAGCAGCTCCATCGCATCGGGCGCGAGGGCGGCATTGCCGCGGGAGGGATGCTCCGTTCGCCCCGGCGAACCGCCTGCGGCGACGACGAACACAACCGCCAAGTCGTGGCGGTGAAATGCGCCGGTCAAGGCATTGACGTGCGCCACGACCTCGCCCAGCGGATGGACCATAGGGTAGGCCGCAATCCCCTTCTGCATGTCGATGACGACCAGCGCAGTCCTTGGATCGATTACGGTTAGGGGCACGTGAAATCCTTGTCGGGGGCCGGGCGACCTCTTGCCACCGGGCGCGGCTACGGAGGCCTACATTTAGAAAGTGAAACTGTCAAGGTCGCCTGTTATATTTGTGCCTGCCCCGGCGTTGGATTATGGGCGGCGGTCCCTGAGGATGGCTGGAGATGGTCACGATAACCTACATCGAACATACAGGCACCGAGCATGTGGTTGACGTCCCGTCCGGTCGTTCGGTGATGCATGCGGCCGTGCTCAACCGCGTGCCCGGAATAGTAGGAAGCTGCCTGGGAGATGGCGCCTGTGCCACCTGCCACGTCTATGTCGACGAGCCCTGGCGCGGCAGGTGCGGTGAACGCTCGGCTCAGGAGAAACGAACGTTACGCTTTGCGCGCGAACCCGGCCGAGGCAGCCGGCTTTCCTGCCAGATCAAGGTTGCTTGCGAGCTGGACGGCCTGGTCGTGAGGCTGCCCTCGCGCCAGTTCTGAAAAAACCCCACACTCGACACCCTCAACGGATGGCATCCTCGTTTTCACGAGATGACCCCCTCGTTTTCGAGCTCTGTGCGGCGCGCGCGCGTCAGTTTCAGCAGGTCGCCGAAGACATAATCCTCATGCTCGCCCAGCGCGGGCATCTGGGCGTTTAAATCAACGTCTGCGCCGGAAAAGCGGACCGGCGCGCGAACCACCGGACGGCTGCCCGACGGCAGGTTGCAGGTTTCGATTGCGCCGCGTGCACGCAGGTGGAGGTCTGCGGCAAGGTCGCGCGCATTCCAGGATGGGTGGGCCGCGATGCCGGCGCCCTGCAGCGAGCCTGCAGCTTCCTCCGCCGTGCGGCAGCGGGTCCAATCCGAAACGATGGCATCCAGTTGCTCGCGATGGGCGAGGCGCGAGGCGGAGGTGGCAAAACGTGCATCGCCCGCCAGTTCCGCCCGATCGATCACGCCGCACAGGGAGCGCCATTCATCATCCGTCCTGACCGCAATGGTCAGCCAGCAATCGTCGCCCGATGATGGATAGACGCCGTGCGGCGACATGGCGGGATGAGCATTCCCCCAGCGTATCGGCTCGCCACCTGCTGCCGCTTCCAGCAGGACGTCACCGATGGACGCGGAGGCGACATCGCGCGCGGCCACGTCGTAGTAGCCGCCGCGCCCGTGCCGGGCACGGTTTTGCAGACCCGCCAGAACAGCCAAGGCGCCGTTCAGGCCAGCCGCGTGGTCCATGATGTGGCGCATTTCCAGCGGCGGCCCATCCTGGTAGCCCGACAAAGTGCCGAGCGCCCCCCAGGCGCCAAAGAGGGGTGCGTACCCCGAAAACGCCGAGTCCGGGGACTCCTGCCCCGAGGAGGAGACCGACACCATGACCAGATCTGGCCTGCCCGCCGAAAGGGCTGGCCAACCCAGGCCCAACCTGGCCATCACGCCCGCCCGGAAATTCTCCGCAACGGCATCCGATATGGCCACTATCGAGCGTGCGCGCGCGATTCCCGTCGGGTGCTTCAGGTTCAGGCGAACGGACAGCTTGCCGGCGGTGACGTGATCGAAGGCCGCAGGCTCGACGCGCCCATAAACGGCATGGGCCTTGCGGAAGATGTCCGGCCTGTGACGGCTCTCGATCTTGATGCATTCCGCGCCGAGCTGCGCCAGGATCTGCGTGCAGAATGGCCCCGCCGCGTGGACCGTGAAGTCGGCGATGCGAATGCCTGCCAGAACTTTCGGCATCACGCCGCGCCATCCTCAAGCAGGAACTGGTGCGCGCCGATCGCCGGTGGTCCGGACGCCAGGCTCGGTGCCGCGCCGTCGATCTGCATCGGCGCGACCAGGATCGGCATGTCGCCTTCACCTGGGATCGGCACCGACGAGAACAGGCCACGCGATCGCTCGTGTTCGCCGGCAAGGATTTCCGCCGGCTGACGGTATTTGGCAATCGGCACACCCAGCGCCTGCCCGGCGGCGACGATGTCATCGGCACATTTTTCGCGCGCCCATAGCCGGATCTGCTCGTTGATGGCCGCGCCGCGGTGTCCCCGCTCGACGGGATCGGACAGCGCCGGGTCCTGCGACCACGCCGGCCGGCCAAGCAGGCGGACAAGGGCTCTCCATTGATGGTCCTCCGCCGTAATGATTTCGACGTAGCCGTCCAGGCAGCAAAACACGCCGCCGTAGCGGAAGGAGCGGGTCAGACGGTGCTCGAGCACGCCGTCTCCGAAGCGTTGGATCGTCATGACGCCAAGTGCCACGGCGACATCCTGGATGGAGATGTCGATGAACTGGCCGCCCAGGCGCGGCTTGGCAAACAGTGCCGCAAGCGCGCCCAGTCCTCCCGCAACGCCCGCCTGAACAAGAACGAAATCCCCGTAAATCTTCAGCGGTGGTCGCTCGGGGAACTGCTCCAGCGTCAAGCCATTCGGCAACAGGTTGCCTTCTCCGCCGGCGTGAACGAGGTTGATCTCCTCGCCTTTCCACGCCGCTTTCGGCCCCGTCGCCCCGAACGGCAGGATCGAGACATGTATCAGATCCGGGTTGACCTCACGCGGATCAAACCCGTCCGAGGCGCGTTGCGCGACGGGCCTGTCATCGATCAGGATCGCGCTGCCGGCCATCAGACCGGCCAGGCCCTTTAGGTGTCCCTTCTCCGCGAGATCGCAAACCACGCTCGCTTTTCCCGCCGAAAAATACGCGAAGGCAGAGCTCACCCCCCCAGGCAGGAAGGGCGGCGCGCGCCGGAGCCCGCCGCCTTGGTGCGGCTCCAGCATGATTGTCTCCGCCCCGAGGGCAGCGAGCATGCGGCCGGCGTAGGACGCAGCGACACCATCCGCACGCTCAAGGACGCGAATACCCGCGAGCGGGAGTGCCGTCGGCATCGCCTACCTAGCGGACCATTGGAAGATCCAGGTCCAGCGAGGCAGCGTCAAAGCGAACCGGGAACTCTGTCTTGCGGGACGGCAGGACAACGGTTGCCACACCGGGCGTGGTCACTTCGCCACGCTGGTTTTCGCCGCGGATCTCAATGTCAACGAGCGGATAATTGTCCTTGATGTATTTGCGCGAGACGCGACCCCTGCACCAGGTCGCATCGCCCATGACGTTGAAGCGGCGATATTCGGTTCGCACGCGCTTGAGAAAGGCCGCATCGCCCATCCAGTTGGTCACGAGGGTTGCCATCCAGGCGGTGCGCTGCGGCCCATAATCGTAGGTTCCCGGCACCCCCACCTGCTTGGCGGTGGACTCGCGATGATGGCCGATCCCGGTATATTCAAGGCCGCCGCCCGCCTCCGGATTACGGAAGAAATGGCCGGGGTGCTTCATCGCCGCCTTGAACACCACGCCGTGCGTATGGCCGCGACCGCAAGCCACTAGATAGCCCATGGTGTCCATCATGGAGAGCGGGCCGCGGACTATCGGCGGCAATTCGTCGCCTTCGTTGACGTCTTCCCAATACCTGACGTTGGAACCCCTGATCGCCCGATCCTCGCCGATCGTTGCTTCTTCAATCGCGCTTATCTCGGCTTCGCTATATTCATAGGGAAGGATGTCCTTGTACTTGCCTGCATCCCGCGCCGCCTTGCGCTCATGACGAGTACACCAACCCAGCGCCTTGGCAACCACCTCGCCGCGCTGGTTCGCGTAAACCGCTTCCACGTATTGCAGGACCAGCCTGCCGGAAAACTTGCTGGTCTTTTCCTCTACGCCCACGACCCGCTCGATGGCGGTAATGCGGTCGCCGACCCGTACGTGCCGGTAGAGCTCCCAATCGTTCCCCGCGCCGAAGCCATGCACGCCGGGCAGGCCCCACCGTGTGCGCCCAACCCAGCCATAGGCCATCGGGAACATCGGATGGCCTAGCATCGCTCCGTAACGGCTCACGCGTCCCTGCTCGGGGTCGCGGTAAAGCGGGTTCAGATCACCAATACCGTTGCAGAAATTGCGCATCGTGTCCTGCGTCGCGTCCTGGAGATAAGGACCCTCGGGCCGCAGCTGCAGCCCGATCATGGCAACGGCGTCCGCTACCGCTTCATCGGTAATCTTGCCTTCTGCCGGAGCATCTCCGACCGAAGCCATGTTATCTGCAACGTCCATCTTTCAGATCTCCTCGAACATCGTTCGGGCCGCCGATTTGACAGCAGTCTCACGTATGTGCATTTATTTATCACATGAACGCAAGAAGCCGATCTTCCTCTCGCTTGTCAACGGGTCAGGGTCGCGGCGGTGCATCGAAATTCTGTGCATGAGACAGGGCAGGCCGGCTTGAAATCCCAGGATGCTGCCGCTTACGAGACCTTGCGTTTGAGCCAACCCGCCGAAGGCGTGCTTCTGGTCGCGCTCAATCGGCCTGACGTCCGCAACGCGCTGAACACCCAGATGGGGCGCGATTTGTGCGGCGTATTCGGCCCGATGCGGTTCTCGCCGGGTGATTTGCGCTGCGTGGTCGTCACTGGCTCGGGCGAAAAAGCCTTCTGCGCCGGCGGCGACCTCAAGGAGCGCGACGGCATGGATGATGCCGCTTGGCGTCTGCAGCACGCGATATTCGAACAAGCCTTCTATGCAATCATGGACAGCACCGTGCCCGTGATTGCCGCAGTAAATGGCGCGGCTTACGGCGGCGGCTGCGAACTCGCCCTTGCCTGCGACTTCGCCTATGCGTCCATGGAGGCCCGTTTCGCACTTACGGAAGTGACGATCGGATTGATCCCAGGGGTTGGCGGCACGCAAAACCTGCCTCGTGCCGTGGGCGAGAGACGTGCCAAGGAGCTGATCCTTTCTGGACGGCCGTTTTCCTCAGCCGATGCGCTTGAATGGGGGATGATCAACGCTGTCTTTCCGGCTGACGCGCTTCTGTCGGGCACGCTGGAGACCGCTAGCCTGATCGCCGCGAACGCGCCGATTGCCGTGCGTCAGGCCAAGCTGGCGATCCATCGCGGCCTGCAAGGGGATCTGAGGACGGGCCTCGTCCTCGAGGTCAACGCCTATGAACGCGTCCTCTCGAGCGCCGACCGGCGCGAGGGCGTGGCCGCCTTCGTTCAGAAGCGCCGTCCCGCGTTCAAGGGCAGCTAGCGTGAGAGATGTCGCCATCCGCGAAGTGGGTCTGCGCGACGGCTTGCAGATCCTGCCGGACGTCATGCCCTTCGCCGCAAAGCGAGACTGGATTTCCCGTGAAGCGGCGTGCGGCGTTAACGAGATTGAGGTCACTTCTTTCGTTCCGCCCAGGCTTTTGCCGCAATTCGGCGATGCGGCCGAAATCTGCGCTCATGCCGGCAGCATCGAGGGCCTCGCCGTCTCCGCATTGGTGCCAAACCTCAGGGGTGCGGAGCACGCCATCAGCGCGGGCGTCGACAAGATCGTCTTCGTGGTTTCGGTCAGTGAGCAGCACAACCGGGCGAATGTGCGCCAGAGCGTCACCGACTCCACCGCAGAATTTGGCCGCCTGGCTGCCCTGCTGAGCGCGGCCACGGGGCGCCGACCGCGCCTGGTGGCCGGGCTAGCCACCAGCTTCGGATGCTCGATCGCCGGCGATGTGGCGCAGGCGGACGTGCGGGATCTGGCCGCACGGCTGATCAGGCTGGGCGCAGACGAGCTGCTCATCGCCGACACTGTTGGGTACGGAAATCCCGCGGCTGTCCGCACCCTGTTCTCCTCGCTGTTTGCCGATTTCGGGGAGGAGTTCCCCATGACCGCCCACTTGCACGACACGCGGGGTCTGGGATTGGCCAACGCGGTTGCTGCTCACGATGCGGGCGTGCGCGCCTTCGATGGCGCGTTGGGGGGCTTGGGCGGCTGCCCGCATGCACCCGGTGCCAGCGGCAACGTCGCGACCGAAGACCTTGTCTTCGCCTTCGAATCCATGGGCCAGCGGACGGGCATCGACCTGATGATGTTGCTGCAGGTACGGGCGGAGCTGGAGCACAAGCTGCCGGGCGCGCCTTTTACGGGTGCGATTGCTCGCGCCGGACTTCCAAGGAATTGGACGAATGCTGCTGACTGAGGCTGACGGCAAGCGGCTGCTCGCCCGGGCAAGCATCCCGATTCCGGCCGGAATCAAAGTGCACACTGCCGCGCAGCTGCGCGATCCGGCCATCGCCTTTCCGGCCGCGCTTAAGGCCCAGGTGGCGAGCGGCGGCCGCGGTCTGGCCGGAGGTGTCGTGCGGTGCGCCGATGTCTCGGAGGCCGAAGCCGCTTTCGACCGCATTATGACAATCCGGTTTGGCGATGCGATGCCCAGCTCGATCTTGGTCGAGCCATGGCTGCCGATTGCCCGCGAGCTGTACCTCGCGGTTGTAGTCGATGGGCGCGCAGGCGGTTTTAGCGTGCTGTACGCGCCTAAGGGCGGCGTCAAGGTCGAGAGCGGCGAGACACCCGCCATCTATGAAGTCGGGCTGCCGGAAAACTACCGGGCCCATAAGCTGCGCGCCATCCTGGGTGGCGTGGAGCCGGACGGGCGAGTCGTCGAACGTGTCACGGCCCTGGCGCGGCGACTGCTGCGAGTTGCCCAGGCGCAGGATTGCATGACGGTCGAGATCAACCCTCTCGTGCTGCTGGAGGACGGCAGCCTGGTGGCGGCCGATGCGAAGATCGTTCTGGATGAGGCGGCCGCCTTCCGCCAGGCCGTGACGCAGGAGCGCCTGGCCGCTGCCAGGCAAGCGGAGCCGGACGACGTGCGCCGGTGCCAGGAGGCCAATCTCGTGCTGGTGTGGCTGGATGGCGATGTCGGCCTCGTGTCGGGCGGGGCCGGCATGACTATGGGCGCGATGGATGCGATCCAGGCTGCCGGTGGACATGCGGCCTGCTTCCTGGATTGCAGCGGCAACCCGACCAAAGCCGGATTTGCGCTCGCGGTCGAACTGCTCGAACGCAGTCCACGCGTCCGGAGCATCCTAATCAGCATCTTCGGCGGCGGCCTGCAGGTTGACCGCGTCGCCCGCACGCTCATTGAGGTCCTGGCAGGCGGATTGACGACCAAGCCGATCGTGTTCCGCCTAGACGGAACCCGGAACGAGGCGGCAACCCAAACCCTGGCGGCGGCGGGCTACGCCAATCACACCACGCTCGAAGCGGCGGTGAGCGATGCTGTCGCCCACGCCAAGGCGGACCGCGCATGAGCATTTTGCTGGATCGCTCAGTCCGGGTCGTGATGCTGGGCATAACCGGTCGCCTGGGGGTCTTCTCGGCCAAGGACCTGATCGAATACGGCACCACACTCGTCGCGGGTGTATCGCCCGGCCGGGGCGGCACGATCGTCGAGGGCGTACCCGTCTTTGGCACCACGGCCGATGCGGTCCGCGAGACCGCGGCCGATGCGGCCATCGTCTATGTGCCGGCGCCTTTGGCGCTGGACGCCGTGCTCGAGACCTTCGATCTCGGGCTTCGCCTCGTGGCCTACCCCGGTGACGGCCTGCCTGTCGCTGATGCAATGCAGATGCGGGCAGCGGCCCGCGCGAACGGCGCGTGGATGGTTGGGCCCAATTCGCCGGGCATCATCTCTCCGGGCCAGGCCAAGCTCGGTTTCATGCCCAGCTATTGCTTCACGCCCGGTCCGGTGGGCGTCATCTCCCGCAGTGGTTCTCTGTCCTACGAGGCGGCATACCGGCTCTCTGCGGCCGGGCTCGGGCAATCCAGCGTCGTCGGCATCGGCGGTGACCCGGTCAAGGGCGTGCGGGCAGGTGAGGCCGTGGAGATGTTCCACGCCGATCCTGCTACCGCCGCCATCGTCTATCTGGGAGAGATCGGCGGGGCAGACGAGTATGCCGTTGCCGACTACGCGTCTCGGCCGGGTGCCAAGCCGGTGGCCGCCTTGCTGGTGGGGCGCACGGCGCCGCCCGGCAAGAAGATGGGCCACGCCGCCGCCCTGATCGGATCGGCGGCCGATACATGGGCCTCCAAGGTCGACGCCATGGAGAGGTCGGGTATCGATGTCGCGCGCAGCATCGGTGCGCTTGTCGAAGCGACGCGGACCGCGCTGGCCCGCGCCTCGTCCGCACCGCTTGTAACGGTCGGTTGAGTGCAAGCGCAACGCAATCGAGCCTGATATGCACGCAGACCCGTCCAAGCTCATGAAAGTGCACCAGGCAGTTGCGCGCGCGCTCGCCGATAATGGGGTGGACACGATATTCGGCGTCATGGGTGACGCCAACATGTTCGCCATGCACAGCTTCGTGCATGATTGCGGTGGCATTTTCGTATCGGCATCTCACGAAGTCGGCGCAGCCCTGATGGCGCTTGGCTACGCCACCCTCTCGGGCAAGGCCGGTGTATGTTCGGTCACGCACGGTCCCGGCTTGACAAATACCGTTACGGCACTTGTCGAGGGCGTGAAAGGATCGGTGCCGATGGTCATCGTTTGCGGCGACACGGCGCTCCTCGATCGGGAAAACAACCAGAACGTCGCTCAACGCGATATCGTCATCGCAACTGGAGCAGGATTCGAACAGCTCCGCTCACCGCAAACAGCGAGCCAGGACGTGGCCATGGCGCTGCGTAGGGCAATGACCGAACGCCGTCCAATTGCACTGAACATGCCCAGCGAGCTGGACTGGAGCCCTGTTGACTACCAGCCCGTGATCGTTCGCCTTCCGGTGGATCGGGCTGTGGTGTTGGCCAGCGAAGACTTGGACAACGCGATCGGCATGATGGCCGCGGCGCGGCGCCCAGTCATCCTCGCCGGGCGCGGCGCGGCTTGCGCCGCGGCCAAATGTGCCATTCTGAAACTCGCCCGGCGCATCGAGGCGCCGCTCACCACCACGCTGAAAGCCAAGGATCTCTTTGATGGCGAAGATTACAACCTTGGCATTTGCGGCACTGTCAGCACGCAAGCGGCTGTCGAGACGATCATGGAGAGCGACTGCCTGATTTCATTTGGCGCCAGCCTGAATTACCGCACCACTTCGAAAGGCGCATTCCTCAGAGGAAAACGCGTCATCCAGGTCAATCTCGAGCAGTCGGAAATTGGCAAGAACGTCCAACCCGATGTCGGCCTGGTTGGAGATCCGGCGGCCGTGGCGGACCTCATGACCCATTGGCTGGATGAGGCGGAGATCCCACCATCGAGTTGGTACTCGGACGAGTTGAAGGAGCGGATTGCGTCGGCGCGTCCGGACATCGACCAACAGGACGATTATGACAACGGCACGGTCAATTACCTGAGTACCCTGCTGCGCATTGGCGCGTTCCTGCCGCAAGACCGCATACTCGTGACCGATGGCGGCCGGTTCATGCTACGAACATGGCCGCTGCTGCGCGCTTCACCTGGGCGTTCGTTCATCGCGCCGGTCAATTTTGGATCGATCGGGCTCGGTCTATCGCACGCCATTGGCGCAGCCTACGCCGGGCGCGGGCGTCCCGTCGTGCTCGTTACGGGAGACGGCGGATTCATGAATGGCGGTCTGGCCGAATTCAACACCGCGGTGAGAGGCAAATTGGACCTGATCGTAATCATATGCAACGACAATGCCTACGGCGCCGAAGTCGTCAAGTTCAACGACAGATATCCCGGTGACAAGATGGACCCGGGAATGATTACGTTTGATTGGCCGGATTTCGCACCAGTTGCTATCGCCTTGGGTGGCAATGGCGTCACGATCAGGTCTGCAAACGACCTTGTTTCGGCCGAACAGGCGATAAGCCAACGCAACGGTCCGTTGCTAATCGACATCAAGGTTGATCCCTACCGGATGGCCATGTCACTGGGCTGAGCGCGCGTGGAGGCGGACCGCGGCTCGGTCCGACTCCGCAAGACCGTTCAAGAAGAATACGGGGAGACTACGAGATGGCTGAGACAAGACAGGCGGGAATCATTTCGGCAACATGGTTCTTCATGCTCGTAAACAATCTCGGATCGAGCACGATGGGCTTTGCCGGGCCATCAATCATGAAGTCGCTGTCGATGACTCCTGGCAGCTTCGGGATTGTCCTGTCGTCGTTCGGGGTCGGTTATCTGCTGGCGCAGATACCCGGGGGACTGCTCGCCGATCGATGGGGCGCCAAGCCGCTTCTCGTCATCGGCCCGATCCTGTGGGCCTTGCTGACTGGTGCGACCGGACTTGTGGCAACGACGACCGGGTTCGTCACCGTGCGAGTCCTCTTCGGAGCTTCCGAAGGTCTCGCCGGAACCTCCACCTTCAAGACCGTCGGCGAGAACTTCAGTTCAAAGCAGCGTGGCCGGGCGATGGCCATCTGCTCGACGGCCATTGCGGCAGCGCCGGCCTTCGGTGGCGCACTCGTCAGCAAACTGGTGGACGGGTGGGGCTGGCGCACGATGTTTGTCATCATGATGGGACCGGCCGTGCTCGCGGCATTGATCAATTTCTTCCTGATACCTGCAGATCGCCCGACCAGGAGCACCGTCCTGGCCGCAGGGTCCCCACAAAAGGATGCCTCGTTCAGTGAAGCGCTCCGCCGCCCCAGCTTCTGGCTTCTCGCAGTCGGACAGTTCTGCATCGGCACCGCTTACTGGGGCTATCGCGGCTGGATGCCAAGCTATCTGGCATTGACGCGCCACATCGACCTGAAATCTCTGGGATTGCTCAGCAGCACGCCGTACGTTTTCGCCTTCTTCGGCATGTTGCTGGCCGGATGGCTGGATGGAAAAGTGCTGTACCGGCATCGTCCTCAGTCGCTCGCCTGCTCCTGTCTTCTCGCAGGGTTGTTTCTTTTCCTGGCCTACCGGGCCGAAACCGTGCCCCTTTCCCTGGTTGGATTGTGCGGGACGGCGCTCTTTCTTTACGGCAACACCGGGCCGCTCACGGCATTCATGCTCGAGTTGGCGCCCGAAAAATCCCGTGCAGCCTATGTGGGGGGTGTGTTGACCGTGGGCTTGCTGGCGGGGATCATTGCACCGTTGTTGATCGGCTACCTTGTTTCCAGGACAGGTACCTTCGCCAGCGGTTTCGAACTCATGATCGCTGCGCTGTGCGTGACCGCCGCTTGCATGCTTGTGCTCACCCGTTTCGTGCCCGCCATGCACACGCCGGAATTGGCGTATGCAGAGCCCACGGTCGCGGCCAAAGCCTTGCCGCCGTAACGTTCAGGAAGATTGCAGCTCGTCGATCTGAAACCCCAGGCGGCCGGCCCGCATGCGGATGCGCAACCCACGATGCCTCGCCAGGTATCGGATGAAAACGATTGCCGCAGCTAGACCCGACGCGGCAGCGATGCTCATGGCCCAACGCGGCCCGAACCTGTCTGCAACCCATCCGATGACCGGCGCGCCGATCGGCGTCCCGCCGCTGACCATCGCACTGCGGAAGGTGATGACACGGCCCCGCATCTGTGGCGCCGTGGACAGTTGCATCAAGCTGTTCGTAGCGTTTGTGAACGTCAGCGCAGACGAACCAACGACAATGAGTGCCAAGCCAAACAGCCAGAAATTCGGCATGAGTGCCGCACACCCGCACGCCAACCCGAAGAACGCGGCGCCCGACAGCAGCTGCCCGACCTGAGGTCTGTCCCGCCTGGCGGAGAATAGGGCTCCGGCAACCGTTCCGATGGCGACGAAAGACATCAGGAGCCCATACCTGCTCGCCCCGGCATGGAACACGGTCACTGACATCGTGGATATGAAGATCGGAATGTTCAATCCGAACGTACCGATCAGGAAAAGCATGAGCAGGATTGCCTTGAGGTCCGGCCGCGCCCGGACGTAACGCACGCCCGCGGCAAAACCTGCCTGGATGCCGCTGTCTTTGTTCTGACGGTGTAATTCACCCACGCGAAGGCAGTATAGGGAGCACAAGACGGCGGCGAAGGAGATGGCGTTGACCAGGAACGCCCATCCGCAGCCCGCAGCGCCGATCATAGTGCCTGCTATGGCCGGGCCAACCATTCGCGCGACGTTGAACGATGTTGAATTGAGCGCAATTGCGTTGGGCAGATCGGCGTCACCAACCAGTTCGGAGACAAAGGTTTGGCGAAGCGGCGTGTCGAACGCCGTAACACAGCCGAGCAATGCCGCCGCGACGAAGACGTGCCATATCGTGACGAAGCCGCCGACCGTCAACACGCCCAATGCCAGGGCCAATATTCCCAGTGCGGCCTGGGTTGCCATCAGCAGCTTTCGCTTATCGAAATTATCGGCCGCAGAACCGACCAACGGCAGGAAGACGAATTGCGGGGCAAACTGCAAGGCCATGACCCACCCCAAGGTGGTCGCGTTGTGATGGGTCAATACGGTGAGAACCAGCCAATCCTGCGCGATGCGCTGCATCCACGTGCCGACATTCGATACGATCGCACCTCCGGCCCAGACGCGGTAGTTGAAGACCTTGAGTGAGCGGAAGGCGCCTGCGTCGGGTTTCAAGTCCGGACTGCCGGCGATGTCGACAAATTGGCTGCGCGGATTTTTCGACTTAATTGATGACGGGGGCGCTGGGGGGGGGGCAGGCACTGCTCCCCCACTCCTTTCTGAGTGTGTTTTTGTGTGGGTTGGCAGGCGTTCAGGATTCACCCAGTCGTTTAATCAACGCGATGGCCGCCTGGAGGGTCTGCTGTTCATCCGGACTGAGCTTTGCAATCGCCGTCGAGAGCCATTCCCGCTTTGCGTCGCTGCGCCGTCGTCTTGCCTCGATCCCCTCGGGCGTCAACGCAAACAGAATTTGCCGTCCATCTGTGGGGTGGGGACGGCGCTGAACAAATCCATCCTGCTCTAGGCTGGCAAGAATCGTGCCCATGGATTGAGGTTTCATCGACTCCGCCCGTGCGAGATCGGAAGTTGTCATCCACTGTCCCTTCTCAAGCCGTGCCAATGTTCCAAGCTGAGAAAGGTTGAGTTCGGTGGGCGTTGCCGCCGAGCGGAGCCGTCTTCGAAGCTGTCCGATCGCAAGCGAAAGATCGGTCACGATGGTTTGCAGTGTATCCGCTGCATCGGTGGTCGTCGTATGGTCCGTCATGCTCGGCGATCCGAATGCCTTATCAACAATTTGGCCACGAGGATCAGTGCGCGCCCAACATGCGGTCCGGATCGAGCTTGACGTCTATTAGTAACGGGCGGCTGCGGGAGCTGATCGCCTTTTCGGCCGCATCGAAGTCCCTATCCGACCTGATCGTCACGCCATGTCCCCCCAAAGCCACCGCAACGGGCGCGAAGTCGGGCCAGTCGAAGGCAATCATGCCGCCTGCCATCTTCCTGTCCGGATATTTGTTGGCGAACTTGGAGACTTCGGCACCGTAGGCGGAGTTGTTGCAGACGACCACGATCAGGTCCAGGCGGTAACGTACGGCCGTGTTGAACTCGGTCAGCCCCCCATGCATGAAGCCCCCATCGCCTGTGACCAATACGACAGGCCGGCGGGGCGCAGCGATTGCGGCACCAATGGCGTGCGAGAGCCCAAGGCCGATCGAGCCCAAGTCGATAGCCGAAATAAATGATGGGGGTCCGGAGGTCGTCATCATCGTCCAGGCCTCACGCATGAAACGGCCCCCGTCGGTGACGACAATCCGGTCCGCCGGCAGGAGCTGGTCCAGGCGAAATAGCGAACCTTTGTAATCGACGGTTCCATTGTCATGCCCGAGCGAGCCACCTGCCTGGTAAATGTCTCGCGCGATCTTTTGCATGAGCTCTTCGGTGTAAGCGCCGGAGGACGGTATTTCTGCCTCGTTCAGCCAATTCTCGATGATGCCGGCCATGCCGCCAGGGTCGCCCACCACGGCCGCATCGGGCTGAATGGTCTTTCCCAGCTCGGAGGGCTCCTGGTTGACCTGCACCAGCCGCTTGCCCTTGAGGAACGTACCATTTGATGTCGTGTATTTGTTGAGGCTGGCACCAAATGAAATGACGCAGTCGCTTTCCAGAATGATCTCAACGGCGGCTGGTGTGCTCGCGGTGCCAAAGACGCCCAGGTTGAAATCCTCGCCACGGAAAAGGTCCTTGGCCTTGAGCGTTGTCGCCAGCGGTGCCTCGATGCGTTTGGCCAGGCTTACGACTGCGGCGCGCGCCGCGGCTGAGGCCGCTCCACGCCCAGCAAGGACGACCGGGCGCCTGGCGGCGGCGATGAGGCCAATGGCATTGTCCAGCT
Source organism: uncultured Acetobacteraceae bacterium (assembly GCA_964252525.1). GTDB lineage: Bacteria > Pseudomonadota > Alphaproteobacteria > Acetobacterales > Acetobacteraceae > CAJCIS01. Next base: position 42,295 of record CAXUNZ010000005.1, read on the forward strand.
CATCGCTGACCGAAACGACGGCACGGCTTTCAGGAAATCGCAGGCGAATGGGCTGGTAGCTGACCTCGGTCCAATCGAACTCGATGGGCACGTTGAGGGCGATCGGCCGACGTTCTGCGTGGGCTCTGCGCAACGCGGAGGTGACGTCCTGCACAACGGTCTTGGACGAGCGGACCTGCTCGAAACCCGCGCCGGCGGCAATGACGAATTCACGTTGGGAGACGTTTTGCGCGTGGCCGCTATCGACCACCGGCGTATCGCCGCAGAGCAGGACCATGGGCGCGGATGCCTTCACGCCCTGGACTAATGCGGTCACGGTATTGACCATCGCCGGGCCATGAGTAACGCTGCATAATCCCACTTTCCCACAGGCGGCCGAGTAGCCCAGGGCCATCAGCGCCGAACCATATTCGTGCGAGGCGGCCACGAACGCTCCGCCGCAATCGTGGACGAAGCTATCGGCCATGAACATGTTTGCGTCGCCAACCAAGCCGAAGATCGTGTCGCAGCCATTATCGAAAAGCGTGCGGGCGATGGCCTGGTGAAATTTCATGTTCGCGTTTGCTGGCGTCAGCATTACTAAAACTCCCAGGTTTGTCGCAATGCTTGAAGTGACAGGCAAGCATTAATACGAGTTTTGCCCTGCACTTGAGGGCGTAATCAAAGTGCGGAATGCTCGCAACCTCGCGAGGGCAATGCCTCGCCGGATGCGGTTACGATGATCCTTCACCGCCAATCAAACAGGCTGAGTTGAAGCCTGCAACCCAACTTGGAACGCTATCTGGTCAGGTTTCCTTCATTGTGCGGCGCCCCATAAAGCCGGCACATAGTTCCTGTCAAGGCTAATCAGATGGATGTTAGCTGTAGTTCGAACCAGTCAGTTAGCTTTATTGAGCAATGAGGTGGACCCGTTCGTCTGGACAGTCCGGCGACCCGGATAAGCTAATCCCTGTTGATCATCAGGCCGCCATCGTCGGACCTGCCGAATATAACCTCGTCCGGCGTGCGGCCGCCCAGCTTGGAAATGGGGACGGGCACTGTTGTAGTGCCCGATCCATGCCGAGAGCCCGGCACGCAGCTCGCCGCCCGTTTCGAACGCACGCAAATAAACGCATTCGTATTTCAACAACCGCCAAAGCCGCTCGATGAACACATTGTCCATCCAGCGGCCGCTTTCGTCCATGCTGATCCGTATGCCGGCTGTCTCTAACACACCCGTAAAGCGCGAACTGGTAAATTGGCTGCCTTGATCGGTGTTGAACATTTCCGGCCGCCCATGACGCGCCAGTGTGTCAATCGGCACGCAAAAGGGACCCCCTATTGGAGTGTGCCCCTGGGGGTGGGCACTTTCAAGCGGTTGTTTTGACAGTCTGCTGGGCGTGTTGGCTTTCGAATTGCGTAGGGCTGAGATAGCCTAGGGCAGGATGTAATCGCTTCTCGTTGTAAACCTCGTCGATGAAGTGCGGAAGGTCGGCGGTCACAGCCTCGAAGGTTTCGTAGGCCGCCAGATAGACTGCTTCGACCTTCAGCGTCTTCATGAAGCTTTCTGCTTTGGCGTTATCGTAGGGGTTGCCGCGCCGGCTCATTGATCCGGTCAGGCCATAAGCCGCCAGCAGCGTACGGTAGGTTTCCGACGCATATTGCGAGCCACGATCCGAATGGTGGATGCACCCTGCAGGCAAGGCCATCTGGCGATCTGGCGGGCTATGCCGGCATCCTGCAGGCGGATGCCTATGGCGGCTACGGCAAGCTTTACGAAGCCGGGCGAAGTCCCAGCCCAATTTTGGAAGCAGGGTGTTGGGCGCATGCGCGCCACAAATTCTTTGTATTGGCCGACGTTGAGTCCGCTGCGTGACGCCGCGCACAGAGCGGATGAACTGCTGCCATGGAACTGGCGGGCGCCAGATACCGCGACACGCAAAGCCGCTTGATTACCGCCGCGGTGCT
>CAXUNZ010000006.1:0-426 GCA_964252525.1 uncultured Acetobacteraceae bacterium
CCCGCAACCAAGCCGTTATGAGCGGCCCGCTCTAACCAGTTGAGCTACAGGCGCCAGGGGCGGCCTGATGTGCATCAAGGCTGCCTGGCCGGCAAGCGCACGAGGTTCAACCCCGCAGGTTGCTCCCTCTACACCCTTCTGCCATGTTCCGCCGCCGCGCGGGGACCCCCGCGCCACGAAACATTGCGGAGACAGTTGGGAATGCTGGCAAACCTTGCCATCGGTGCGTGTGGGGTCATCGCCCTGGCCTACGGCGCCATCACCACGCGCCAGGTTCTGGCGGCCGACGCCGGCACCGCGCGCATGCAGGAAATCAGCGCCGCCGTGCAGGAAGGCGCGCGCGCCTACCTCAATCGCCAGTATCTCACGATTGGTATCGTCGGCGTGGTCATCCTCGTCATCCTCGCCGTCCTGCTTGGCCTGGCG
>CAXUNZ010000006.1:436-23455 GCA_964252525.1 uncultured Acetobacteraceae bacterium
GTGCGCGCCAACGTCCGCACCGCCCAGGCCAGCCGCAACGGCCTGGCCGCCGGGCTGGCGGTGGCTTTCCGCGCCGGCGCCATCACCGGCATGCTGGTCGTCGGCCTCGGCCTGCTGGGCGTGACCATCTATTACGCGGCCCTGCGCCACATCTATGGCGGCGTCGATCTGCGGCCCACCCTTGAAGCGCTCGTCGGGCTATCCTTCGGCGCCTCGCTGATCTCCATCTTCGCCCGCCTCGGCGGTGGCATCTTCACCAAGGGTGCGGATGTGGGCGCGGACCTCGTCGGCAAGGTCGAGGCCAACATCCCCGAGGACGACCCCCGCAACCCGGCGGTCATCGCCGACAACGTGGGCGACAATGTGGGTGACTGCGCCGGCATGGCCGCGGACCTTTTCGAGACCTATGTCGTGACCATCGTCGCCACTATGCTGCTGGCGGCGATCTTTTTTGTCGATCCCGCCGTGCGGGACCGCGCCATGATGCTGCCGCTTGCGATCGGCGCCGTGTGCATCCTGACCTCGGTTGCCGGCACCTACGCGGTCAAGCTCGGTGCCAGCGGCAACATCATGCAGGCGCTTTACAAGGGCTTGGCGGTGACCGGGGCGCTGTCGCTGGTCGGCATCGCCGCCGTGATGAGCGTTACTGTGGGCTTTACGCCCCATCTCGATCTGCCCGGCGGCGGCTACACCACCGGCAGCCTGCTGATGGGCTGCGCGGTCGTGGGCCTGGGCGTCACCGGCGCTCTCGTGTGGATTACGGAGTACTACACCTCCACCGAATACCGTCCGGTGCGCAGCATCGCGCAGAGCAGCACCACGGGCCACGGCACGAACGTGATCCAGGGTTTGGCCGTCTCGATGGAAGCGACCGCGCTGCCGGTCGTCGTCATCTGCCTGGGCATCCTGCTGTCCTACCTGATGAGCGGATTGTTCGGCATCGCGATCGCGGCCACCACCATGCTGGCGCTGGCCGGTATGATCGTCGCACTCGATGCCTATGGGCCGGTGACCGACAACGCCGGCGGCATCGCTGAGATGGCCGATCTGCCGCCGGAGGTCCGCCGCATCACCGACGCGCTCGACGCTGTGGGCAACACGACCAAGGCGGTGACGAAGGGCTACGCCATCGGCTCGGCGGGCCTTGCCTCGCTGGTGCTCTTTGCCGCCTACACGCAGGACCTGGCGACGGATTTCCCGAACCTGCCCGTCAGCTTTTCGTTGACCAATCCTTATGTCGTCGTGGGCCTCTTCCTCGGCGGACTGCTGCCCTACCTCTTCGGCGCCATGGCCATGACCGCGGTCGGCCGCGCGGCCGGCGCGGTGGTCGTCGAGGTGCGTCGCCAGTTCCGTGACATCGCCGGCATCATGGAAGGCACGGGCAAGCCCGAATACGGACGCGCGGTGGATCTGCTGACGCGCGCCGCCATTCGCGAAATGATCCTGCCCAGCCTGCTGCCCGTGCTGGCGCCGGTCGTGGTGTTCTTCGCCATCGCCGCACTGGGCGGACGCGGCGCGGGCTTCTCCGCGCTGGGCGCCATGCTGCTGGGCACGATCGTGACCGGACTGTTCGTGGCCATTTCCATGACCAGCGGCGGCGGCGCCTGGGACAACGCCAAGAAATACATCGAGGAAGGCAATCACGGCGGCAAGGGCAGCGACGCCCACAAGGCCGCGGTGACAGGCGATACGGTGGGCGACCCTTACAAGGACACGGCAGGCCCGGCGGTGAACCCGATGATCAAGATCACCAACATCGTGGCGCTGCTCCTGCTCGCGATCCTGGCCGCTTCAGTGCATTAACCGGCGGCGAACTTGATGCAGGAAGGCCAGGGGCTCTGCCCCTGCACCCCGCTGGGGACAAGTCCCCAGACCCCGATTTTGTTAATGCAAGCGACGTTAGGTCTGGCGCCCCTGTAGGCTGGCCACCGACTACTGAATCAAGGCTCCTGCGCCTCGGCGGCGGCCGAGAGCGGGCTGGTGTTGCCGTTCTCGTCCACGCTCTGCACGCGGTAGAAATGGCTGCCGCTGCCTGGCTGGTCGGCGCAGTTCGTGCCGCTCGTCACGCAGCCGGGCAGCGCCTGGCCGTCACGCGTGACGTGATAGACGAATTTGGTCGTCGTGCTGACGACCGTGATGGGATCCCAGGAGATGGTCACGCCAGGCTGCGTGCAAGGCTCGGTGCCGTCATAGGCGTTGCCGCGGCAGAACACCTGAATATGCGCGGGAATATGCGTGGTCAAAATCAGCGGCGGCCGCGGCGGTTGCGTGAAATCGAATTCGTCGATCAATTGACCGACCGGCATGACCGTGCGGTTCGGCAAGGTGAGCGCACGCAGCGCGTCACGGATCGTCGGCCGGTGATCGGGATTGTTCAGGTGGGCCGGCACCAGACGCTGGCCGCCGAGAAACAGGTCCTCGATGAAGGTGGCATAGCTGTCGAAACTGAAAAGCTGCGGATCGATCATGCCGCGCCGGGCGTAGGCACTGATCATGATGCCGGGAACGCGCAATCCCCAGCCCTGGATGGGATTGGCTGAATTGTTGGTATCGACATTGATTGGCGGCACGTGGTCGTAAAATCCGCCCCAATCATCCCAGCTGAGAAAGATGGCGGTGTTTTTCCAGTACGGTGACTGCATCACCGCGTTGACCAGGCTGGTGACATACATCATGCCGGCGGTCACGCCCGCTGGCGGGTGCTCGCTATAAGTCTGGGAAGGCACGATCCAGGACACGGCCGGCAGTGTGCCGCGCTTGATATCGTCGAGGAACTGTTCGACCGGCGGATTGTGCCATTGCAGATAGGCCTCGCCCTGGGCCTGCACCCAGGCGAAATAGGGCGGCGGATTCCAGATCGAAGCCACCGTCGATGTCTGCACCTGCGGATCGCACGTCATCGCCCCGTCCGCGCAATCCGGTTCCGGCCCCTCGCCGAGATAGTATTTCCACGTGACGTTCTGCGCATCGAGCAGGTGGAAGAGATTGGCCCACGGATAGCGCGCATCACCGTTCGGAAATTCCGCTTGCGGTGCCGTCGTGCAGCTCAGCGCGACGTTGTGGTCTGTACAGAGTGCCGTCCATTCGCTGACGAGTTCGAGATGCGCCGGCAGCGACCACGATCGCACGCCCTCGAACATATGGTCCTGCAGCACGAAATTGCGGGCGTATGCCCAATAGTTTGGGATTTCCTCGGCGGTGTGATAGCCCATGACGTCGTACTGCAGAACGCCGCGCGCGATGCCGCCGCATCCGGGCGCGTCCGGAAAGGGACAACTGGCCATGGCGGCAAGCTGCTGCTGATAGACGAAGCCGTCCATGTGCCAGTGGCTGATGCCGTCATCGAGATCGGCCTGCGCATCGGGCGCGTCGTGCGGCCCGCCGGCATTGGCATCGTGCGGATCGTGATAGGGCTGTATGCATCCCAGCGAGGTGTTCGCGGGGTTTATGGGGATGCAGGTGCCCGGCCGTATGCCATCCACGCCCGGGAAAGTACCGAAATAGGAATCGAAGGAGCGGTTTTCCTGCATGATGATGATGACATGTTGCAGCGGCGTGGCCGCGCCGGCGGGCAGGGCTAGAAACAACGACAAGCAGGCAATCAGGGTGCGCATGGATTTCTCCCGGAGGAGGCGCAAATTGAAAGGTGGCGGTGTCTAAAGGGTGAAGGTTGATGCCGGAAAAGGCTGGGGGATCAGTTCCTGCCCCCCAGCCCCCCGTCATTATTTTAGGCGAAGGCCAAAGATCGACGGGGGTTTGGGGGGCAGGCACTGCTCCCCAAACTTTACTTGCCTTGATGATGTGTCAGTCACACCCCGCATACGTCAAAAGCCGCTCCACGGAGACCGCTATCGCCAATATTTTTGCGTCTTGCATGGCTGGTGCGGCCAGCATCAGGCCGGCGGGCGCGGCGCCGGGCGCTTGGCACGGCAGGCTGATCGCGCAGCCATCCACAAAATTTATGGTGGACGGATTGCGCAGCAGCAGAAAATTGAGCCGGCGGTAAGCCTCGTCGTCGTCGAAATCGCTGATGCGCGGCGAAGTGATCGGCACCGTCGGCAGCAGCAATGCATCGTATCCAGCCATTTCCATTGCGAAGTGCCGGATGATTCGCGCCCGCGCCTGGCACAGCGCGATGTAATCGGCCGCCGACATCTCCGCGCCGGTCAGGATGCGGCTGGCCACGCGCGGATCGTACTCGCCCTCGCGCTCGGCCAGCAACGCGCGGTGCCAGCTATAGGCCTCCGCCGCGGCAAAGCCTCCGCGGGCATGCGCTGCCGTGATCTGATCCAGCGATGCGAGCGGGCCCCGGTCGATCAGCGCGCCCGCCGCATCCAGCCGCGAGACGGCGCGGTCGAGCGCGTCTTCGGTCTCGGCATCGAGATGTTCGAAGGCCAGGTTCGTCGGCAGCTTCAGGCGCAACCCGGAAACGGCCGCATCGGGAAGCGTGCGCTCGGCCTCGCCGGCGAGGATGGCGTCCAGTACGGCGCAGCACGCGGCGGTCGCAGCCAGCGGGCCGATGGAATCCAGGCTGGGCGACAAAGGCAGCGCGCCGGCAAGCGGCACGCGACGCTGCGTCGGCTTGAAGCCGGCAATGCCGCACAAGGCGGCGGGGATGCGGCAGGACCCGCCCGTGTCCGTGCCGATGGCGCCCAAGGCAAAGCCATCGGTGACGGCAACGGCCGCACCGGACGAACTGCCGCCCGGAATGTGGCGCTCCCCGCGCCGCCAGGGGGAGAGCGGCGTGCCGAAATGCGGATTGATGCCGACGCCGCTGAAGGCGAACTCCGTCATGTTGGTGCGCCCGATCAGCACCAGCCCGGCGGCCAGCAGGCGCGTGACGGCCAACGCGGGCGCGCGGGCCGGCGCGGCCGGGGCCAGCACGGTCGAGCCGGCTTGCGTGATCTCTCCCGCAACGTCGAAGAGGTCCTTGATGGCGATCGGAATGCCGGCGTAGCGGCTGGGCGCGCGATTGGCGCGGCGCAGCGCGTCGGCGGCGTCCGCGCTGGCGCGTGCCTGCCCGGCGTAGACGCGCGTGAAGGCGGCGTTGCCCTGGCCGGCGGGATCGGCGATGCGGGCCAGGCAGGCTTCGGTCAGGTCGCGGCTGGTGGTGGCGCCGGAGGCCAGTGCCCCGGCCGCTTCATCCAGGGTCATGGTTGGCATGTTGGGATGATAGCGTGGACAAGCAGCGCGACCAGTGCGGTCATTGAGGTTGGATCATTATCCTTGATCGTCTCCTGTAAAGACGCCTCGTGACGGTGCCCACACTCCGCTTGGAACTGCTACTATAGTTTTTCGAGAATCAATCTTCTGCTTTTTTGCTACTAAATGTCGGCGCTCCAGCGGGCCTATGTCAACGAGCCGCGCCGCCATACCCAATCGCGCTTCGGGTGACCGGACGCCAACCTCAACGGTTGTTCACAACCTCATCTCGGTGTCTGCTTCTTCAATGTGGCCAGCGCGGCGGTGAGGTGATCGATGAACGCGCGCAGCTTGGCCGGCTGCGGCTGCTGCGGCGAATGCAGCAGGTAAAGCATGCGGGAGGGTGCCACGTAGCCGGGAAGCAGGCGGACAAGATCGCCGCGCTTCAAGGCGTCTTCGACCACGAAGGCGGGTTGCAGAATGACGCCGTAACCCGCTACCGCCGCGGCAACCAGCACGCGACCATCGTTTACTTGGAACCGGCTGTGCACATGCGCGGGGTCGATCGCGCCGCCCCGTCCGAAGCGCCATTCCGCGAAAGGCCGGCCTGACCAATTGATGAAGCCGAGGCACTCGTGACCGGCCAGATCGGCGGGTGTGCGGGGCGTTCCGCGCCGAGCCAGGTATGCCGGCGAGGCGCAGATGACCTGGCTATGAGATGTCAGTTCTCGCACGGCCAGGCTGGTCTGGTCGATCGGGCCAAGCCGGAGCACCGCGTCGTACCCCTCGTCGATCAGGTCGACGAAGCGGTCGGTCAGGTTGAGCTCGACGCCGACAAAAGGATGTTGCTCGAGAAACTCGGTTACGACCGGCGCTAGCCAGCAGGCGCCGAAGCCCACGGGTGCGCTCAGGCGCAGACGGCCGCGAGGCTCGAGAGAGGCGGTCTCCTCGATCGCGTACGCCGCCTCGGCTTCGGCCAGGATGACGCGGCACCGCTCGTAAAACCGCGCCCCGGTTTCGGTCAGACTCTGGCGCCTTGTCGTTCGGCGCAGAAGCGGCGTGCCCAGCTTTTCCTCGAGGTCAGCGACGTGCTTGCCGACCATCTGCGACGTCAGGCCGAGCGCCACGCCCGCCGCGGTGAACGAGCCGAGATCCGCGGCCTTGACGAACACCCCCATGCTGGTGAGGCGATCCAGCATTCACGACCCTCCGTTTCAAATCTTGTGCCAGTTGGCGCGATTGTAATCAGAACGGCGTTCAACAAGTTTCGGCAAGGCCGGCCTTGGCCGTTTGCTTGGAGAGTCATCATGGGAACGCCGCTACGTGTCGGAGTGATTGGAGCCAATGCGCGCGGCGGCTGGGCCGCCGATTCGCACGTGCCGGCCGTGAAGGGTCTGGACGGGCTTGAGTTCGCCGCGGTGGCGACCAATCAGCAGCAAACGGCGGATGAAGCCGCGCATGTCTTCGGCGTGTCCAAGGCCTACGCTGGCGGCGACGCGCTGATCGCGGACCCGGCCATCGACATTGTAACGGTCGCCACCCGCGTGCCGGACCACCGCGCGCTCGTGTTGGCGGCCATCGCCGCCGGCAAGCATGTGTATAGCGAGTGGCCGCTCGGGCGGGGCGCCGCGGAAAGCAAGGAGATGGCGCAGGCGGCCCAGGGATCGGGCGTGCATCACGCCATTGGCTTGCAGCTGCGCGCGAGCCCGGCGGTCCACGCGGCGCGGGAGCGCATCTCGTCCGGCGCCATCGGCCGCGTGCTCAGCCTCAGCGCCTTTTCCACCACCGCGGGTTTTGGTCCCGATGTTCCCGCGCAACTCGTTTACCTGGAGGACCCCGCCGCGTTCGCCAACCTTGTGACCATCCAGGGCGCCCACACGCTGGATCTGGTGGCGCTGCTGGGCGGCGCGCCGGCCGAGTTCTCGGCGCTGGCGTCGCGTCAGTTCCCCGAGATAAGCACGGGCGAGAACGCGGAGATCCGCCCCCGCAAGACGTTTGACCACCTGCTGGTGCAGGGCACCATCGGCGGCAGTGCGCCGTTCGCGGTGGAGGTGGCCGGCGGCCGCAAGGGCGAAACCCCTTTCTGGCTGGACATCCAAGGCGAAAAGGGCCGCCTTCGCCTCGAGGGCGGCGCGCCTCGTGGTCTGCAATCGGGCCGGATCGGCCTGCTGGAAAACGGCGAACGCGTGAGCGTGGACGAGGGCGAGCTGAGAATCCTGCCGGATGCGGCGGTGAACGTGGGCGGCGTCTATGCAGCCTTGCGCGATGATGTCCGGCAAGGCGCCAAGCGGGCGACGGGATTCGATCACGCCGTGCAGCTTAGCCGCTGGATTGAGGCCGTGTTCCTTTCGTCCGAACAGGGGCGGCGGATCAGGCTCGGCGACTAGCGCTGGGCTGATCGGCCGAACCACGCGGGTTGCACGTTCCTGGGTTTTCTCGGAGGTTAGGTCGATGATCGAGCTCGTCAGGCCGCTCGATGCTCTGCGCCGGACAGCGCGGTCATTCTGCGGTGCGGAGATCAACGTGCACGGCCGACGAGGCGACGCGATCAGAGCGCGGACAAACTTGCCCTAGAAGCCTTTCCCCCGCACGGCACTCGCTATCCGTAACCTTGGCCATGGCACTTACGAAGCAAGCGTGCGGCTAGGTCCCGGACCGAGCCGTAACCCGCGTTGTCCGGAGAGCTTGCGTTCGTGCCCACGACATACAGGACTCAGGCGGTCGGACCTCTCGATGTGTTCTACCGCGAGGCAGGCGCGGCGGATGCCCCGGTGGTCCTGCTGCTGCACGGTTATCCGACCACCAGCCACATGTTTCGCAATCTTATTCCGCTGCTGGCGGGCAAGTACCGCGTCATCGCACCCGATTTGCCCGGCTTTGGGCTGACCATGGCGCCCCCGCGCGGCCAGTATGACTACACTTTCGACAACATGGCGGCGATGCTGGACGGATTAACGCAGGCACTCGGCTTGCGTCGTTTTGTCCTCTACATCTTTGACTACGGCGCGCCGGCCGGCTTGCGCCTTGCCACAGCCCACCCGGAGCGCGTCACCGCCATCGTCAGTCAGAATGGCAACGCCTACACGGAGGGGCTGAGCAAGGCATGGTCGCCATACCAGGCTTACTGGCAAAGCGGATCGGCGGAGGCCCGCAACGCCTGCCGTGCCGCGCTGACGCCGGAGGCGATACGAAGCCAATACATCACGGGCGCGGACGCCTCCCGCGTCTCCCCGGACGGCTACACGCTGGACATCGCCTATTTCCAGCGGGCAGGCACCGACGACATTCAGCTTGATCTGATCTACGACTACCGCACGAATGTGGCGCTGTATCCGGCGTGGCAGGCCTATTTCCGCGCGCACAAGCCGCCTTTGCTGGCCGTCTGGGGCAAGAACGACATGTTCTTTCTGCCGCCTGGCGCGGAGGGGTTCCGCCGCGACATTCCTGACGCGGAGATCGGGTTTTACGACACCGGCCATTTCGCGCTTGAAACACACGCGCCGCAGATTGCCGCGGCGATGATGGATTTTCTTGGCCGGCACGTGCGGGCTTAGCGATCGACATCTGACGTGGCCGCGCCTGGATACGAATTTTGCGGCGATGCCGCGGCTGCACCGCCGGCCATATCCGACTATGCGCTGATCGGGGACTGCCGCACGGCTGCCCTTGTGTCGCGCGATGGCTCCATCGACTGGCTTTGTCTGCCGTCCTTCTCCGACGCGTCCGTTTTTGCGCGCCTGCTGGATTCGCGGGGCGGCCGCTTTTCGATCGCGCCGGAGCAGCCGTTCACGACGACGCGGCGCTACCTCGAGGGCACGGCGGTCCTGGAAACGACCTTCATTACCGCCTCGGGGCGCGCCCGCATCATCGACTGCCTGCCGGTGATCGATGGCGCAAACAGCCTGCAGCCGATGCGCGAAGTCTTGCGGGTTGTCGAAGCGTTGTCCGGCACCATGGCCTTCGCGCTGACACTTGAGCCGAGGCCGGATTACGGCCGGACGAAGCCGCGCCTGCAACGCCGTGGCAAGCTTGGCTGGTTTTATTCATGGGGCCACGAGGTGCTGCATATCGGCTCGGAGGTCGAGCTCCTGCGGGACGGCACGACGTTGAGCGGCAAATTCGCCGTTACTGCCGGAACGCGGCTCGCCTTTAACCTATCATATGGCAACGGCGAGATGGCCGTGCTCACCCCGCTCGGCGCACAGGCTGACGACCGTCTTGCCCGCACGGCGGAATGGTGGCGGGCCTGGTCGGCGCGGGTGGTTTTCACGGGGCCGCATCGGGCCATCGTGGTTCGCAGCGCGATTACGCTCAAGCTGCTGACGTTTGCGCCGTCAGGCGCCATCGTGGCGGCACCGACCACCTCGCTGCCCGAGACGATCGGCGGAGGCAGGAACTGGGATTACCGCTATTGCTGGCTGCGCGATGCCGGGTTGACAATGTCCGCCTTGGTGGGATTGGGAATTAGAGAGGAAGCACAAGCCTTTCTGGAGTGGATGCTGCATGCCACCCGGCTCACCTCGCCCGAGTTGCGGATCATGTACGACATCTACGGGCGTTCCGGCTTGCAAGAACGCGAGCTCGCGCACATGGCGGGATTTCGCGCGTCACGGCCGGTTCGTATAGGCAATGGCGCGCATACTCAGCAACAGCTCGACGTCTATGGCGAGGTGCTGTTTGCGGCGCATGTATTCGCCACCGCCGGTGGCAACATCGATGCGATTGGCGCGCGAATGCTGCGCGGTCTGGGCCGCGTGGTGCGCGAGCGCTGGCAACAGGCGGATAGCGGTATCTGGGAGGTGCGCGGCGCGCAGCGGCAATATACATTCTCCAAGCTGATGTGCTGGGTTGCGATGGACAGGCTGCTGGCGCTGGACCGGTTGGGTGCCGTGCGCCTGTCTCCGCCCGAAGCGGCCGCAACCGTCAAAACTCGAGATGCATTGGCCGAATTAATCGAGCGGCGCGGGTTCAACGGTGTCATTGACGCGTACACCCTCGAGCTGGATGGTGATCGGGTTGACGCGGCCATGCTGCTTGCGACCGCATTGGGCTACAGGCCGGCGCACGATTCTCGAATCGTCTCCACCTACGCGCTGATCTGCGAACGTCTGGGCTCGGAGGGCTTGCTGCAACGTTACGAAGCCGGCGTGGACGGGTTGGAGGGAGACGAGGGCGCGTTCGGCATCTGCTCGTTCTGGGCGGTGCAGCAGGCTGCGCTGCGTGGCGATGTGGCGGCGGGTCGGGCGTTCGATCATCTGCTATCGTTCGGCAATGACCTTGGTCTGTTTGCTGAAGGAATCGAAAGCCGAACGGGCGAGGCGCTGGGAAACTTCCCGCAGGCTTTCACCCATATCGGGCTGATCAATGCCGCGATGGCGCTTGAACAGATGCCGAAAGGTCACGTGGCTTGATGATGACACCGCAGATGATGGGCGCGCTGGTGCTGTGGGGCTTCGTGGCCACGACAGCCATGGCCAGCGTACTGCAGCTTGCGCAGGGGCTTGGCCTCTCGCGCATGAGCCTGACGTTCATGATGGGATCGGCGTTCAGCGGACGGCGGAACGTGGCGACCGCACTGGGTTTCGTGCTCTATCTGATCGGCGGTTGGGCGTTTGCCTTCCTGTATTTTGCATTCATGAAGTCGCTCGGTATCGAGACCTGGTGGATGGGCGTGGTGTTGGGTTTCCTGCACGGCGTCTTTTTGCTGGTTTGCGCCATGCCATTGCTGCCTTTCATACACCCGCGCATGGCATCGGAATTTCATGGTGCGACCGCCTTGCGGCAGTTGGAGCCGCCTGGGTTTCTGGCCACCAATTACGGCTACCAGACGCCGCTCGCCACGCTGGTGGCGCAGGTGGTGTATGGCGGCGCGCTGGGCGCTTGCCTGCAGGTGCAGCATATGATGGGGTGAGAAGGCGTTGCACGGTGGGAACAAGGTTTTCACACGCCCTGGCACAACAACGGCGCCCCGGTGCGCGCACGCAAGGTGTCCAAGTCGATACCCGGCGCCAAGATTGACATACCAGCCCTTGGGAATATCGGCGGCAATACGGAGGGCAAGGTCTGAACGAGAGGCTGCATCGCGATCATTCCGAACAACGATAAGCCTGCAATCGCTGCTGACTTGATGGCCGCCGCGTCTGTGCGGCGGAGATCAGGCGCGGCGAACGCCTATTTTGACTTCGTTCTGCGTCGGCTTTGTCGCTTCAACCACCGGCGGTTCAAAACGGTGAAACCTCACGCCAATGCCGCTACCATCCTCGCCAAGAAGCTCGATCCCCGCCGCTTGCAGCGCCGCCTGTATGGCCGAAAGAGTATGGCCGCGTGGCCGCACGGCCTCGTTCTCGATCATGTTCAGGGTCACCGTCGAGATGGCAGCCCGATGCGCGAGGGTGGCTTGCGTCCACCGGAGCAGCCCACGGGCGGCACGGATTTGAGCCGGACTGATCATGCGGGCCCCTGTTAGCTCAAGCTGTAGAAAATATAAAGTTTGTGCTTGACGGGCCGGAACGGGTCCGGCATATCGCCGCGTGTCGGGCCGGAGTGGGCTGGGTTATCCTGTTAAGGTAGCGCCCAGTCCTTGCGTCATGCCCGCCACTGTTGTGGCTTTGTCGCGGGCCGGACGCCGAGGGTATGCTCCAAACAGCCGTTGCGCGCCGGCAGTCGCGCAGTCCCTGACGGGAAAGGCGCCCCTCGGCCTAACATGTCCGCGTCATAGCGTATGGGCCGGGCGGGCCGGAGTTCGGCGATTATCGTGTCGCGGGTTCGAGACCCGCCGTCGCCATCTGGCGACGTAGCTTAGTTGGCAGAGCAGTTTCGTCGGCGATCACATGACCGCCCGGTTGGATGTTTTGACGAGAGGAGGCAGTGCGTGAAACGACTCTTTGTAAATCGACCCGGGCATTCCGCCTTTGGTCGACCCGAACGTCAGCGCGACTATCGGCGGCACCAATCTCAGCCGACGGGCCTGATACGGGCATGAACATCATTCAAAGCATCACTCCGGCGGGCCGGAGGTCGAGGGTTATCTGGTCTGCTAGGGGTTCGAATCCTCACGCGCCCAACAAGGCGTTGTAGCAACCCCTCGGCAAACACACGCCCGCCGGACCATCCATCCGAGGCGGGCCATGACGAACTACCTGAAGATTTTCTCACGCGCTGTTGCTGCGGTGACCCCGCAGACGCGGTACATCGCGAACACCGTGCCGAACTCGGCCGGCGGCTACGCTTTCGCAATCGATGACTGGACGCGGCTGGACCGCTTCCTGATCCTTGGTTCGGAAGGCGGCAGCTATTACGCCGGCGAGCGTGTGCTGACGCGTGAGAACGCGGGCGCCGTCTTATGCGCGATTCAGGCGGATGGTCCGCGCACCGTTGCGCGCATCGTCGAGATCAGCGCGGGTGGTCGCGCGCCGAAGAACGATCCTGCATTGTTCGCGCTTGCGCTGGCCGCATCGGCGGAGGATCTCGCCACGCGCAGGGCGGCTCTGGCGGCGTTGCCGAAGGTGGCGCGCACAGGCACGCATCTGTTCCAGTTCGCCGCGTTCGTGCAGGGCACGCGCGGTTGGGGCAGGGCGCTCCGACGTGCTGTCGGGGCATGGTACCTGGCGGGGCCGGCGGAGCGGCTGGCCTACCAGCTGGTGAAGTATCGCCAGCGGAATGGCTGGTCGCACCGCGACCTGCTGCGGCTCGCGCACCCCGAGACGGCCGAGCCTGTGCGCGCGGCGCTGCTGGATTGGGTGTGCCGCGGCACGGTCACCACCGCGTTGCCGCCGCTTGTCAAGGCGGCTGTGGCGCTTGGACAGACCACGAACGGTGGTGACGCCGCTGCGCTCATCCGCGCGGAAAACCTGCCGCGCGAGGCTGTGCCGACCACGCTGCTGAACGATAAGCGCGTGTGGGCGGCGCTGCTTGAACGTATGCCGCTGACGGCGCTGGTGCGGTCGCTGGCCAAGCTGACATCGGTGGGCGTGCTCGCGCCGCTCGGCGACCAGCTGCCGCTGGTGCTTTCCGCTCTGGGCGATGCCGAGCGCATCGCGGCCGTCCGGCTGCACCCGATGGCGATCCTGCTGGCGTTGCGCACATACGCGCAGGGCCAGGGCGATCGCGGCGGTTTGCGTTGGGAGCCTGTGCAGGCGGTGATCGATGCGCTGAATGCGGCTTTCTACACCGCGTTCAGCGAAGTCGACCCGACGGGCAAGCGTCTGCTGCTGGCGTTGGACGTGTCGGGGTCAATGGCGGCCGGCCGCGTCGCCGGATCGTCGCTGACGCCGCGCGAGGCGTCGGCAGCGATGGCGCTGATGACGGCAGCCACCGAGGAGAACACGCACATCGTCGGTTTTACCGGCGGTATGGTGAAGCTGCCTTTGTCGCCATCGATGCGGCTGGACGATGCGGTGCGTGCCGTGTCGGGCCTGCCGTTCGATCGCACGGATTGCGCGCAGCCGATGCTGTATGCGCTGGAACGGGGTCTCTCGGTCGATGCTTTCGTCGTCTACACGGACAGCGAAACATGGGCCGGCAGCATCCACCCGGCGCAGGCGCTGCGGCAGTATCGCGCAAAGACCGGCATCGCTGCCAAGCTGGTGGTGGTGGGCATGGTGTCGAATGGATTCAGCATCGCTGATCCGGACGATGCCGGCATGCTGGATGTGGTCGGGTTCGATACGGCGGCACCCGCCGTCATCGCCAATTTTATCCGGCAGTAATGAACCAACTCTGGCGGCCGATGTCGGCCGCCAGAGTATTTTCACCCAGACCTAAAGGAGGACGGCAATGCGCCGTTCAGATGTTTACGAGACCCGCGCGCGTGAATTGGCCGTTCTGGCCGGTCACGAGGCCGATGCGCGCGTGGCTGGACCGGGTGGCAAGATGATGCCGGCCTGGTGCACCTTTCGCGATGCTGCCCGCGCCGAACATCTTGCGGCCGAGGCGGCGGCACTCGTGCTGCCGCCACAGGCACCGGCATTTCAGAACGCGCCGTTGCAGGTGTTTGGCCAGCACGATGAGGCCACCATCGCGCAGATGCGCAACTGCATGGGCGTGGGCAATGTGGTGGCGGGCGTGGTGTGCGCGGACGGCCATCTCGGCTACGCGCAGCCGGTGGGTGGCGTGATCGCTTACGAGAAGCAGATCAGCATCTCGGGCGTTGGTTTCGATATTGGCTGCGGCAACATGGCTGTACGGCTGGACACGCCGTACGCCGATATCAAGGATCGCGCCGGTGCCATCCTGGACGATGTGCGGCGCGTGATCTCCTTTGGTGTCGGACGCGCCAACGCCGAACGCGCCGAGCATGAATTGTTCGATGACGCCGATGCGTGGCGCGAATCCGACATGCACGCCTATCGGCAGAAGGCGGTGGCGCAGCTCGGCACCGTGGGTTCGGGCAACCACTATGTCGATCTGATGCACGATCAGGACGGATTGGTCTGGATCGGCGTGCATTTCGGCAGCCGCGGTCTCGGGCACACCAGCGCCACGCGCTACCTGAAGGCGGCGGGCGGCAAGGATGGCATGAACGTGCCGCCGGCTGTCGTGGACGAGGACAGCGAGATCGGTCAGCGCTATATCGCTGCCATGCAACTCGCCGGACGCTACTCCTACGCCGGACGTGAATGGGTGGTGGAGCGCGTGCGCCAAATCATCGGCGGCACGGTGACCGATATGGTGCACAATCACCACAATTATGCGTGGCGGGAGACGCATGACGGTCGCGATCTGTGGGTAGTGCGCAAGGGCGCCACGCCGGCCTTTCCGGGCCAGCGCGGCTTTGTCGGCGGCTCCATGGGCGACGATGCGGTGATCATTGAGGGCGTGGACAGTCCTGAGGCCAGGGCCTCGCTCTACTCCACGGTGCACGGCGCCGGACGGTTGTTCGGCCGCAAGCGCGCCAAGCAGCTTTTTGCGCGCGAGCAGATGGATGCCTGGCTGCGGGAGCGTGGGGTTCTGCTGGCCGGTGGCGATCTGGATGAGAGTCCGATGGCCTACCGGCGCCTTCCGGAGGTTCTGGCGCAACACGCCGGCACCATCCGGGTGCTGCACACGCTTCGGCCGTTTGCCGTGGCCATGGCGGGGGAAGGAGAGTTCGACCCCTTCAAGGATTGATTGCTGCTAAATGGGGTAGGTTCTTGGGCACAAAGGCCCAAGAGCCTACCCGCTGACATCGACCGGCGCGGCGGCGAGCGCGTGCGCAAGACAGAACTAATTCTTTGATGGCAATGCGGCCTGAACCGCTTATTTCCCGGCCGAATTCAACACGCTGTGTTGCCGGCCGCGGCGCGGCCCGCACGCCGTCCGGAGAACACGCCATCCGCAAGTGAAATGCCGCTGATATAGCCGGCGGAATGCAAGCCCATGGCGCATAGCCCGGCGGCGTACAAGCCCTGCACGCACGTACCATCCGCGCGCAAAACCATGCCTGTCGCCTCGCTGACACGAAGGCCACCGAGCGTCATGTAGGGGGTGAATGCGTGGCGGTTGGAAAGCGCCATATTGATAATGAAAAACGGGCCGCTGCCGATCCTCGCGCGGGCGGCGCTGGTCAGGCCGTGCCGATCGAGCACACCATTCTGTAGATCTTCGTCATGGGATTCGCAGGTTTCGCGCAAGGAGGCGGCCCGAATTTTGCAGTGTCTTGCAGCCGCGGCGATGGACAAGGAGAACTTCGTGCCTCCAAGAAAGATGTTGGCGAGCGCGGGCAGTCCGAAGAACTTGAAGTTGTGCCATCCACAAGTCGCGGCTTCCTTCAGCGCACGCATGAAGCTGGCTGCGGGCACAATCAGCCATGCCTTTTGTTCTGTTTGTTGAGCTATGGCTTCCCCGACGTTACCAGTATAGGCATCTTCCGGCACGAAGCGGCGGCCTTGCTGATTGACCAGGATGCCATCGAGCAAAGACACAGGTGGTGCAATGTTGCGCGCGACGTAGAGCTTGCCCATTCGTCCTGTGGCGCCGCCGATGGATTGGCCCAGTGCGATGCCTGCCCCGTCATTGCCCAGCGTGGCGAGGCGATGGAGCTTGTCGTAATGCTGAGCGAAAGAGGGTGCGTGAAGCTGCAACATTTCCTGGTTATAGCTGAAGCCGCCGGTGGCGAGGATCACGCCCTTACAGCTCCCAATCAGGTACGTTTGGCCTTCCTTTGCCTCCAGGGAAGAAGCTCTTTCGGCGGCGCGTTTGGCGGCAACGTTATTGTGGGCCAGCCACGGGCTCGCTTTTTCGTATAAGCCTTGATGCGCGGCGTGAAAAGCTTGCGGCAATTGCCGCAATTCTACACCGATGACACGGCCAGCCTCATCCGTGACCAGGCGGGTTACAGCGGCGTGAAGGCGAAGAGCGATCGCATTTCGCGCAAGGGCTTTGTTTAGCGCTGCGGTGTAATGGGCGCCACCGTAGCCCGGGCCCACAACACGATGGCCGCGCGGCACTGGCCGGGCGTGCGCCGCGAAGGCTGGGAGTTTCTCGTTGCCGGAGTAATAGAGAAACTTGCCCTCAGGCGGGAAGGTTGTCTTTTCGAGATACGCCTGGGAGCCGAACTCGACGCCGTGACCGGCCAGCCAGTCGATGTCACTCGCGCTTTCCGTGCAGAAACGTCTGAGCGTTTCGGGTTCCACCACATCGCCGATTTCCTGCGTAAGATAGGCGAGCATATTTTCGGCATCATCGTCGAAACCGGCTTGACGCTGAAAGCGGGTAGCACCGGCGTAGATCACACCGCCGCTGTATTTGGTTGTGCCTCCGCCGCCGAACCGGTCAACCAGCAAGGTCTTCGCACCAAGCTCTGCCGCTTGAAGCGCCGCCGCGGCGCCTGCGCCACCAAAGCCGACGACGACAACATCAAAGCTTTCGTCCCATTCAATCGATTCCGCATTATTGGCAATTGGTGGGAGCATGGTGGCTTTCTTCCTGCCGTTCTTGACTACCGGCGTGCGTTTTGTACTCCTCCGCCGCCGCTCCAACTCAGCAGGACGCGTTCTGTGCCGTTCGCCGGCGCTCGGTGGCTTCGCTGAGCACGCGCTGCGCCATGGCGGCCGAGCTGCCCGCATGCCAGAGCGGGCTGTCTTCTCCTGGCAGTTCCAACCAAGCGGCCGCACTTTCCGGCGTCAGCGCAAGATCCCAAAATCCGGGTACTTCGCCGATCACGGTGCGGCTGACGCGCCCTGCATAGGCTTGAATGATCTGGCCGTGCAGGGTGCAGGCCGGATGGCATAACCAGAAGGCCACCGGCGCGGCCAGATCCGGATCGAGCGCGTCCTGCAGCATTTTGGTGAAGTCGGGGCTTCTCTCCTCGCCGCTCACCATACGGGTGAAGCCGCCTGGGCTGATGGCATTGACACGGATGGCAGTACCGCGCGTCGCGGCCGCGAGCGAGAGCGTCAAGCTTTGCACCGCGCCTTTTGCGCTGGCGTACTCGGTGCTGGTGGGCGCGCCATACAATCCCTGGATGGAGCAGCTGTTGACGATCCGGCCTTCACCCTTCTGCAGGAATATCGGCAATATGGCCTGGCATAGACGATAGGTTCCGCCAAGGTGGACATGCGTGAGACGCAAGAAATCCTCCCAGGTCGTTTCTAGGAAGGGACGCTGCCCGAGAAAAATTCCGGCATTGTTGACCACGGCATCAATGCGGTTCCATTTCCGGAGAGCCGCCTGAACGACGGCGCCGGCACCCTCCGCCGTGGCGATGTCGGAGGCCTCGGCAATGGCCTGACCGCCGTTTTGCCGTATGGCCTCGGCTGCTTCCTGCGCCGGGTCGGCGGCACTTGCGCTGCCGTCACGGGCGACACCGAGATCGTTGACGACGACGCGCGCCCCTCTCGCCGCGAAGAGCCGGGCGTAGGCCAGGCCGAGTCCCCGGGCCGCGCCGGTGATGATGATCACCTGATCCTCCAGGTGAAGCGGCTTGGCGGTCTGCCTGGGGAGTGGCGTCATGCCGCCGTATCCAGCAATGCTCTCAGGTTTTGCAGCGAGGCACGATAAAATTTCCCGATTGCGTCGGCCATGGCACCGCTGTCGTTGCCGTCGAAGGTTGCTTGCGAACGCCAGGTGATGCGCGCCTGTCCGGGTGCGAGATCGATCACGTCCAGCATGGACCGGACGTCACGCGCAGGCAGGGTGTGCGGCGGCATGACCTCGTAGCCTAGCCGGCGGCTCGCGGTATCCAAGGTCGTCAGCCGCTCCCGCACCTGCCGGCTTTGGCCGATCAGAACCGTGCGTACCGCGCCCACGCCCACGCCCTCCATCATGCACGCCGAGACGCCTTGGACCCAGCGCGCAATGCCGCCGAAATCCGCGATTTCCCGCCACACCGTGTCGGCGGGGCAGGAAAAATCCTCGACTACCCTGACATACTCCATGCTCGGTAACCACGGTGTTACGAAACACTTACCATACACCGTAGAAAACCAAGCTTTCAAGGGAGGGCGGCTGCGTTGGCGCAAAACAGGGCACCCAGCGGGATTGCGCCGCACCGCTTGGCGCATCATGCTCCAACACTGATAGGTTCTTGCGGCGCGGCTTTGCTTGTGCAAGCTTTGCGATCGCAGAAGCCGGACAGAACTGGCCTGGCCGAAAAGGCGGCCCCGCTTTTTGGGCAGGCCGGTCCAACCGCATCGGGGAAACGATCGTGAACGACGTAATAAAGCCACGCTTCTTCCCGCCGAGCGATGAACTGCCGCATGATATCGGCGACGATCCGCTGTGGCAGGAAAGCATCTTTCTCACGTGGGCCGATGTGAAGCGCGGCGTGTTCGGCTACCACCGGATCGGCCAGGAGTGCAATTCCAACGGCGGCAGCGGCATGGTTACAAGCTGGAACGGCATTGCCACGCGCGAGGGTACGCGCTTCTGCCGCTACTTGTTTGAGCCGATGCAGGCAGCGGACCGGCACGCGCACGGCTTTCGCGCGACCGGTGCTTTCACCATGGACTATGATGGCACGACGCGCTGGCGCATCGCCGACCCGGATTGCACGTTGGACCTGACCGCCACCGACTTTACCCCGCGTTTCGACCTGTTCAAGGATGGCGGGTCCGTTGTGGACAATTTCGCCAAGGGGCATATCGAGGTCGGCGGCGCCATCACAGGTGAGGTCCGTCTGGGCGAGACGTCGCACACGATAGACGGCATTGCCTATCGCGACCATAGCTGGGGTAGGCGCGACCGCAGCACGATGCTCAGCCATCGCTGGATCGCCGGCACCGTTGGCCCGGCGCTGACATTCAACGCAACCGCCTGGCAGGGTACGGACGGATCGCTGCGCACTTACGGCATCGTCTGCCGGCATGGCGAAGTTACGTATGCCAGGGAGGTCGATATCGTCGTGCACATGGAAATCGACGCCATCAGTCATCGCGGCGGCGTGCTGCGCATGGTGCTGGAAGACGGCGATGTCATCGAGATCGCGCCCCGGCTGGTCGATGGATTCCTCACGAAACATCACAACACGGCGGTTATCGATTCGCTATGCGATGTGGAGTGGAACGGCCTGCGCGGCTTCTGCGACTTTGAGATTTCGACCAATCCACGCGCGGGCACCGGACCGGTCACGAGTCTCGTTCGGGCAACCAGGACTCAAGGTTTGTCGCGGCGGGATTGGATGCTTTAGGCGCGGCTGTGACGATGCAGGCGCCGCCAACAGTCGAAACAGCGCCGGCTTCGACCAGGTCACCGCATTCGAGCGGCGAGAGCCGGTATTTTGATGCGCTGCTCACCGACATGGACAGGCACATCAAGCCCGACATCACCGGTGAGCGGGGCAAGTTTCTCTACGAGGCAGTGCGCCGGGTGCTCGTACGCTTTGTGGCCGAAGGCGGT
This sequence comes from uncultured Acetobacteraceae bacterium, assembly GCA_964252525.1. GTDB lineage: Bacteria > Pseudomonadota > Alphaproteobacteria > Acetobacterales > Acetobacteraceae > CAJCIS01. The sequence goes on from CAXUNZ010000006.1 coordinate 20,393, forward strand.
CACAGGCGCGCGCCGGACGACCTGGGGCTTGGACAAACGCCGGACTGGGCCGCGATGTCGGACGCGGATGCCCTTGGCTGCGAAGGCGATTTGCTGGATCAGGTGATAGCGCGCGGCGATGCGCGGGTGGCGCTGGTGGCAGCCGCGCAGGATGCGCCGACGGTCACGCGGGAAGCCCTGCAAAACGCGTTGCGCCGCCTTGGTCATCGGAATGCCGCTGTCACGTCCATGCGGATCGTGGTTGGCGGCCGGTCCAAGCAGACGATCCTGTTCAGCGCGGACGGTGTAAGCCCATGGCCAAGCGATCTGGTGATGCGGCGGGATATGCTGGTCGGATCGCTGGGCACCAGTGTCGTCAATGAATTTGCCTTGCTGCGTCTGCTTCATCGCCAGGGCGTGCAGGTGCCGAAAACCTTTCACCTGGAAGAAGATCACGACGTGATCGGCACGCCCTTCCTGTTGATGCAAGCTGTGGCGGGCGCCATGGACGGCAACATCACCGCGGCCCCGGCCTCGCGGGAAAAAGTTCTGGCTGCGGCGCGATCCCTGGCGCAAATCCAACGCATTCCGCCCGATACGATGGCGCCGGCGCTTCTGCATCTCGGCGAGGCGGCCACGCGCGAGACGATGGCCGCGGAAATCGAGAGATGGCACAGCACATGGCGCGCGCAGGCGCGCAGCCGATCGGTCAGCATGGAAGCTGCCTTTCGCTATCTGCGTGATCATGTGCACGCCGCGGACATGTCGCCCAGCTTTGTGCATGGCGACTATAGCTTTCACAACATTCTCTATCACGGCGACAGCCTGACCGCGGTGCTTGATTGGGAACTGGCGCATATCGGCCATGCTGCCGAGGATCTCGGCTATATTAAGCAGGCTGTACAATCGACGATTCCGTGGACTGACTTCATGCTTGCCTATCAGGATGCGGGCGGCGCCGCCGTTTCGGCCGATGCGTTGCGCTTCTATGGATTGTTCGGTCAAGTGCGGCTGTTGATGAAGGTGTTCATCGCCCGGCAGCTGTTCGAGGAAGGGCGGACCGACGATATCCTTAAAGCCGACGTGGCGCTTTTCTGGTTGCCCCGCATCGTCCACCAGATATCCCGGGAGATGCGGGAGATCGCCGCGGAACCGCCCCGAAACCCCGTCGGCAAAGCGGCTGGCAGGTAGCGGACAGGGGAGGGCGGATGTCATTCCGTCTGGCTTCAAGCTGATCCATTGCCAGTCTGCTCAATGCCGTTCGGGATTACTTGCGCACGGGCCGGCGTGGCGTTCGAACATGCTCCTTCTGCTCTTTCACCTCTGCCATGATGAGGTCGATCGTGGCGCGGGCGATCAGCTCGAAGACGCGGTCCTTTGACAGCGCCGCCTTGCGGGACAGGTGGTAGAGGTAGGGGTAGTTTTCCTGCCACGTGTCGGAATGTTCGTCTCTCTCCACCGCGGACTGGTAGCTGGCGCTGCCCAGTGCCAGCTCTTCCAGCGATTCCAGCAACAGCATGATGGCTTCGGGCGGCACGCCCTGCACGGCCAGCAGGGCCGCGGTTGCATTATGTTCTTTCATGCCGATGCGCAAAGGATGGCGGCGCATCAGCACCGGTATGAGGTTGGGATGAGCAAGCAATGCCTTGCGATACAGTTTTGCGTTCGAAAGGAGCCATTTCGGCCAATCCGTATCGCTCCGACTGGGCGTGCGCACGTCCGAGAGGGCAAGTTCGCACACGGCGACAAGGATATCGTCCTTGTTCTTGAAATGATGATACAGAGAAATCCCCTGCACGTTCAGCGCGGCGCCGAGACGGCGGATGCTGAGCTCTTCCAGCCCTTCCTCGTCGATGATCGTAAGCGCAGCCTTGATGGCGGCCGAGCGCGAAATGAGAGCCTTGATGGGTCGTCCCATGGAAGTCCCGTCGTGCAGTGCTGCGGCACAAGCTGCCGCCGGTGGGACCACTCGGCCAAGCGGGACACGGCGTCAAGATTCCCGTTGAAGGATTAATATAACACTGTTAGATTTGGCATGGCGCAAGCTGACGGCGAGAAATGCACGTAGAAGCGGCGGCGGGTGGAGACAGTCTGTGGAAAATGAGACTGCATTTGTAAGGCTCGTGGCATCGGCGGAAATCCGCCTGCCGTGACGTTTCGTTATAGTGATTGGGTGGCGCATCACGCGCGAACCCGGCCGGACGACGTGGCCCTGCACGGGCTGGATCGTGGCGAGACAAGGACATGGGCCGAACTCGAGCGCCGCGTGGCCCGGCTTGCCGGCGCGTTGCTGGGAGAGTGCGGGCTGAGAGGTCAGGACCGTATCGCCATGCTTGTCGAGGGAGACATACGCGTTCTGGAGTTGCAGTTCGCCTGCATCCGCGCTGGCGTGACTTTGGTCCCGCTGAATTATCGCCTGACGGTGTTAGAACTATCGGACATGTGTTCCCGCCTGTCGCCGGCCCTGATGGTCACGGACCGCACGTGGAGGGAGGCAGCGGAAAGGATTGCCGCGGCGTCCGGCATTGACCGCGTGATCATGTGGGGCGGAGAGGCGTTGACGTTCGAGCAGATGGCCGAGGGTGCAGAGCCGATGGTGGCGCGCGTCGATATGCATGGCGACGAGGTTCCGCTCATCCTCTTTACCTCCGGATCGACCGGCGCACCAAAAGCGGCGACTTGCAGGCTGGAGGCGGTGGTGTGGCAAGCTTTCAACCAGGCGGAAGCCTCGCGCGTCGCCGAAGCCGGTGCCCACGTCTATACGCCCCTGCCATTGTTTCATGCCGGCGGCCTGAACAGCCTGACCAATCCGGTGCTGTTCTTCGGTGGCAAGGCGACGTTGAGTGCGCGGTTCGATGCGGATGCGGCCTGCCGCTTCTTGGGCGATGCAGAAAATGGCATCACTCATGTCGGGCTGGTGCCGTTGATGTACGAGCTGATCGCGGCATCGCAGCATTTCGCCCAAGCTGATTTTCGAACGGTCAGGCTGGCCATTATCGCGGGTGGCAGGCTGACCGCGCCGCTCCAGGATCGTTGGCTTGACAAAGGCGTGCTGTTCTCGCCGCAATACGGCGGCACCGAAAC